>JBFRWG010000148.1:0-102822 GCA_051439445.1 Crocosphaera sp.
TCCACCACCAAGGGTATCGTTCCCCTCTCCACCAGAGAGATTATCATTACCATCTCCTCCCCAAAGTTTATCCTTTCCTGCTTCTCCACTGAGAACATCATCTCCATCCCCACCGAAAAGACGATCCTCCCCATCTCCACCAGAGAGGGTATCATTCCCCCCATCTCCACTCATGTGATCATTTCCTTCTCCTCCTACTACTTGATCATCTCCAAAACCTGCCCAAAGTTTATCATTACCATCTCCTCCAATTAGGGTATCATCCCCTTCTCCACCACCAAGGGTATCGTTCCCCTCTCCTCCTGAAAGGTTATCATTTCCGGCATTTCCCCAAAGTTTATCTTTTCCTGCTTCTCCACTGAGAACATCATCTCCATCCCCACCATCAATGGTGTCATCACCATTAGTACCAGAGATCAGATCATCTTGATCGGTTCCAACAATCTTATGAATAGAGTTAAAGGCCCCATAGAAAACCCCAGCATTCACCCTTAAATCAGACGTTTCAACCTTATCACCATGAACAGTAATGGTTCCTAGTTCATCTTGGTTGTGGGCCCCACCATTAGCCCCTTGATTACTAATTAAGTGGATAATGGATTCAAGGTTACCATCGTTGTCGACATCAATATACTCGATTTCCCTAACTTCTACAGTATGACCAGCAATTCTAATTTTATCCCCTTCACTTTTATTGAAGTCAAGAATGACATCATTACCAATGCTATCAACCCAGTGATCATGAACGTTATCATTTTCGTGGGCCACTGCTTTCCAGTTCACCTTACCAGTGATAGGATCGGCGTGTTTTTCGGCGATCGCTGCTTTGGCATTAATTAACAGTTCAAACTGGAAAGTATCGGCCCCAGATCCCCCAATTAAGGTATCATCAGCTTCTAAAAAGGGTTGCTCAGGATATACTTGAGATTCATCAGTATCTTGGGCAATCTTTGGTTCTCCTGCATCACTACGACTGATTAAGCGATCGTTACCGTCTCCCCCATCAAGTTTATCTTCTCCCATTCCACCTTTAAGAGTGTCGTTACCCTCATCCCCAGAGAGAGTATCATTGCCATTATTTCCCCAAAGTCGATCATTTCCTTCTCCACCAGAAACCTGATCGTCTCCATGACTAGCCATGATTCTATCGTTTCCTCCATTTCCTGAGAGGGAGTCATCCCCATTACCACCATGAATCGTATCCTTTCCTTCACCTCCAGAAAGGGTATCGTTGCCATCAGTTCCTGACATTTTTTTACCAGCTTCAATCATTAGTTTTCACCGTCTCAATTCAATAACAATATAATTAATTTATAATGCTAATTATTCGAGATAGTCATCAGAAATACCACGGCACTCCTATCAGTTAAAATACTTAATCTTATTGTTTGATTTATATAAAGAATATTCAGTAATACATTGGAAAATAATGTTTTTTCATACAATTAAACAGTAACAATAGAACATGATTACGCCATAAAAATATATTTTAAAAATTTAAAAATCTATAAAAAATAGACTAATTTCAAAGACATGACTATTGTTTTTCTGGTTTTTACGCGGTTTTTGTTGTTTTTAAATAGATTCATTGTTTCGCATCTTCTAGAAAATCTATTTCTTTGAATTTATTTAATGTGAGTTTGAAGACTATCAAAAAAAAGTTGCAAAAGGACTAAATAATATTTACCAAAAAATATAAAAAAGGATAAAAATATTACAGATAGCAACTCAATAAAATTTATAAAAATATCAATTCAATCAATATTTATTTTTCTTTTGATCAGGAATTATTAATAACTAAAAATGGAGTGAATCATAACTGGCACTCAAAAATCATCAAATATAGTAATTAGGAATCATATATAATAAACGACTAGGACATAATGCTATTATGTCCCTATAGAGATCCCCTTGTAGGGGTTTAACACTCTTAAAACCTCATCATGTTCTGAGAATTGAAACCTGATTGCTATAGTTAAATATTAGGACATTAGTGAAGTCAATTTAGTAAACAAAGCTGTAACCCGACTCCTAACTCCTGCTGAGTTTCAACTGTAACGTTTATTTTAGTTGAGATGAGTTCTAGCAGTTCAAGTCTATTTTCGTTGCTTGATAAAAAAATTAAATTTAACAATCTCTCACTTACAACAATTATCATCTATAATTTATAGTGATATGATAAAGAGTCTGTATCCTGAAACTGATTGACTAATACTACACTCAATCTTCTAAGACCTTCCTTGTCACCTTAGGTGAGAAGGAGATTCTTCATGGCAGTTCATTCGCTTAGGGTGATGATCCCCTGATCTAAACCCCTAAAATTAGAAGCTGTACATTAACAGGAGGCACCGCCCACTATCGGAGATTCAGATATAGGAAAACAAAAGTACATGGTAACTCAGAAAACAACAACAAAAGACATTGGTTTTACTCACGAAGATTTTGCCGCACTCCTCGACAAATACGACTACCATTTTAGTCCTGGGGACATTGTTCCTGGGACGGTTTTCAGTATGGAGCCGAGAGGGGCGTTAATTGATATTGGCGCAAAAACGGCTGCCTATATTCCCATCCAAGAAATGTCTATTAATCGGGTGGATGATCCAGATGAGGTTCTCCAGTCCAACGAGACAAGGGAATTTTTCATTCTCACCGATGAAAATGAGGATGGGCAGTTGACCCTATCCATTCGCCGTATTGAATATATGCGAGCTTGGGAGAGGGTTCGTCAACTACAAAAAGAAGATGCTACAGTGCGCTCTAATGTCTTTGCCACCAACCGAGGCGGAGCTTTGGTTAGAATTGAAGGGTTACGGGGCTTTATTCCTGGATCTCATATTAGTACCCGTGAAGCTAAAGAAGATTTAGTTGGGGAAGAGTTGCCCTTAAAATTTTTGGAAGTGGATGAAGAACGGAACCGTCTGGTTCTCAGCCATCGTCGTGCGTTAGTCGAACGGAAGATGAATGGTTTAGAAGTGGGTCAAGTAGTGATTGGTTCTGTCAGAGGAATCAAACCTTATGGGGCGTTTATCGATATTGGTGGAGTCAGTGGACTGCTACACATTTCTGAGATTTCCCACGACCATATTGATACCCCTCACAGTGTATTTGGGGTTAATGATGAGTTGAAGGTAATGATCATTGATCTCGATGCTGAAAGAGGACGTATTTCTCTATCGACTAAGCAACTAGAACCGGAAGCGGGTGATATGTTGAAGAATAGAGATTTAGTCTTCGAGAAAGCGGAAGAAATGGCGGAGAAATATCGTCAAAAACTTCTAGCTGAAGCTCAAGGGATAGAACCTCCTACTGAGGAAAACTTAGAGGAAGTGCCTTCTGCTTCAGAGACAGAGACAGAGACAGAGGTGGAAGAACCTCAAGAAGAGTTAGCGGCGACTGCTACTGCCACAGAAGAATAAGAAATCCTTAATTTTAAGGAAGAGAAAGGAGGGAGTATTCCCTCTTTTTTATTTTTTATCTTGACATTTTAGTAATTTTATGATATGTCTAACGGCAATGATAGCAAGCCAGACAATAAGCGCAAAACTAACCCCTCCAAGGAGACTGTAAATAATAGATTTTGAGAAAGGATGAAGAGGATGATCGAGTTTGGGGGGAAGTAAAGGGCCGTTTTGTTGATTAATTAAAGGGTAACTGGTGGCGATCAGTCCACTAACTCCGATCGCCGTACCAACAAAAGCAATGGTGGTGTTTAGGTTGCGATCGCGTTCATTTTCTCTATCTTCTCGACGGCGATCGCTTTCTACTTGCAGTATTTCGATGAGGCCTCTAATACTTTCAATACTTTGGTTTAAAATAACAGTGCCTTGATGACAATAGGTTATGTCTCCTTGTATTTGCTTTTGAAATGTTTTATATTCTTCGTCTATAAACTGGGTAAAAAATGTTAGATTATTTCCAGTTTGATTTTTAAATTGATTCAGTTTGATTTCGTAGTTATAACCATTAATATCTATGGTGTTTTGATAATGTTCTAGGTCACGGAGTTGTCGAGAATAGTTTAGGGAAAGGTTTAATAAGTCTTTGAGGTTTTGTTTATAAGTTTCTAGTTCTTTTTCTTTTTGAGAAATTTGGGAATTATTTTTATTTTGTTTTTCAATACTAGAATTATTTTCTGTTGTTGTGATTATTTGACTATTAAAATCTTGTTGTATTTTATAGGCGATTTCTTCTATTTTTATGATTTCTTGGGATAATTTTCTATAGCATTCATGTCCTTTTTGATAACTTGATATTATTTTATGATGGTATAAGAGTAGTTTGTCTAATTCCCAATAAATTTCTTCAAATTGTTCACTACTCTTTTTGTTATCAAAAAATATAACTAAAGCATGAAATTTATCAGTTTTGGGTTTACCATATTCAAAAATTTTACTATTAAATATTTCTCCTTCTTGATAAAAATAGTTTTCTGGATTTTTGTCAACTAAATAATTAAGACATTCATCAGCAATTTTACGATACTCTTCTTGAGGAACTTCTGGACATAAAAAGGCTGTAAATATAAAGGTTTCCCCGATGTATTCTTGATCTTCCCAACTTTTTTTTATCTTTTGAAAACAATAGTTTGGGTTTAATTTTTGTAATAATTTTAGTCGAATTGATGTACTTTCTTCTTCAAGAAAGTGATCAAAAATTACGGTATAATTATCGCTGTTTACTTTGAGATCGATCAATAATTGTTGATGGTTATTTTTTTGAGATTGGACATAATTATAAGATGGTTCTTGTTGGAATTGAAATAATCTTGTTGTTTTTTGGTCTTGATTTTTATTGACTATCTTAAGTTCTGTTTGAGGATAATCATCAGAAAATTGTTGGATGACATGATTACATTCTTCAACAATTTTAGTTAATTCATTATCACTATTGTTTTTTATTTTGAAGATAAAACTATGAAAATTTGGTTCACAAATTTCTATTTCAGAATAGTTCATTACGGTCAAGAAGAATTTATAATTTAGAATTACCGCTCTCTTAAAATTTAAGAATTGAAAGCCTTGTTAAAGTCATATTTTATGATTGTTGGGGTGGATTATTTTGACTTTTTTCTATTTCTTTTTTTAGGATTTCAATTGCTTCTCTTGGAGTTTGAAATTGATTGACTATGGTAAGGTCTTTATCGTTAGATTTTGGTCTATTTTTGGGCTTTATTTTTTCATTGGGATCTTGTCTTAAAAAAGCTTGGACTTGAGGATAGTTTTGACTCCATTGGAGGATAATCTTGCTAATATTAAAGAAAGCTTTATTCTCATTTAACTGATCTAATTCTAATTGATTTAATTGCTCGCTGATTTCAGGTAAAGTTTGTAAACTTTCGGGGGAAAGTTCGGTATCTGTTTCTAATATATTTAGAAAGCGATTGATGGTTTTGATTGCTTCTTGGGACATGGGAAGACACAGAGGAATTTTCTGGTTTTATTTTAGCTTATATGATGATGAACTAGCAAAGACTCAATAATTACTAATTTTTAATGAATAAGTCCTAAACTACAAAATGCGGCCCAATAATTAGGGTTTTGAAAGGGAGGATTTTGTTGATAATAATCTCTGGTTAAAACAGTAATCATGTCATATTTTGTTGCTTCATCAATGATTTTTTTGTTTTCAAGTTCTTCAAACCATTGTATTATTTCTGATGTTTTTGTTTCTCTTATCCATTTTTGGGTAAGTTGTAAAGCAATGGGAACGGGTTGATGTTTATCGATGATCTGTTGATAACAATGAATCATAAAAATGGCGGTTACAAAGTCATCGATATTCCATAATGTATTGATAACATGAAGACTTCCTGCGTATAAAAAACCAGTTCCTAAACCGATATATTCATCCACATCTAAATTAAAATTAGTTACTCCTGTTTGACAAGCAGAGAGAATGACAAGATAACATTTTGGTAGGGTTATTCTCGCAAAAATATCTTTTAATTGTAACCCTTGTGTAATGTCATATTCTTCTCCATCTCTCAGAGTAATATATCGTTCTGGGTTTTGTCTTTTTCTTTGTTTAACTGTCTTTTGGGGGAGATTATTATTACTCGCTAAACATAAAACTGATTCTAAAGGTTTGTTAAAGTTATATAGACCATGACAAGCAAAATGAACATAATCACTTTCACGAAGTTGTTTAATGGTATCAGTTTGTTGAAATTGTATTTTGGTAGGTTGTCCTTCTGGAAAAACGAAACGATCAATAAATTGTTTTTCAATACTTTCTACTTCTATTTTACTAAATTTTAAGTCAAGGGTCGGATTTTTAATACCAAAAAATGATGTTTCACTTGCTTTCTTCTCAGGGTTCTGGGATTTTTGATAAAGTCTTTGTAAGAGTTGGCAACTGGGTATATATTGAATTCCTTTTTCAAATCGTTTTTGTAAACTCATTGGTTGATCATTAATGTTTCCTGAAATAGCATGAATGGGAAACAGATGTAAATATTGATGGGGAATTAATACTAATTTTTTACACTGCTCCGGAGTCTTATCTAAAAGTTGCGGTATTAATAATCTCTCCCATAAAATTTCTAGTTTTTGGGTAAAGTTATACCAGTTATACCATTTTTGTAAAACCATAGCCCACAGTAATGATAACCCAAGGGTTTCAGCACCTCTTACAAAAACTAACTTCCAAAATGAGGATATTACCCCATAATAACTCTCTAAATAATCTTTGGCCCAATCAATCAATTGATCTAATTGTTCACTGTTACTTGGAACAACATCAATATGATTATGGGTGATGATAAAGGTATAAAAATAAGACTCTTTGCTGTCTTCTTGCGGTGGAATAATATACCATTCCCAAATAACCGTTTCAGCATCTAATATTCCTTGAATGTCTGATAACTTCACCCTTTCTATACTTCTGTTTTTAGTAAAATCTTGATCGAATTTTTTGATTGTTTCTAACAGTTCGTTTAAACGAGTGCGATCGCTGTTTAATTGTTCTTGATTCAGGGATAATTATTTTTCTGGGGTGATCGAAATAGTTTGGTCTACAACCTTAACCACTTCTGAGTTCTGAGTTCTGATTTCTGACTTCGTTAAGTCTTCTGCTTGCAACCCAGAGGTATCAATGCGACGACGCAACGCTTTATATTCGTTGTAGCTTTCTCTTTGTTCTTCTGTGGCATCATCAGGAATAATAATGTCTATATTAGCCATTAACTCAGTTAAATAACGAGATTTGTTACTTTCTACTGTTCCAAATGCTTCCTCTAACCGTCCCACTTTGACACAGGCAGCAATGTGTTGATGATAAACATCGATCGCCTCTGCTTGGATCTCTTTTTTATTCCGTTGTAAAAAAGCCCATTCTCGACTTTGTTCCACTGCTTCGATAGCGAAACTGTAGCCTTTGACGGCAGTGTCCCAGTCTTCTTTTAACTTAAAGGAAATGCCTGAGGAGTATAGACTTGTAAAATTGTTTCATAACCTATGATGGCAATCTCTAGATTATTGGACCGACTTCCCAAGGGAAACTGTTGAATATCAAGACATAAATTATTAATCACTGCTGCTGTCGCTGTTGCTTGGTCTGTCTTTCCTTCAGAAAAGACATTTCTAGCGAAACTCTGCAACAAGATAGCAAACTTTTCATCCAAGAGAGGTTGATGACGTTGGAGTATCCCATAAATGACGGCAGTATCATTATTGTCTATTTTTGCTTGCAAGAGTTCTGATAAAAAGTCGATATATTGATTAATATCGCTTTCTGTGGGGTTTTGAGACTCCCTCCTCTCCTCAGTAGAGGTTGTTGAGTTTTTGCCCATTAACCTGTTGACAACATTCCCTATCCACCGCAGCATTATTGATATCCTCGTTTTGATCATGGTGGTTTACAACGCATTCTCAGATGCTCTGAATATGGCACTTTTTAGCTGTCTAACCCACCCTACTGGACTGTTTCAGCTAAAATGAGGCAATAGAAATGTGAGCATACTTCGACACGCTCAGTACAAGTCTTGCTCACTAAATGGAAAAATAGCAAGCATCTTGCTTGCACTCCGTGAAATCTAATACACGCTCATTGACTGAAACACTCCACTACAACTATTTTAGATTTTTTAGAAGCAAGTTGCTTATTTTGTTCACGGTGGGTTACGACGCATTCTCAGATGCTGTGAATATGGCACATTTTAGCCGTTTAACCCACCCTACTGCACTGTTTCAGCTAAAATGAGGCAATAGGAATGTGAGCAAGATGCTCACTAACTCTAAAAATAGCAACCAAGATGCTTGCACTACATAAAATCTAATGCACGATCATTGACTGAAACAGTCCACTACAACGACAAACAGTAATGATGTTGTAGGGGTTAACGGCCGTTGACCCCTACGAGAATGTGTCGCTAGATTTTAGAAAATTGGTATTAGATGCTGATGATATGCTAAATTATAGCCGTCTAACATCCCATCAATTCCTAAAATCTGAAATTAAATCAATGGAAAAAGAAAGACCCACGTATTTAGAACAACGCCTTTTTTATCGGGGTAGAAAATTCAATTTTGATGTCCACAAATTAGTTTTACCTAATGGAGTTGAAGGCAACTGGGAATGTGTTCGTCATCCGGGCGGTGCGTTAGCGGTTCCTATTACCAAAGAAGGGGAATTAGTTTTAGTGAAACAATATCGTTTTGCAGTAGAAACCAGGCTTTTAGAGTTTCCGGCTGGAACTTTAGAAGTGGATGAAGAAGCAGCAATTACCATTGAAAGAGAGATACAAGAAGAGACCGGTTATAAAGCGAATAAATGGGATTATTTAGGAAGGTTTCCCTTAGCTCCTGGTTATTCTGATGAATATATTTATTCATTTTTAGCACAAGATTTAGAAAAATTGGAACAGCCTCCTGAACAAGATGAAGATGAAGATATTGAAGTTATTTTCATGACTTTTGATGAATTTGAACAAGCAATTTTGTCAGGAGATATTATTGATGGTAAAACTATTGCTAGTTTTTTTATGGCTAAGTTATTCCTTAATATGTAGAATGAATAAACCCTATTAAGGTGGGCAAAATGATTTATTATTTCAGTTGTATTGAGACCATATATTATTTTTGCCCACCCTACAATTAACTAAATTATTCCTTAATTTTTAATATGAAATCTTGTTGAATATCACACGTGAAGATAAGGTGTGCCGGGGAGGCAGAGGAAGATCGATTTACCAGAGGAATTTTAAGGTTTACTGATTTAAGTGGATTTCAGATTAAGATAGGCAAAATCATAACGACACAAGAAGCAGGGCTTAATAATATTAAGCCCCTACAAATATTAGGCCCCTAAGAAGCAGATTTGAAAAAGCAAATTATTTTGACGGATAACGTTACACGTCAATGCGATCGCCCATCTAGATATCGGTTCTTCCCATTATCTATTATCCATTCTAAATTCTAAATTCTAAATTTTGATCATTTCAAAAAAACTATCATCAATATCATAACCAAAGAGTTGCGACATCGATTTTAAGCGAAACTGAGAATATATCCCTTTTTCTTCTAACCAATCAGAAAGAATAAATAACTTATTCATCACAAAAATTTCTAACGCTTCGGGGTTATATTGAATCCCTTCCACACGATTAAACTGATGAGGGACTAACATCGCTGCATATCTAGCTAACTCTCCTTTTTTGGCATCCAAAAGAAAAGGAAACCAAGGATAAACCGCATCCAAACGAACAAACCATAAACGAACCTCAGGAATTTCTGAAAGTTCCCTCGGATCACCCGGATCGCGAGGATATTGCAGATCAAAGCTTAAGGTTTGTTCTAAGGTAGCGATCGCCCCTTCTTTTAGTGACGGTTCAACAATTTTTGTGACAGGACTAATATCTAAACCAGTGAGATGATCCAGTTGTACAGCGATCGTTTGAGTCATGGAATTTTTAGCACATCTATATTGATTGTTGATTATTGTGACATCCTCCCCAACTAAATCTTGCGATTATAGTTGGGACTTCTCGACTCACGACGAGATATTTCTGCCCACAGAGGGACGTTCCCCCTACGCCAGTTATCTAGGCTCATCACCCCCGACACCTCGACGAGGGGCTGTATCTGCCGTGCGACGGCATAGCTTGTAAGCCCCGTTTGACAGACGGTTTCCTTTCCCCTGAGTCCCAGGGTAGTAGTTTCTATGCCTCGATTACAGATTTCTTGTGCAGCCGCAACATCTCTATCGCATTGATAGCCACATTCAGGACAATGATGAACCCTATCATAAAGTGTTTTGCTAACCTCTGCACGACAATTGGGACAAGTCTGGCTGGTTCCTCGATGGTCAACTAAGCCAAAATACTTCCCTCTAATTTTGCAGACATATTTCAAAATATCTCTAAACTGTCCGAAACCTGCATCAAGAGTATGCTTACCCAGAAAGCCCTTGGCCATAATACGAAAGTCAATATCTTCTAGAAAGATTTAGAGTCATACTTTCATGCTAGCAGAAAATGAATAAAGTGGTAACACAAGTTATCTGCTATCGCACGTTAATATTTGGTCGAGATTCATGAGGGGCTGTGGACGGAACTATTTACGCCCGATAATCCGCCCCGTTCCATCACTAAGAGTTCGGCGATACTCAGCTACACTTCGATGGCTCGGCCTTAGCTATAGAAAGAAAATATTCTAGGAAATGTTTAATCTTCGTCTATCCAACTGAAACCCACTATCAATAAATATGGGTAAGTATTCCACTTTTAACCATGTTCTTTTTGAACGCAGCTTGTCAAGCAGTTAAGCTACTTGATGTTCTTGAGGGTTCAAGTCGATAATTCAACGTAATGTTTAACCGTGACCAATTAACTTGGAGATTTCGTGTGCTGTTTCACAGTGGTTATCTCCTTCCAGTATCGGTCTCTATATTCTTACTTTACAAAACGATAATCTAATATGGGATTTTATTCCCATATTAGAACTTATGTATTGAGTTAATTCACCCTTTGCTCATTAAGCGATCGCTGTTGAACAAAAACTTTTGCATCTACTGAATCTTGGTTTTCTTTCTCCTCAACAACTTTTGAGCCGAACTCACACTATATTAGCGCGTCAGCCTTTAAATACACCCTCATCCACTCGGCGAAAAAAACGAAAAGTTAGTGATTATCAACGCTATTCTTCTTCAGTTATATTTATTCCTTCACCTATTTCTGCAACGTTTTTATACTTCTTTGGTCGCCCTCGCTTGATACTATTCCTAACTTTTCTGGTTTTACCTTTACCACCTGAATTGGAATAGTCGGGAATCAAAGAATTTTTAGTTTTTCCTCTTTGCCAATATTTTCTAAGATAAGTATAGACAGTATCCAAGGTTTGTAGTCTTTTCCTGTACCTGTACCTCGTCCTTCTTTTACATATCGCTCGAACTTATCTTGAGTCCAATCATATCTATTTCTAGCCATGAGAAAACCGTACAATATAGAGTCACTATTATTGTACGGTTTAAGTTTCTAACTTTATTGTAAAGTTTCCAACCTTATTGTCATTCTACATGATTTTTTGCCTAAAACTAACAATTATTCCACCGTAACACTCTTAGCCAAATTCCGAGGTTGATCCACGTCTAACCCTCTTCTTGCTGCAATATGATAAGCTAATAATTGTAAGGGAATAACGGCAATTATTGGCGATAAAATTTCATCCACATGGGGAACAAAGAACAAGTCATCAAATGTTGCTCGCGCTTCATTATCATCAACAGAAGTCACCCCAATTAACCTTGCATCCCTCGCTTTGGCTTCTTGAGCATTCGATAATACTTTATCATGAACATCCCCTGGCATTGCAATAGCAACCACCGGCACTTTAGCATCTAATAAAGCAATGGGACCGTGTTTCATTTCCCCTGCGGGATAGCCTTCTGCATGAATATAACTGATTTCTTTTAACTTTAATGATCCTTCTAAGGCAATGGGAAAATTAATGCCTCTTCCTAAGAAAATAAAGTCCTGAGTATCGATAAATTCGTGGGCTAATTCTTCGATTTGTTTTTCTTGTTGACTTAAAATGAGTTCGATCTGATTGGGTAACTCTCGTAACCCTTTCACCAAACTTTCAAACTTTTCTAAACTCAGATTTTTACGACGATAAGCTAATTCGATCGCTAAGAAATAAAAGCCCATTAATTGAGCAATAAAACTCTTAGTGGCAGCCACACCAATCTCGATCCCTGCTTGCGTATTAATGATACGATCAACCATGTGAGCAAGGGTACTTTCGGGACGGTTGGTAATGCCTAAAATTCGTGCATTGTAAGGAAATTCTAAGCCCATTCTGCGCTGTTTTTCCATCTCTAATGCAGCTAAAGTATCGGCGGTTTCCCCTGACTGTGTTACCCCAATGGTTAAAGTATTTCCTAACATGGGTGCAGGAGAATAACGAAACTCTGAAGCATACTGTACCATGGTGGGAATACCTGCTAATTGTTCGAGTAAATATTTACCCACCATACTTGCATTCCAACTGGTGCCACAAGCAACAATTTGAATATAATCTACATTGTCACAAAGTTCAGCCGCTAACCCTAAATCAATGGGACTTTTTTCTTCTCCTTGTTCAACACTCCAACTGGGATCTAAATAGGTTTCTAAACAACTTCTAACCACGGAAGGTTGTTCATAAATTTCTTTGAGCATGAAGTGACGAAACCCTTGTTTTTCAACAGTGGTAATATTCCAGTCAAGGGTTCTCGGCAGCTTTCTGAGACGTTTTAGGTCAAAATCATAAACTTCTACGCCGAGGGGGGTTAAACGAGCAATTTCGCCGTTTTCCAGGGACAAAACTGCATGGGTATGAGGCACTACCGCAGTCACATCCGACGCACAGAAAAATTCCCCTTGACCAAAGCCAATAATTAAGGGTGCTTGATGTCGTGCGACAATGATTTCATCAGAATAGTCTGCACAAATAACAGCGATCGCAAAGGACCCATTGAGACGATGGATGGCTTTTTGTACTGCTTCTAATAAACCATCATAATCTAAGGTTTCAGGAATATATTGAGCAATTAAGTGGGGGATTACCTCGGTATCAGTTTCTGAGGCAAACTCACACCCCTTATTAATCAATTCTTCCCGTAATTCTTGATGATTTTCAATAATGCCATTCTGCACAACTGCTATTCGTTGGCTATTATCTCTATGAGGGTGGGCGTTATGTTCTTCGGGTTTACCGTGAGTGGCCCAACGGGTGTGACCAATACCCATTTGTGAGAGGTTGACTTCCCGTTCTAATTTTTCCCGAAGGTTATAGAGTTTACCTTTTGCTCTGGTACAGTGAATATTGCCTTCTAAAACCGTAGCAATACCGGCTGAGTCATAGCCTCTGTATTCTAATCGTTCTAAACCGTCGATTAATACGTCGGTTGCTGTTTTTGTGCCAATATAGCCCACAATTCCACACATAATTTTATATATAGTTAGATGATTAATTGTCCATAATGATGGCCAAAATGATCAGGGTTTTATAACTTATTGATGACTGATCTTAGGTCATAAGCTGTTTAGACGTGGTTTATCCTTTTTGTGTTTCATCTCATACCTTACATTACTGATTGTTAACAATGCTTGCTTTTAATTGACTTGACATGGTATTCTATAAATAATGGAAAAGGTGTGCGCTTGTAACCTATGTTTTTGGGAAAGGAAAGAAAAGAAATAAAACAGAGAGTAGGATAAGTAACGCAAAAAGTTATGTTATTTAACTATTAGAAATGTCCCAGAAGCGTTGAGGGAATATTTAAGGTTGTAAACAGTTATAAACAGTGATATTGCAGCATGATGAGTTAGTATGAGTTTAATACCATGTAGGGGCTTAATGGTATTAAGCCCTACAAAAGTTAACAGATAATTCTATGGTGTGTCTGCAAACTATTAGAATATTAAAAATAAGCTAATTTCCCTCTCTGCTTCCTCTACCTCCCTCAACTAAGATTTTTGAACTTTGCAGACACACCCTAGTAGACCCTTTCAACAAAAATGGTGGGTTACGACGGATTCTTATATTCTTTTAATAACCTAAATTTTAGCCGTCTAACCCACCCTACGTTAATGCTCAAAAATTAATCAATGAGTTATAATTTGCTTGGCACGAGTTGAAAGTAATAATTTGTTTCCTTAAATTTTGTTGTTATATAGTGTTTCTCTTGACAAGTGAAGTACACCTAATATTCAACTCCTGACTCCTGAATCCTAAAACTAGAGACGACGATCAAACTCTTCACTAGAAGCTTTAAACAGTGCGTAAATATCTTCAATGGTTACAGGGTCACTCATATTCTATACATTAGGGTAGGTTAGACGGCTATAAATCAGGTTATAACAGGAATTTAACCATCCCATGTAACCCGCCATTGGAGATATGTAGTCTATTATACTTTTTGAGAATTAATAAAAAGGGTCTTGACGAATCCTTAAGACTTGCTGTAATCTACTATAGTAATTAGACTATGATTAAATAAAAAAAAATAGAACTTAGTCTATAACACTATCAGCAACAGACTTCTAGCTGTATCGGGGGTCAAAGCGTAGGACTCATCAGAGTCTTGACCCTTTCCCCTCTTACTTATCAATTAACTGTTGTCTGTAAATTTACGGAGATGTCTTAGCCAAAGGCATTGTTCAGATAAAATCAAACCATGAAAAAACCTTAAGAAAACTTAACAAATAGTCATGCAAATAACGAATCGTATTCATTTTAGAAATGTCAGGGGCGATATATTTGGCGGGGTAACCGCAGCAGTGATCGCCCTTCCCATGGCCTTGGCCTTTGGGGTTGCCTCTGGTGCAGGTCCTGCTGCGGGTTTATGGGGTGCAGTCTTGATCGGATTTTTTGCTGCTTTATTTGGAGGGACACCCACCCTGATCTCTGAACCCACTGGTCCGATGACAGTGGTAATGACAGCAGTGATCACAAAATTAACGGCAGACAACCCTGAAAACGGACTAGCAATGGCTTTTACCGTTGTCATGATAGCAGGGGTCTTTCAGATTATTCTCGGTGCGCTGAAACTGGGTAAATATATTACTTTAATGCCTTATACCGTAATTTCTGGCTTTATGTCAGGTATTGGCCTAATCCTTATTATTTTACAATTTGGTCCATTATTGGGAACCGCTAACCCGAAAGGTGGGGTTATTGCTGCTCTACAAAATGCCCCGACTGTATTGAGTAATCTCAATATGAACATGGGTGAGGCTATTTTAGGGTTATTAGCCGTAGCGGTATTATTTTTAATGCCCTCCAAACTAAAAAAAGTTGTCCCTCCTCAGTTAGTTGCTTTAATTGGTTGTACTTTAATCTCAGTTTTCTTCTTTGCCAATGGGGATATTAAAACTATTCCTGAGTTTAGTGCCGGACTTCCTTCTTTAGTCATGCCTACCTTTACCCTCGATCAAGTGCAAATCATGATTGTAGATGGTTTAGTGTTAGGGATGTTAGGTTGTATCGACGCATTATTAACCGCAGTTATTGCTGATAGTTTAACCCAAACCCAACACAACTCTGATAAAGAATTAATTGGTCAAGGTCTTGGTAACTTAGTCTCTGGTTTATGTGGTGGTTTACCCGGTGCCGGTGCAACCATGGGAACCGTTGTCAACATTCAAGCTGGAGGACAAACGGCTTTATCTGGTTTATCTCGTGCTTTCATTTTATTAGTTGTAGTGCTTTGGGCTGCCCCTTTAACCCAAAATATTCCTTTAGCGGTGTTAGCCGGTATTGCCTTTAAGGTGGGTATCGATATTATTGACTGGAAGTTTCTCGGACGCGCTCATAAACTGTCTTGGAAAGCAGCGGCTATCATGTATGGGGTGATGTTGCTCACTGTCTTCTACGACTTAATTACTGCTGTTGGTTTAGGGGTATTCGTTGCTAACATTTTAACCATCCAAAAATTAGCCAATATTCAAGCTGATCGGGTTAAAGCTATTGACACCCATGAAGATGATCGTCTGGCTAACCAAGAAGCTAAACACTTGATGAAAGAAGCCAATGGACGCATCTTATTACTCGACTTAGGCGGTCCAATGAGTTTCGGTGCCTCTAAAGCCATTACCCAACGTCAGAACATCTTAGACAATTACGAAATGTTGGTCATTGACTTAACTCATGTACCTTTATTGGGTGTCACTGCCACCTTAGCTCTTGAGAAAACCATCGATGACGCTTATGCTAAAGGATTAGAAGTTTATATTGTCGGTGGGGAAGGAAAACTCAAAGAAAGACTGCAAAAATTCGATATTTTGGATCGGGTTCCTCACAAAAACCGTGTTCAAACCCGTGTTGCAGCCTTACAGTTAGCCGTCGCTAGTCTCAATGGATATACCGTCGAGCAAATTGAAAAAAATATGGGAATCAATGCTTCTCATTTCCCCAAAGACGATACCAACTCCAGTAATGGGGTTACTTACGGCGATCGCATTTCTAACTAGAGAAAGAAAGGGTAATTAAGAATGTAGAATTTCTAAATTCTACATTTACCTCCATGTTTCAAAAAAAATTGTCTACTTAGTCAAAAATTATGCTCATAAGTCCACCTATTCCAATTTTAGCCACGGAAACAACAGCCAATTATGGCCCGATGATTTTAGCGGGTGTTTTACTCAGTTTAATTGTTATTTATCTCGCCAGTAAGTTAGGGGGAGAAATCTCAAGATCCCTTAATTTACCGCCTGTTTTAGGCGAGTTAGTCGGGGGTGTTGTCGTTGGTGCTTCTGCTTTACATTTATTAGTGTTTCCCGAAAGTGGTGCCACCGCTACCGACTCAGTGTTGATGAGTGCTTTACAATTAGTGGGTGGTTTAACCCCCGAAGCTCTTCCAGAAGTGTTTAATACCCAAAGTGAAGTCATTTCTGTTTTAGCAGAAATTGGGGTAATTATCCTCCTGTTTGAAATCGGTCTAGAATCAGATATCAGAGAGTTACAGGAAGTGGGTTATCAAGCTGCTATCGTGGCGGTTGTGGGGGTGGTTGCTCCCTTTACTGCGGGTACGGTTGGTTTGATGCTGTTGTTTAATGTTCCCACTATTCCGGCTATTTTTGCCGGTGCAGCGTTAACCGCTACCAGTATCGGTATTACCTCCAAAGTCTTGTCAGAGTTAGGTTATTTAAAGTCAAAGGAAGGACAAATCATTGTTGGTGCAGCCGTTATTGATGATGTGTTAGGTATTATCGTTTTAGCGGTGGTGGCCAGTTTAGCCAAAACCGGCACAGTTGATGTCGTTAATGTCATCTATTTAATTGTTAGTGCCACCGTCTTTTTATTGGGTTCCATTTTCTTAGGTAAGTTCTTTAATAAGTCTTTTGTTGCTGTTTCAGAAGTTCTACAAACCCGTGGAAAGTTAGTCATTCCTGCTTTGATTTTCGCTTTCTTTATGGCGTTTTTAGCTAACGTTATTCAACTCGAAGCAATCTTAGGGGCGTTTGCTGCTGGTTTAGTCTTAGATGAAACCGATAAGCGCAAAGAATTGGATCAACAAGTGATTCCTATTGCCGATATTTTGGTTCCTATTTTCTTTGTTAGTGTAGGTGCAAAAGTCGATTTAGGTGTACTTAATCCTTTTATTCCTGAAAATAGAGAAGGTTTAATCATTGCGACCTTTTTGATTGTTGTTGCTATCATCGGAAAACTAATTACAGGATGGACTTTCACAGGGCAAGAAAAAATTAACCGTTTAGCCATTGGTTTTGGCATGATACCTAGGGGGGAAGTTGGCTTAGTCTTTGCTGGTATTGGTTCAGCAAGTGGCGTATTAAGTCAGTCTTTAGAAGCAGCGATTATTGTGATGGTCATTCTCACAACTTTCCTCGCACCTCCTTTATTACGATTTGCTTTTAAAGAACCTTCAGAAACGGCAGAAAAATTACAAAAGGCCGATATAGCTAACTAACACCAAAAAAAGGGACAATTATTAATTAAGTTTTGTCCCTTTTTGGCCATTGTCATGGTATAATGATAAGCCAATCACGGTCAAAGCAGTTAAAATGGTAAAAAGAAACCCGTCAAAAAACAGGTTTAAAAACTTCATAATTAAAGGAATGAAACTATTAAAAGATGACAATTTTATGATCGGCATTCACTTCGTTGAGAATGCCGTTTCTAAAATTTTATCTGTTGCTTTAGTTATTGTTATTGGGGTTTCTTTATTTGATTTGACATTAGTATTAGCTAGAGATTTATTTACCACTGAACCTGTGGGTTTTTTTAATAAAACTTTAATTGAAATTTTTGGGTTATTCCTCAATATATTAATTGCTTTAGAACTATTAGAAAATATTACTGCTTACCTCAGAAAACATATTGTTCAAGTTGAGTTAGTTGTAGTAACCGCCCTCATTGCAGTTGCTAGAAAAATTATTATTTTTGATCCTTCAAAATACGCTAAAAATGATTTAATTGCCCTCGCTTTTGCCTGTTTAGCTCTGGCTGCCAGTTATGCTCTCATTCGTTTTATTAATCAGAAAGATAATTCATAGGGGGGAATATGAATCAAAACAATGGGGATGAAATACGATCTTTACAACGGTTAAAAAGACTCTCTGATGGTATTTTTATGTTAGCAATGACCTTAATGGTATTGCAGTTTGATTTACCCAATGTTCAAGCAGAGATGTCGAGCAAAGAAATCAAGGAATTTCTTATTGATCAATTACCTACACTTTATATTTATTTAGGTACTTTCATTCTTATTGCTTTTTATCGGTTTAATAATTTACAAAAATTTACTGATTATAAAAGAACGCATACCATTCATTTATGGATTAATTTATTATCATTAATGTTTGTTGTTCTTATACCCTATACCAACGACTTTATTAATATTTATAGTTTAAATCCCTATGTGCAAATTTTTTACAGTATTAACTTATTTTTAGTTGGGCTATTTTATTCTCTGAGTTGGTGGTATGCTTCTAGAAATAACCATTTAATAGATTCTACCCTAGAAAAAAAAGAGAGTGTAAAAATTGGACTAGAAAATCTGATTGAACCTTTTGTATCTCTGTTGTCTATTGCTGTATCATGAATTAATCCTGTTTCTTGGGAATGGAGTTTCTTCCTCATTTTTCCTTTGTACCTAATATTTTAATTGACTATTATGCTAGAAGCTTTTATTTTTGCCACCATCCTATTAGGATTTTTTGGTATCATCTTCAAACACAATATAATGATGAAAATTATTGCGATGGATGTCATGAGTACCGGGGTAATCGCTTATTATGTATTAGTGGCTTCAAGAAGTGGATTAGTGACTCCAATTATTGATAATATTAACAATAAGAATTATGCTGATCCTGTTCCTCAAGCTGTGATTTTAACCGCTATTGTTATTGGCTTTTCTATTCAAGCCTTAATGTTAGTTGGTGTTACCAAACTTGCTCAAAATAATCCTACATTAGAAACCAATGAAATTGAGAAAAACAATACCCCTTGAGAACAGTACCTTTGGGCTTAATATTATTAAGCCCCTATATCATATTCATCCACATATATAGATGATCCCCTCTAATGAAAGCCCTAACAATTATTTGGATAGCCTTACCTTTATTTATAGGATTTAGTATTTATTTACTGCCCAAAGTTTCTCGCTACCTTGCTTTAGGGGTAGCCATTTTTTCCTTGGGTTATGCCTTAACAATATTTAACTTATCCTCACCTATTGATTTAACATTACTGGATAATTTTGGGGTTATTCTCTTAATTGATAATTTAAGTAGCTTTTTTATTCTTACCAATGCTTTGGTTACCTTAGCTGTCCTTTTTTATTGTTGGCATAGCGATAAGACTGCCTTTTTTTATACTCAAATTATTATCTTACACGGAAGTGTCAATGCTGCTTTTATTTGCGCTGACTTTATCAGTTTATATGTGGCCCTAGAAGTGATCAGTATTGCCGCATTTTTACTCATTGCCTATCCAAGAAGCGATCGCTCAATATGGGTAGCTCTGCGTTATCTGTTTGTCAGCAACACTGCCATGTTATTTTATTTGGTGGGGGCAGTATTGGTGTATCAGTCTCATCATTCCTTTAGCTTTGCCGGTTTAGAAGGATCACCCCCAGAAGCGATCGCCTTGATTTTTATGGGACTTTTAGCCAAAGGGGGTATATTTGTATTAGGGTTATGGCTACCCCTAACCCATTCTGAGTCAGAAACCCCAGTCTCTGCTATGTTATCAGGGGTAGTAGTCAAAGCAGGGGTTTATCCTCTCATTCGTTGCGCTTTGATGGTGAGTGAAGTTGATCCCCTTGTGCGTATGTTTGGGGTGGGTACAGCGTTATTAGGGGTGAGTTACGCTGTGTTTGAGAAGGATAGTAAACGAATGTTAGCCTTTCATACTGTTTCCCAGTTAGGCTTTATTTTAGCGGCCCCGGAGGTGGGTGGATTCTATGCTTTGACTCATGGGTTAGTCAAGTCTTCTTTATTTTTAATCGCAGGTGTTTTACCCAGTCGCAACCTCAAAGCATTAAAACAGTTACCGATTTATACACCGGTTTGGATCGCTTTAGTCATGGCTAGTTTTTCCATTTCGGGGTTTCCTTTACTATCAGGATTTGGGGCAAAAGTTTTAACCATGAAAAATCTTTTACCTTGGCAAGTGATTGGCATGAATATTGCTGCATTAGGAACGTCTATCTCCTTTGCTAAATTTATTTTTTTACCCCATACAAAAACGGGGGAAGCTAAAGTCAAAGCAGGGTTTTGGCCAGCAATTATTTTATTATTGAGTGGACTAGTAATTGCCAATGGTATTTACTATGAAGCTTATACAATCAAAAATACGATTAAACCTTTAATTACTATTTTTCTAGGATGGTTAGCCTATGGTTTTATTTTTAAGAAAACAGTTGTTAAACTATCACGGATTGCCGAGGAATTTGATCACTTAATTGGTGTTATGATTTTAATGTTAATGCTTTTGTTTTGGTTTGTACTATTCCCCAATATTAAGATATAATAGATCAAACAAGCAGGATGCTTGTGTTATAATTTAAACTGATTCATAAAAAACATGATTGCCTATTTAGACTTATTATTAAGACTAACCATTTGGTTTTTATTAACCTCTGATCTAAGTTTAGCTAATATTATTATTGGCGTAACCATCTGTCTATTATTACCCCGTAGACTCACTTCTCCAGGAAAGTTAAAAGACTGGTTTAGAGCGTTAGTAGAAGTTTTAATTGCTATTCCTCAAGCTTATTTTGAAGCCATAGAAATTATGTTTTTTCCCCACAAAGAAGAAGCAATTAAAATGGAAAGAGTCAAACCAAAGAGAACCCCTGGACTCATTTTTTTAGATATTTTCATTATTACCTTTACACCAAAAACCATTGTTCTCAAATATCATGAAGAAGGATGGTATGAAGTTCATCGTATTCGACGGAGGAAACAGTCATGAATTTAATTTTAATTGTCATGATTTTAGCCTTATTGATCCCTATGTATGAAGCCGGAAAAGACAATGATATTTGGCAAAAAATGTTAGCTTTTGCCAGTATTGCCACCAAAACCTCCGTTATGATCTTAGTGATTTCCGTCTTAAGAGATGATTGGATGCTTGGTGTGGTTGGTGTTATTATTTTAAGTGTTGGTAACGCAGCTTTAATGTTACTCGCACAAATTTTAAAACGAATTAAACTGATACAAAGTTAACCCTTATCCTCAAAAAATATTAGAAATCTATGATTACCTACTTAAGTTATTTTTGTATTGCCATTGGTCTTATTTTTTGGTTTTGGGGAACCTTTCCATTAGTCAGCGATCGCTCAGTCTTATATAAACTTCATAGTCTATCTGTGGCTGATACATTAGGCTCAATGAGCATTATTTTTGGACTCTTTTTAAAAATACCAAATGAATGGCCATTATTACTGTTAGCAATTATTTCCCTCGCTATTTGGAATACTGTTTTAGGTTATGTTTTAGCTTATTGTTCCAGTAGTGAAGAAATCCAACAATAGTTCCATCTTTCCCTAAAAAATAACCAAAATGAATGATACTTATCTCTATGTTATCACTGCCCTATTACCCCTCTCTGCTGCATTAACCGTTCTACAAGTCAACCCTTACCATGCATTAGTGATTAGAGGTATTTTAGGAGCAGTCGCAGCCTTAGTTTATGCTATGTTTGGGGCAGCCGATGTTGCGTTAACAGAAGCATTAGTAGGTACAATGTTAGCCATTACCCTTTATGGGGTGGCTGTTCGCTCCTCTATGGTAATGCGATTAGGAATCATTGACCAAGAAAGCAAAAAAGAAGAGAATTTTCAACAATTAATAACGCAATTAAAAACAATTTTAAATAAATATCATCTCAGGTTAGAACTGGTAGCTTATGAAGACAAACAAGCCTTAGATCAAGCTTTCAAAAATGAGGATATTCACGGAACCTGTCAGGCCAACTTAGACAAGGATGACAACTATCATACCCTGACAAGAGTGCAACGTCTTTATGATATCATCCAACCCGAACTATCCCCCGCTTTAATCACTTATATTAACCCCTCAAATAGTCAGGAGAAACAATCATGAAATGGGTTTATCTCATAGCAGGAATTGCCCTTTATGTAAAAATGTTGGTGATGCCTAACCCCATGGCCGAATTATTAGACTTATCTATGGTAGAAACCATTGTACAAGATAGCGGTGTTGCCAACGCAGTATCAGGGATTATCTTTAGAAACCGTCTCTATGACACCATCTTCGAGGTGGTTGTCTTTACCCTAGCAGTGATGGGTGTCAGGTTTCTCATGGGCAATGAACAACCCTTGACGGTAATTTATCAATTTAACGATCAACCTTCCATTGTATTAGCAAGGTTAGGCGCAACCATTGCTGCCTTAGTTAGCATTGAACTGGCTATCAGAGGACATCTTAGCCCAGGAGGAGGGTTTGCTGCCGGTGTGGCAGGAGGAACAGCCATCGGACTGGTTGCCATTACCTCCCCATCGGAATGGATGCAAAAATTATATCAACGTTGGCAAGCAGCCACTTGGGAAAAAATTTCTGTGCTGATTTTTATTATTCTAGCAGTTGTTACTTTAATTGGCTTAGAATTACCCTACGGCGAAATAGGAACCTTACTCAGTGGTGGGATCATTCCTATTCTGAACATTTTGGTCGCTATCAAAGTAGCTTTGGGATCTTGGGCAGTGATTTTGATTTTTATTCGTTATCGAGGCTTATTGTAAGAAATCTCAGTTAAGTTTTAGGCCTCAATTATCCTAAAACTTAATGTTGATATTCAAAATTTCTTCAGTATCAAAATCGTAGTAATTACAATTTAACGAATAAAGATTAAACTTACAACGGCCACTTCCCTGAGACATAATTTTTTTAGAACCATTATTGAGCATAATGCCAGTTATCTTAAACATAACTTCTGTTCTATCTGGAATTGAGAAATTAGGACTAAATAACATAATACTTTTAGTTCTAGAACGATTAAAAACAAAATGATGTCCATAGGTTTGGTTTTGGTTGTCCCGTGTAACTACATATTCTCGACATCTAACAGAATCAGGAATTCCAGAATAATAAATTGTACAATTAGGAACGTATTTTTTAAAAATCACCTCAGCTTTTGCTACAATAGGGATGGATATTATGAGAGTTGATACAAGTCCTCCAGTTATTGCCATGAAGGTATTTTTGGCGTTGAAAAAATTTAACATGACTGCCTCCTTATTGATTTAATTCGTTGCAAAATTTTGAAAAAGATTGACCTTATGAAACAAAAAAGCACTCTCTTTAAAATCTCAGATCAATCTTTAATAAACCTTCAAGTTTAAAAGAGTAAAAAGTACAATTTAATCCATAGGTATCGATTTTACAACGTCCACTACCTTCATCAAAAACCTGCTTATCGTCATACATAAGCAGCATACCTGTGATTTCAAAATCTCTCGCTTTAGGGTCTCCCCAAGAATCCGGACTGAAGAGTAGAATTCGATCATTTCCAGAGGAAGTAAACAGGAAATGATGTCCAGAAGATTTGTTTTCTGGATTAAAAGTTAGCCAATATTTCTGACATTGTACGGGTGCGTCACCAATTCGAGAATGAGAAACTGAACAAGTTTTAGGAGTTATATCGAGATACTTTTTAACTTGGGCTAAAGTCACAGTTGATATAGTTAGAGTTGATAACATTCCTCCACTGATGACCATGACGACCTTTTGGGAGTTGAAAAAATTGAACATCACTTACTTCTCATTAATTTAGTTAGTTGCCATAATCTTAAACAAATTCATCAATGAGCAATACAACATTTTTCCAATTTTTTCTTCATATTTTGTCTGATAAATAGAGATTAAAACTCATCAAACCTCATAAAACTCATACTAATTGGCCTATAATAAGTCACCAATAGTAAGACTCAATCTGTCTAAAGTTTGAGGTTTGGAGTCTGTAAGTCCGATCATAAGGAGGTTTAGCTGAATCGTGGAAATTGAAGAAGTGGTGCATAGACTAGATGCTTTGGTCTACGAATACAGAAACAAAGGTTTGGAGGATTCCGAAAAAGCCATCATTCGAGGAACATGGGACGAGAAGACCTATGGACAAATGGAAGAGCAAATGGCTCCTTATACGACTAACTATATTGAAAGACAACTTGCTCCTAAACTCTGGCGTTTATTGACGCAAATCAGGAAAGAATACACACAAAAAACCATAACGATTAGAAAAAGAAATTTTAAGATAGCGATAAAGGCATTTTTGTCTGAGGTAGACTCAGTCTTACCAGTTTCTCAAGCTATGACCCATTCATACATAGATTGGAGTACAGTCCCAACAGTTGACTCCTTTTATGGACGCTCTGATACACTCAATGATCTAGAAAAATGGATGATCAAAGACAAATGTAAGTTAGTCGCTCTTTTTGGTATCAGTGGTATTGGGAAAACAACCCTGATGGCCAAATTCATAGAAAACAACTACACAGCTTTTGAGCGTGTAATTTGGCGAAGTCTAGACATGACACCATCCATCGACGATCTTTTATTGGACTTGCTTCAATCTCTGTCACAAGTCAAAGATGAGAGTTTAGCGACAACAGTAGACAGAAAAATCACGAAACTCCTTGATTTTTTAACTCAACATCGTTGTCTGCTCATTTTCGACCAATTTGAAGGGGTTATGAGGAATGATCAAGGGTCTGTCATCTATAGAGAGAATTGTAAAAATTATGGCAAACTGCTGCGAAAAATTAGAGAAGGAAGGCATAAGAGTTGTTTGCTGTTGAGCAGTCAGGAACCTCCCAGAGAAATTATAGAACTCGCTAGTCCCAAAGGAAGGGTTCGACAATTAAAACTGAATGGCTTATCTTTAGAAGAAGCCAAAGAACTTTTGCAAGATTATGACCTCGGTGGTACAACTTATGCCATAGAGCAATTAATTAACAGCTATAAAGGACACCCATTGGCTTTAAAAATGTCAGCTAACACCATTAAAAATGTCCATAATGGTAGAATTTCTCCGTTTCTTCAAGGTTCATTATATATGGGGGATGTGCTTATGAGTCTTTTAGACAAACAATTTTCCTACTTGTCAGACTTAGATAAAAACATTCTCAAATATTTAGCCAATCATTCCGAGGAAATGACCACAAATAGTATCATTCAAGACTTTTCTATTACCGAAAATATTTCGAGAACCGATATCACAAACTCTTTGAATAACTTATTACACAGAGCCATGATTGACAACAATCAAGAGGGAGAGGAATCACTTTTTATCCTAGAACCTCTTGTGAAAAAATATGTCAAAAAGCGTTTCAATAATAGATTTTAAAATAAGGACAGATAACAATGATTGAACCAGGAGATAATGTACAAGGTCGCTATTCAGTAATAAGAGAACTCAGTACGAATAAAGGGGCTTTTGGAAAAATATTTGAAGTTGAAGATAAGTATTCAAGTGAGAGTAATAAGCAAGTTTTAAAAGTTTTGAAAGTTTTAAAACTTAGTGACTTTAGTAATCAAGACCACAAAGAGAAGCTAAAAGCCCTTTTTGAGCGAGCAGCAAGTGTCTTAAGGCGTATCCATCATTCAGGCATACCAACAGTTGAGCAAGATGGTTACTTTAGGGATCGATGTCCCCGCACCCAAGAGGTTTTACACTGTTTAGTCATGGAGAAAATTGAAGGAGAAGATTTAGGAGAATATATTAAAAATCCTCAAAATCAGGCAATTTCCCAACAACAGGCACTTAACTGGCTAAAACAACTTCTGGGGATATTAAAGGAAATTCATCCTGATTTTGTTCATAGAGATATCAAACCTGACAATATTATGCTCAAACCTGATAATAAATTGGTATTGATTGACTTTGGTGCGGTCAAAGCACTAGGAGAAACTTATCTGGCCATTCAGGGAGACAACTCCCGAACAGCTCACCCAACGGCGATTGGAACTCCTGGGTATATTCCCCCGGAGCAACAACTGGGTCAACCTGTGGAGCTACAATCTGATTTTTTTGCCTTGGGTCGTACCTTTGTTCATTTACTAACAAAACAACATCCTTTTGATTTTGAATTGAACACAAAACACCAAATAATCTGGCGAGAGCAGTCCCTACAAGTGTCAGAACGTTTTGCTGACTTAATTGATTGGATGATGGAATATGATTTGAGAAAACGTCCTAAAAATGCAGATGAAATCTTGCGTGAGCTTGAAGCTATCTCAAAACCTCAAGATACCTCTGATAATCTTTTTGCCTTTTTAGGAAGTATTGGCAGTATTATATTAAACTTCTTTTTGCTAAGATTACTCAATCAAGCACAGATAATATCTGAGGGCGAATTTTTATTGTTGTTTATCACTGTCATCGTCTTGACGATTTGCCTATTCTTTCCCAAAATATATAAAGCCTTTAAAAAAATGATCAAATAACTTGATTTTATGAATTATTTCTTTAGACAAATAAACAATAACCTTGTTAGTTTTTTACTAACTTTATTACTTTTTTGTATTTTTACCCTGTTGGTTTATACATGGATTATTCCTAAACCCAGCCCACCACTTCCTGAATCACCTCCTGACTTTATAAGTTATGGAGAAAAGTCTTTAGTTTCATTTGATCAAGAGTTTGATGGAAAAAGACAAGCTAATGAATATTTTCAGCAAAAAAACTATGAAGAAGCCATTAATATACTTTCGAGAGTGAGAAATGAAAAAATCAATGATCCAGAGGCGCTAATCTATTTAAACAATGCAGAAATAGAACAAAGTGGTCAAAGACATAATACCATTGCTGTTATAGTACCTGTTAATAATAATCTCAGAGATACTGAGAAAAATACAGGACTTGAGATACTTAGAGGTGTCGCTCATGCTCAAGAGTTATTTAATCATCCAGACTTATATGGAATATCTAACACTGATACATTAGCCCTCAAAGTCTTAATTGTCGATGATAACAATAATGCACAACAAGCTCAGGATATTGCTAACTTTCTCAGCGATGAAACAATTATAAAAGCTGTTATTGGTCACTTCTCTAGTGATATTACTGAAAACGTGACTCCTATTTATGAGCAAAGTCAATTGATATTGATTTCTCCAACGAGTACAAAAACAAACTTAGGGCGGGGAAGAGACTATGTTTTTCGTACGGTTCCAACTAATAAACAGATTGCTCAAAAAATAAGCAACTATCTCAAAAAGTGTCAACATAAAAGAATTGTAGTTGTTTACAACTCTGGCAGTTCGTATAGTAAGGATTTATGGAAGGAATTCAGCAAAAGTATTTCAGCAGTAGAAAAAAAAGACTTAAAATTTGATGATTTTCCTGATAATTCTCAGTTGATAGCTAAGATTGAGGGATTTGTATCTCAAGGAAAAAATGCTATTGTTTTACTGCCCAATAGTACAACTCGTGGTCAAGCTATTGAGATTATCAAAAAGTTTAATGATAAAAGTAAATATCCGAATTTAGCAATCTTAGGAGGAGACAGTCTCTATAATCCAGAATTATACTACAAAAATAAAGAAAAAGCCAAAAACGTGATGGTAGCTGTTCCTTGGCATTATAGCGATTCTCGTAATAATCAAGACTTTTTAGATATATCAAAAGAACTGTGGAAGACATACGAGGTAAGTTGGCGCACTGCCCTTTCTTATGATGCGGCCCTTGTGTTAGTGGAGGCTTTGAAAAACAACCCTTCAAGTCGTCAGGATATCAATACAATGTTAGGAAGGCCTCCAGTCGAAAATGGAGCCACTGGAACCATTAGTTTTACTGATGGCGGCAATCGCCAAGAAGATATTATTCAATTAATTAAAAAAAATGAGGATTTTAAGTCTATCAATCTTGAATCTGAATCAGTTTGCAGTGCTTCTTGACACAATTTTGGCGATCGCTGTACCCTGTTCTTAATCTAGTCCAGTAAATATAGATTCTTTAAGCAATTCTATGTTGGGTAACACTGCAATTAATTCTGATTGATAGAACACTAAAGTATCCCCATTTTCGTGAAGCACTTCGATCTCATCAAGGTTGATCTCTTCCTCCATTTCTAAGGTATTACTGGAAAAATGGAAATGCCCAATAATATCAGACTCACCCAACGTTGTAACAATAAAACGATTTGTCCCTGTCCAATCGTCCAGTGAATCATTGCCTAAACCACCCAGATGATAATCATCCCCACTGTTACCAAAGAGGAAATCATCCCCCAGGTGGCCTTCAAGGGTATCATCGCCAGTGCCACCACTAACCGTATCATTGCCATCATTACCCCTCAACCGATCATGGCCCGCACCACCAGAAAGGTTGTCATTCCCTGAACCGCCATTAATTTCATCATCTCCATAACTGCCACTAATGTCATCATGACCCTCATCTCCGTTAATCGTATCGTTATCATTGTTTCCAGAGATATAGTCGTCACCTTGGCCGCCATTGATGAGATCATCACCATCATGACCCTGAATGTGGTCATTGCCATCATTTCCGTTGAGGGTATCATTGCCATCATTACCATATAAGGTGTCGTCACCTGCCTCACCATTGATGAGATCATGACCCTCATTACCATATAAGCTATCGTCACCTTGACCGCCATTGATGATATCGTGATCCTCATTACCATATAAAAGATCATTACCATCATCCCCATTGACGAGATCATTACCATCATGCCCATATAAGCTGTCGTCACCTTGGCCGCCATTCATATGGTCATCTCCGTGATAACCATATAAGCGATCGCTACCATCACCCCCATTGATGAGATCATGACCCTCATTACCATATAAGCGATCGCTACCATCACCCCCATGAATCTCATCATCTCCGTCATAACCCCAAAGAGAGTCATTGCCATCAAGACCACTGAGGATATTATTGTTATCATCATCTCCGCGAAGTTGATCATTGAATAGAGACCCTTCTATATTTTCAATCAACTCAAAGTTATCCTGATAAGCATCTCCCCAACGGCCTTGACCTGTTTTGAGGTTGACATAAACCCGACTAGAAGAGGTAAAGTAAGAAGCGGTATCCTTGCCATCCCCGCCATCGAGTTCATCATTATCATCCCCACCCACTAAGAAGTCGTCGCCCAAGCCACCTTTGAGGATATCTTCATCCCCATTACCAAAGAGAACATCATTAGCATCGCCACCTTCGAGGGTATCTTGTCCCTCTTCTCCCATCAAGACATTTGCTTGATCATCCCCTTTAATCTCATCATCAAACTGTGAACCGATAACATTTTCCACCTCTGTTAAAGTATCGATAGTATTGAATCCATCCTGAGCTTGATTGAGACTTAAATCAACGGTAACAGCCGAAGGAGAACGACGATAGCTAACGGTATCCTGACCTTGTTGACCATCAAGGGTATCATTGCCCTGATTACCGATTAAGAGATCATCTCCATCACCTCCTGAGAGAGCATTATCATATTCATCCCCAATCAAGACATCATCGTAAGCTGAACCGATGGCATTTTCAATACTGATAAATTGATCAAGGGAACCAAACCCATCTTGTCCTTCCTCTGCATTGACGGAAAAGGTTGACTCAAGATCGGTTGTCACCAGAGGATGATCGAGGAAAATGGTTTCGTGGGACAAACCCTGCTCATTACTGTAGCCTTGGGTTTGATCTAAGTTAACTACTACTGTATCGGGAGAAGTTTCATAAGCGACTGTATCCGCACCTTCTCCCCCATCGAGGACATCATTACCAGCGTTACCCCGTAAGGTATCATTACCGGCATTACCCCGTAAGGTATCTTCTCCTGCACCTCCTGTGATGTCATTGTCTTCTGCGTTACCCAAAATAACATCACCAAACTGACTACCAATAACATTTTCGATGTTGGTCAGAGCATCATTATTTCCATAACCGTCGGTTGCTGTTCCTAAACCTAAATCAATCCTCACACTATTGGGATCATGGAAGTAACTAACTGTATCAGCATCCTCCCCACCATCGAAACTATCATCCCCTGCACTACTAATGATTAAATCATCTCCTCCATTTCCTTGAATACCATCGTTACCATCCTCACCATCCAGTTCATCATTATCTTCTCCTCCCAGCAATAGGTCGTTACCCAAACCACCTTTGAGGGTATCTTCATCCCCATTACCAAAGAGAAGATCATGGCCATCTTCTCCTTGGATGATATCTTTTCCAGCTTCTCCCATCAACACATTTACCTTGTCATCTCCTTTGAGTTGATCATCAAACTGTGAACCGATAACATTTTCTATATCTGCTAAGGTATCGATAGTATTGAATCCATCCTGAGCTTGATTGAGGGTTAAATCAACGGTAACAGCGAGAGGATCACGACGATAGCTAACGGTGTCCTGACCTTGTTCACCTTCGAGGGTATCATTACCCTCATTGCCGATTAAGACATCATCTCCATCACCTCCTGATAAGGTATTATTAGCTTCATTACCAATCAAGACATCATCGTAAGCTGAACCGATGACATTTTCCACATTGCTTAATTGATCAAAGTGACCAAACCCGTCTTGTCCTTCTCCTGCATTGACAGTAAAGGTTGTTTCAATATCAGTTGTTACCAGAGGATGCTCCGGGAACATGGTTTCGAGAGCAACACCTCCTTGATTACTATAGCTTTGGGTCTGATCTAAGTTAATCACGACAGTATCGGGAGATGCTTCATAAGTTACGAGATCCACACCTTCTCCTCCATCGAGGGTATCATTACCGATGTTACCGATGAGGGTATCTTCTCCTGCACCTCCATTGAGTAAGTCGTCTAAGTCACTACCATAGATGCTATCTTGACCTCCATTAGCGAAGATGTTAACCCCAATGGATGATTGAGTTGCATCAATGACATCATTCCCTATACCTGCATCAATGGTTAACTTAGCAGAGGGATCACTTACAAAAGACTTGACGAGAATATTATCGTTGCCGGCACCACTATTAAACTGAGTGTGATCTTCTCCATGTAATGCTTCAATGGTAATCTGATCAACTCCAGAACTGGTAGTAATGTCTAAACCTTTGGCAAAATCTCCTCCATTGGCAACATAATAGATGTCTCCTTGTGCCATTCCTGTAATCTGAACATATTCGTCTGTGTATTGCTGAACAATGGTATCTCCTGTTGTATCTCCTTGATCGTTAATGACTAATTGGTTGTTACCGGTTCCTGCGTCAATCTTGACATCCCCTATATAGTCATCCACAGAAAGTTCATCGGTGGAAAGTGGATCAATAGGTGCAATGTCATTGGATAGGGTAATAGAATCATCTCCTGCACCTGTGATCACTACAACTTCACTGCTACTTTGACCCAAACTATCATGAATGTTAACAGTATCAGCCCCGTTGCCGGTATAGACGGTTAACTGTTCAATGTTATTGTAATCAGCATGAATTCCTCCCTGATTGAATCCAGTGAGAGATAGAACCTCAAACCCATCGGTAATACGGGTTTCAGTAATCACAGAATTACTACTCGGTCCGGACTTAAATTCTTGAGTGTTGCTGGGTTCTACTATTTCCGTGCTAACGGTGTAGTTGTTGAGATAATGTTGAACTTCTGCAATTAAACTACTCGCATCATCAAATCCTGCTGCTGCTTGATCGGCGCGTGTATCGCTGAGGGTTTGTATGGCAACTCGACTGAGATTGCGTAAGAATTTATATTGTTGATCTAGGGTATCATAAAGTTCTTCTAAGGCATTGCTATCGGGTAGATTTTCCAGTTGTTCATTAATTTCTGCGATGCTGGTATCTAATGCTGCTTTATGCTCGATCGCAGTTTGAGATTCTTCTAAAGCATTCTGATAATTAGTTGCTGCTATGGTTTGATTAGTTTGTGCTTGTTTTAATTTAGGATCATTGCTGTAGTCTAGTGTTACCGTAATGGAACGACTGCGGAAGAAGAACCAATTAATAGTAAAGGTATAAGCGGCCGCTAATGCGTTTTCAATAGTTGTCAACTCGTTATTGGCTTCGGTTTGTAAGTCTTCAAAGAAGGCTAACACAGCTGCATTACTATTAACAATGGTGCTTAATTCTTCTTGATCCGCTTGCAAAGATGCTAATTGTGCGGTATATTGTGCTTCCAATTTTAAGTTATCTAGGTCATCGAGTACCGTATTGAGTTGAGCAATATTGGCTTCATAATCTGCTTTAAAAGTATCGAAGTTGAACCCATTTTCTAGATAGGTTTTGGCTGTTTCAAATTTAAGAATATTGCGATAAACTGCTCTGAAATCAGCATAAATATCGACAGCTTGTCCATTATCATCTAAACCTCCTTGATAGTTGGTAAAGTTCTCAGCGATCGCTTGAGCTTGTTTATAAATTTCGACAATTTCAGGATTATTATTAAATAGGGTTAATGCGTCTGTCCAGTTATCTGGTGAAGTCCAATTAATAGCAGCAGGAATACTATCCCATAAGCTTTGTATGTCATTTAATTCTGTTTGTTCATCGGTCAATAAAATATCTTGTAATGCTTCTAACCCTTGTAAATGAACCCAACGCTCCCATTCATTACTATTAACATCTAGGGACTCTGTTTCTAAGGTAGTATTTAAGGTAGTTAATTGGCTTTCTAATTCTGCGATCGCATTAGAAATATCCGTTTCTAATATTGCTAATTGATTGGCTTCCTCAATGGTATTGGTAAAGACATCTTGGGTCGCTTTTGCTGTCTCATTAATCTCTTCAGAAATGGTGGTTAATCTGGTTTGAACTGTGTCATCATTATCAACCCAAATAACGGCAGTTGCATCGGGATCATTGCTGTTAGTTCCTTGGGCATAAAATGCGTCTAATTCTGTGTCAGTAAAGTAATTTTCATCTCCTTGGAGTAAAGAGACTGCTCGTAATTTTTGTTGTTGGAAAAGGGCAATTTGTTCTTGAGAAATTTGACTAGCATCTTCAGCTTCTTGGATAGTTTCAACGGATGAACGTAAACTGGAATTATCGGATAAACTTAAATCGAAGCTATAGGTTTCTTGGAATTCTCTGGTGTCTGTATCTGTATTACATACGAAAAGGACACAGGTTCTTGTTTTTCTGACTTCTTCAACTGTAACTGTTACTTGGAGGGTATTATTAGTAGCATTATAACCATTTAAAATGTCCTCAGAATTTAGCTCACTAATAACGGTATAAGTTGCAGTTTTATCCTGATCAAAAATTCCCCCCAGTATATTATCAAGGAATGATTTATCTTCTCTTTGAACAATATTCGATTTTATGGTAGAAATAATATTATTAACTGCATCAACATTATTATCTCTTTCAGTAATTAATGCTTGATAATTTGCTTCTTCTGCTTCTTGTGCTTTCCTTGCATCATAATAATCTACTAAACTTTCTTCAAGGACACTGGTGAGAATATTTTGTTGTTCGGTAATAATATTAGCTACCCCTTGATCAAAGTTATTACTTGCGATTGTTAAAGTATTTTCAATCTCTTCTCCTAACTCATTTGCTCCTTGAATTGCTACCTGTTTTAAATCATTAATATCAGCATTTTCTACCATTTCTTGAACATAAACGAATGATTCATCTTCGAGTCCTTCTCCCATTAATTCATTTTCAGTTTCAGTAATATTGGTGAATTCTAACGCATTGGTGACTTTACTTAATTTATCTTGTTCAAAGGTATTTATTACTGTGTTTTTCTCTAACAGAATATCAGAATCTTCTTCTAAATTTTGGCTATTAATAATCACCGTATCATTGCCTTCATCTCCCCTTAAAAAGAGGTCACTATTAATCTCAGTTACCGTTCCTTCCCCTACCTCAAAAGTATCATCTCCTTCCTTGGCATTAATAAAGGTTTGTCCGCCAATTTGATTAATATTAAAAGTATCATTTTCTTCACTACCATTAACAAAGACTTTTCCTGAAAATACCTCATTATTGAGAACTAAATTATTAGCAGTTATTGTATTCAGATTAATAGTTATTTCTTCAAACACTTCCTCAGTTGTTCCTGATTGTAAATAAATCAGAGGATGCTGATCTTTCTCAGCTAAACTATGAAAAATCTCTTCATCGACCACTTCAACAGAATCAGCAATGACATATCCTTTTTCAAGAGTAAAATCAATGGTAGAAGAAGTTAATAAACTCACCCCAATAATGTCACGTAACACTTCATTATCTTTGGTAATCTCACGATATTGTCCCTCAAATGCAAGAGATTGAACCCCATTACTAATACTAATAATATCTAATAGGGGATCGGTCTGACTGGGATCAGGATTATCAGTTTCTTGTAAATTAATCTCATACCCTGTTCCTGTGAGAAACTCTTTTAATTGTTCGAGGGCCGTTACTACTTCATCGTTTTCATCAAGAGTATCTTGAAATGCTGCATAAGAAACCCCTTCTTCAATAGTAAAGATTTCAGATTCCTCATGATCAGGATCAATCAGACGATTAATTAATTCTGTATCAAAATACCTATCGGTAAAGATAATTTGATTGCGTAAATACTCATCTACTGTCTCCACTACGGTAGTATCATCTGCGAGACTATCCAGTTGAGCAATTAAATCAGTAGTCGTCCCATTATTAACACTTGTATCGGGATAAGTTAGGAACGTTTTATCCGTTTCAATGGATTTTTTAACCAGGATTTGGTCTTCAAAGATCAAGTTTTCTGGTCCTTCTTGATTATTAAAGATAATGGTATCAATTAATCCCTCCGCATCATTAATTAAGACAGGAGAAACAATACCATCCAACGTCAAAGCAGCAGGAATATGTTGCATTACCGTTTGAGAGGGTTCCTCAACATTAAAAGGAACCACTCGATCTAAAGTTTCTGTGAGATCAACAGTTAAACTAAAGTCAATTTCAATCTCATCAGATCCTTGATAACCGTCCACCGTTGCATATTCAGTGCGACTACTTTTCGGGAAATTAAGATTAATATCTAACGCTTCACCCCCGACAAAGATAGTGTCGCTTCCGGTTCCTGTATTGAGGACAAAATCAGCACCGGGACCGAGATCCACCCCATAGAGATAAACTCGATCGTCTCCGGCACCTGTAATCAGTTGAATGCGCTCAATATTAACCAATTCTCGTAATTTAACCCCGGCACCGTAAATCCGTTGTACCGTTTCCCCATTCACTTCCTCAGTGAAGATATAGAAACTATCACTCAAAACCGTTCCCACAATGGCCACCGAGTCGAACCCGGCCCCACCATCAATATCCACGTTAGCATTTTCCACATACACCAAGGAATCAACATCTACCTCGCGGGTATCATTATTTTTCTGCTCTTCTTCACTTCCTTCTCCTGTCGCACCACTGACAGTAGCAACCTTATTATCTAATTCCACTAAATCTTCATCTTCATTGAGAGTTAACAGAGCTTTAATAAAGAAAGTATCGTCTCCATTATCCCCAAATAGTTTAATATCGGCCCGATTGTGATTCACTTCAAAATAGTCATCATCGTCACCCCCATAGAAGTTCATTTCAAAAGATGCACCATGAGTGATTTCTGTAACGACGGCCACCTCTTGACCTTCCACAAACACTAATTCTGTACTTAATACTGAACCGACGTAGAATTGATCGTTTCCTGCATTACCAAAGACATCAATTTCTTGTGCGGTATCATCACTAATAATTTTATCGTCCCCTGCTCCTGCAAAGAGCATCACCTGATCGATGGTGGAATAATTGACGACTTGGAAGTGATCTCCCTGTTGTAACCCCGATTCGTTAATGGCCGTTAAATCGTCGGGGTTATTGATATCCACTGCTTGATAAGCATCAGCATTGGTATCAAAATGAGAGATTAAAACCCCTTCTCCATGATTACCATAATCTAACCAGCGATCGCTACTAAATTCTAACTCAGGATCTAGAGTGGTATCATAAACCGTGTCTAACTGAATCAAATCATTATCACTACTACCCAGATAGGTTAATTGATCAATTCCCGATGCACCTTGATCATTGAGATTAATAAAACTCGTGCCTGATCCTGTACTGGGTACGGTAACTTGATAGATATCCCCATCCTGGCCCCCATCAACTTCTAAAGTTGCGTTAATCCCTGCAAAGTCTCCATCTCCATCAAAGATGGTAATCTGATCACTTCCGTCTCCAGTATTGATGGAGGTGTTTCCGTCAAAAGTTTCCACTTTAACCGTATCTGTGTCCCCTCTGAGTCCACTATCGGTATTAATAGTCGTTTGGTCAACAATGGTACTCAACACCGTTAAATTATCTTGATATTCTCCGAGGGTAAGGGTAACGTCTTCAAAGGTTTGATAATTAAGGGTTCCCGTCATTCCCCACCCGGTTACTTGTTCGTGAGAGAGGGTTCCCGTTTGACCTGTCATGGCCCCACTATTATCAATGATCAAGATATCGTTAGCAGTATCATTTCCTTGCAGATATAAGCTTCCTTGGATACCCCCTAAAGTATTGTCGTTATCACTCACGGTAATGGTATCCTCATCTTCTTGACCCCAAATATGAGTTTCTCCAGCAATGGTTTTAACGAAAATCTGATCCGCTCCCAAACTTCCTGTAATATTAGTTAGGTTGACATGGGTGCTATCCACAGTAAAGTTATCATCTCCCACACCCAGATCAATGTTTAAGGTTTCTGCAGTTTCATACGCAATAGAACCTCCCATATCTAACCCAAACAGTCGGTTAGTGGTTAGGGTTCCTGCACTACTAGAGGTGGATTGAGTATTGTCAATATTGATGGTATCTTCATTTTCTCCTCCTTCTAGGGTCAAAATAGCATTAATATCCCTGATGCGCTGGTTATCATTGCTAACATTAATAACATCATCTCCTGCACCTCCATCTACTGTGGTGTCAGCATCAATGGTTTTAATATTAATAACGTCTTCACCCTCTTGACCGAAAATATGGGTCTGTCCCGCAATGGTTTCTACAGTAACAGTATCCTCTCCTGCTCCCATCTCAATATTGGTGGTATTTGCATGGGTGCTATTAACGGTAAATTGATCATTTCCACTACCCAAACTGAGGGTGACATCATCCATGCGACTGTATTGAACAGAACCCGTCATCGCTGAGGAGGTAATGGTTGTCTCAGTTAAAGTAACAGTGTGAGCTTCTGTATTGGCAGTTTGGTCAATATTGAGGTAGTCAGTATCCGTTAAATCATCTCCCCCAGAAACATTAACTAAGGCCGTAATTTGACTTATATCTCCATTATCGGTAATGTTAACCGTGTCGCTTCCCGTTCCTGCATCAACATTAACCGTTGCTTGATTCGCTTTAATATTAATGGTGTCATCCCCTGCATCCCCATTAATGGTTAACTCGACTGGGTTGGAGAAAAGATTGACCGTATCGTTGTCATCCCCTGCATTAATAGTAATGGAGTGACCAATACTATTAACATTGATCGTATCAGCATGGTTTCCCGTATTCAGGGTTATGGCCGCATCATTATCGTTAATATGGACCGTATCATCATCGTCATCCGTATTGAGGATTAATTCTTCACTGCTTCCATTAATCGTAACGGTATCGTCTCCTCCTCCCGTACTAATAGTTAAGGGGTTGGGAGTATCATCGATATAAACAACATCATTACCTGACCCTAAAATGAGGGTATCGATAGAATCCGTAACCTCGATATTATCTACCACTTCTCCATCATCATTGGTATAAGAAACATTGATTCCCCGACGATTAACCGTAACATCCAGATTGAAGGTAACCTCAGAAAAATCAAGGGTGTGATTACCTGAGTTATCCTCAAAGCGATCGAGATTGAAACTATCACTAAATTCATAGGTGTCATCTCCTGTTTCCCCATCGAGATTATCATCTCCAGTTCCTCCGGCAAGAATGTCATCTCCTTCCCCGGCACTGAGATCATCGTCTCCTGCTTCCCCTTCTAAAGTATCATCCGCACTACCTCCTATCAGTTGATCGTCTCCGGTTCCTCCTCTGAGAACCACTGGACTGGTGGCCACCGAACCATCTAAACTGTCATCATCGTCCCCACCCTCAAGAAGTCCCCCAGAAACGCCGGCAATGAGAATATCTTTCCCTAAACCTCCCGTCAATTCAACAGTAATGTCATTTCTCAGTAAGGAAGCATCAATACTATCGTCTCCTAACCCACCATCCCCGATAATATGGGTAATACCAGTATATTCTTGATAATAGCCATCGTACTCAACCCCTACCTTGCCATCTTCTTTGCTGGATAGGATAAAGATTTCTCCCCCGTCTTCGTTGTTATAAACTCGGTTTGACGCGCGATCGCCCATATTTAAGTAGAGGGTGGAACCCTCTTGTTCGGCCAAAATGGGTTGTACAAAAGGCGCATTATAGGTCAAATCAAGGAGTTGAACATCTAAGAATTTTTGTTTATAAATGGTTTTGGTGGTTAATAAAAGATTGAGATCAACAAAAGCACTCGCTTCAAAGTCCACACTACCGCTTAAGTTAACTAAATTAGCAAATCCTCCCCCATTAAAGTTAAACATGGTGGCAAACTCCGATCCCCGAATCCTGCCATCAGTTTCTAAGATTTGGTCAATAACAAATCCTTCTGCATCTTTAATCAGGGTTGATTTAGGAATATCTTGTAAATCTACCCCCATGTCTAAGACGATGGCCCCTTCTAATCCTGCTTCCACAACCGCTAAGGAGATGGATGCAGCTAACCCTAAACTCGCATTAAAGGTGAATTCGTCCTTTTCTTCTCCATCTAGGTTATAATCCATGACGAAGAAGCCATCAAAGGCTTGTAAGGGATTACCAGTTTCAATAGCTTTACGGATACCAAAGGTATCATAACCAAAACCGAGATCGGCTGTCGCTGCGAACCCTCCCCGTGCATAGAGATTTAAAGAAGCAACTTTCGGTAAAAAGCCAATGCTGGCTAAAAGAATGTTAAAATCGGCCCCAAATTCTAATAAGGGGAGTTCGTAGGTAAATAAGGTTGCATCCCCTCCGGTTAATAAGGCCGTCCAATTAGAAATATCTTTGATATAAGGTAGGATTTGGAAACCGGAACGGGGGGTACTACTGGTTTGACTATTAGCATAGGAGTCTTGACGGGTATTGTTGCTTAAGAAGGAGTCTAACTCAGCCGGGGTTCCCTGGGGATCGGTGGTTTGAATCCCTTGAACATTGGTGGTTCCCAGTCCTTTAATATCCCCTAATTGTAACCATCCTGTGGTGTTAAGATCGTTGGTAATCTTATCTACCAGGGCCAACATTTGTTTTGCTTCATCAACAAAAGTCCAATCAATGGGACGACGGCCTTTGAGTTCTAAAATGAGGTTAACCAGTCCTTTAATGGTGTTGTCATCGATTAAAAGGTCTAACCCAGGTACTTCCGTATCCAGGACATCGATTAAGGGTTCTACCGGTTTGAGGGTATTATTAATGGTGTTGGCAATGGGGGTTAAGAAATCGGTGACAAAACTGCCGAGATCGATGCTTAGATCATTTAAGGACAGATCAGGACTACTGACGGTTTGACCTAGTTGCCAATCCCAAGTTAATGCTAAATCTCCTCCCAGTCGGGGTAAACCATCGGCCCCGTCAAGAGATAAAATAACTCCCAGGTCTAAATCGGCCTCAACCCCAAAGTCAACGTCAAAAATTTCGCTAAAACGACCGGAAAGAATGCGATCGAGGGTTAAACGATCTCTTTCATTGCCGACGATATCTAGGGATAATCCACCATAGACACCGCTCACATTTTCTTTTAATTCATTTTGGTGGGGAATGCCATTAACTGTATATCCGTTACTATTTTTATTATCACTTAAGTCTGCTTGGAAGAATAATAGTTCTCCGGTTGCGTCAAAGGTGGTGATATTGGTGGTATCGTCGGGAGTCCCATCTAAGAAAGCATTGACATTAAATTCTAATTCAGGATTGGCAGGATCAGAACTGGCAGTAAGATAAAAACTATCCACTAAACTTAAGCCAAAACCAAAGTCAAAACTCCAATCCATCGATAGGCCAAAACCTCCTTCTACATCGAGACTGAAACCGGGGAGGCTAAAATCTAGGGGTAAATCGATTCCTGTCCCTAAAATATTACCACCGAGTTCCATATCAAATTGAATGGCATCCACTCCATCGGGTAAACTATCTCCTATCATCCAGTCTTGGATCTCCATCCCATCTGCATCGAACCAACGCACCAAGACATCATTGAGATCAATGATTTGATCGCCATTCCCATCCGTTAGTAACCCTAAAGTGTCAGGTCCAAAGACATCATATAATGCTTGACGCAGCACTTCGATCGCTTTACCATCTCCACTTAATTTATCCCGGAGATCCTGTAAGAGTCCTTGACGCATATCTCTTAGGAAAGATGCTGCGCTGGCTAACTTATCTCCCAATAAGGGGATATCTTGCGCTAAACTCGAATCGAAGATGTCTTCTAAACTGCCTACTGCTAGATTGACTCCGTCGAGGATAAAGGACGGATCGTTAATCAGGGAGAGGAGGGAAAACTGACCACCAAGATCGTTAAATGCTCCTCGAATATCGGGGAAACTCATTACCAGTGGATCATCAACTCCTGCATCGGATGATCCGGCCAAATGTTTAAACAGTTGGAAGAGTCCCTGATCTCCATAAACTGGATTAGTTCCAATGGTAATGGGATCGAGATTCACACTGATACCTAAGACTTCCAGAACAATGGGTAAGTTGACGTTGAAACCCCCTGTAAAGGTGAGATCCAGATTATCGGAAACAGATTCATCTAGAACATGGTACAGTCCATCATCATCAATACTTCCTTCTTGTTGATCGATCGCCAGCAAGATTCCCGCATAATCGTTGGTTTCCAGGTTACCATCTCCATCGATCACCACTGATCCATCTACGACCCCAATATCAATGGGGCCAGCTTTAAAATTCAAATCCAGTTCCGTTCCTTCTACCCTGGCCCCGATTCTGGCAAATGTTCCGGTTTCTGTATCTTGGTTATAATCACGAAGGGAAATGTCTGGGGTTCCACTGCTTAAACTGGTTAGATCAACGGCAATATCAAAGTTAAGTTGGGCTAATGCTTCGAGTAGTAAACTTCCCCCACCGTTTAAGTCTGCTAAACTATCAATGGCATCTAAAGCGGCCGCAGCACTGTTTCCAGATAGTTCTTTAATGGTTTCTAAATCTAGACTAAAATCGTAGGACTCAGATAATAAAGCTTCCCATCCTAGATGAATATCGAGAAAGTCTCCATTGAGAGAGAGGGAGAATAATTGTTCGTTGGGATCTAGGGTATTATCGTCATTGAGTCCTAAAGCTGTTTCAATGGTCTGTTCTACCTCTTGTAATAATCCTGATGGGTTATTGGCCGCTTCATCTAACAATGCGGTTAAATCATCGAGGAAGGTGAAGGTTTCTTCTAAGGAAACATTAATAATGGGGAATGAGGTGGTATAGAAAGGATCATCGGCTAAACTTTCGCTTAAAAAGTCAATTCCGGCCCGAATACCTGTAATAATATCGGCAAAACTGAGGTCTTTGAGGTTGAGAACATCAGAAACATCGGGTAACACTACGATGAAACCGTCTTCGGTTACGGTCCCCTCTGTAACGGCCTGATGGAGATCGAAAGTTTCAGTTACCGGTTGATGAACGACTTGTAATCCCGATAAACTATTAAAGTCTGGGATATAGACTGATAGTTCTGCTTCTGGTGCAATGTCAATGTTGCCAAATCCTCCATCGACGGATAACCCTTTGAGGATGGCCGCTGCGTCTCCTGCAAAATCGACATTAAAGGAGTCCACTAAGTCTGCGTTCAGGAGATCGTTTAAACGGAAAAGGGTATCTCCTGGGGTTTCGTTATCGGGATCTCGATCTAATCCTGTGGATAGGGTGGAAGATAAATTAACACCAGATCCTGTATTCTCTCCTCCTGCGGTTAATCCTAAAAACCCTAATTCTGCGGCAACTTCTAAGTCAGTAACCTCAAAGTCCACTGACCCGTTTAATCCTACATTGTCTAAGTATAAACTGATTCCTTTACCATCACGGATCTCGTAGTCTTGATTGGTTAAGTTGATGGTTTGATCGTTGGTATCTAGGGTTAAGGTTGTACTATTCGTTACAGTTAAAATCTGGAAGGTTTGACCATCAATTGTTACATATTGCTCTACTAAGTCGGAGGTGAAACCCCCATCGCTATCTGTTAGTTGCTCGTTATTGAGAGTCGCACCGGTTCCTGAGAGGGTGACGCTACTATCAAAGTCAACAACGATATCCATGCGTCCATCAACACTTGCATTTAAGGAGGTTGCAGCAGAGGTTGATAAGGATAAGTCTCCTAAGTCTAACCCAAAGTCTAAGGGAACGTCATCTAACCCTGTTAATGTCTCTTCAAAGGTAAAGGGAATAGCTAAACGATTTTCCTCTGCATCATAGGTAACTTCTACCCCATCAGGTAAGATTCCTGAGTTGTTCACTGCTGTGATTAATTCTTCAACGGTGCGAATTAATTCTAGGGTTTCATCGGTGTGAATAATATAGGTTTGTTCGCTTAAATCTAGGGGATTTCCTTGGGAATCTAAGGGATTTTCTAGGGTTAAGGTTTGACTGTCAACAACTTCTAAAATTTGATAGGTTCCGATATTGTCAATGGTTAAATATTTACCGACTAAATCATCTGTAAATCCTCCATCTGTATCGACAAATTGTTGACTATTAATATTGCCTCCTGTGGTAGTAATTTGGGAATGAATAATATAATTTTGCTCAGTTAAATCTAGTGTTTTTGCATTGACTAATGTTAGGTTTTGTGCATCTTCTACTGAAGCAATTTCAAAGGTTCCTATATTGTTAAGGGTTATAAATTGACCTACTAATTCATCAGTAAAGTTACCATCTGTATCGGTTAATTGATTATTGTTTAAACTAGCTTCGCTGGTATTGCTTGATTCAATAATATAGTTCTGATTCGTCAAATTTAATGGTAAGTCTTGGTCATCTAAGGCATCAATCAGGGTTAAAGTTTCACTATCTTCTACTGAAGCAATTTCAAAGAATCCTACATTATCAATAACGATATATTGACCGACTAAGTCGGCAGTAAAATTGCCGTCTTTATCAGTCAAGACATGACTTTTAATTTCTCCACCCTGGCCCACTTTTGCGCTTTCATCTGTATAAAAATTAATCTGAGAGAAAACATCATTATTAATAGCGGTTGCAAAATTTAATGCGTCTCCTAAAGTAACATCCACTAAAGGAATTTCTGTCGCCATAAAATCATAATCTTTAAAGTCTTCTGCCCAGGAAATTAAGTCTTGAACAATGAACAGAATATCGACAACACTGAAGTTTTTAAAGTTAACAATTTTATCAAAGTTTTCCGTAGTAAACTCTACCCCATCTCCAAAAGGATCGCCTTTTAATAAAACTTTTGGGGTTTCTCCTGCGGATAAATCTGTTCCTGCAATGGTAGCATAAACGGGTAAATTAACATCAATGGTTCCTGGATCAGCAGTATAGTTAAATTCATCATTAACATAACTAATGGAACCCCCTAAACTAACAGAGGCTTGACCTTGTTCTTTACCTATATCATTAGAACCTAAACTTAAACCAATAGGACCAAAAAATGCACCTAAAATAAGATCATTCCCAGTAGCATTCGCATCAAAATTTAAGCGATTTAAAGCAAAATCGACATCAAAGTTATTATTAAAATCAACTCCTAAATCAAAGTCAATCCCTGTGGTTACTCCTAATGTTAAATTAGCATTACCTTGAAGATCCACTAATCCAAAAGTGGCTACTTCTTCTGTAAAACCAAGATTAATCGTTTCATTAACTGAATAATCCGCCACTAAAGCAAGATTAAATCCATCACTATCTAAGACAGATTCAATACTAACGGGTTCCGGTAATGTGGCCGACCAATCCGTATTAATAACATTCATTAATCCCTGGAGCGTAGCAGCGTCATCTTCCGTTAAATAGGTTTCTATAAAATCTCCTAATCCTAAATAAGCACTAACCCCAACAATCTCATCTAAAGTAACATCAATCCCAGGAATTTCCTCAGTTAAAATACTACCGGATGTCAATTCATTTCCATCCTCATCATAAGTAGGAACTAAATCAGAACTCATGGATTGTAAAAGATCTGCCCCCTCTAATAAAGCGTCTCTCAGAGGTCCTCCTGATAAGTCTAAATCCAGATTAGAAGCATTAAATTGACTAACATTATCTGCTGTTTCAAATTCAACCGTAATAGCTTCATCATTAATATTAATAGTTTCATCAATAATCTGTCCCGTTGTGTTAGTTTCAAATCCTAAATCTCCGATGAAAATTAAATCATCACTATCGGGGCCTGCTGCACCTAAATCCAGTCTTACTTCTGCATTTCCTGATCCTTGTAAAGCATAGGTTCCATCATTAAATAAAGCGAGTCCAAAGGTGCCATTATCCAATGTACCTGCTAAATCATTGCCAATATCCACGTTAGCAGTTAAATTTTGACCGGCAGCTAAAATAGATGGGTCACTGTCGCGAAACTCAAAGGTAAGATCCCCTGTCAGTTTAACTAAATCAGCAATATCAAAAATTAAACCGGTTCCTGTGACTTGGTTAATCCCAGAGGAAAGAAGGGTGTTATTTAAGGTAATATCATTCCCTGTGGTGTTACCAACAGCAGCGATGGTTCCCCCCACAGTAAAACCAGAAACCCCAACCAGTGACACCTCTCCTTCTGCTTGATAAGCTATCCCGTCACTGTCAATACGAACAATACTATCAACGTTACTCAGTTGTAATCCTAGATCATCGCTGGTATCGACCGTATTTGACCCAACTCCGGCAAATGCAGACCCTCCACTGCTAATAATCTCTACCAGGGAACCATTCTCCCCAGAACTAGCAGTAAAACTAAAATCACCGTCTATTTTGACAAAATCGGAGATTTGTAAGGCTAAATCCCCTAACTCTAGGCTAACTTGATCTTGGTCTCCTGTGGCATTAACGGTTCCTGAAAAGTCAAATAAATCAATCCCTTCTACGGTAACCTCTGCATTATTAACGCTATAGGTATAAGTCCCATCCTCGGCCAGAGTTAAGCTTAACTCAGCATTGGCAAGATTTAACCCTATATCATCATTTATATCGTCGGTGGTTGCTCCTTGACCGACAAAACCGTTAATTCCAGTGCCACTTAACACCAATAAACCATCATTATTAGCACTCGCAGTAATATTTCCTGCTACCTTCAAAAAGTCACCCACTTCTAAACTGGTTAAAGTGGCAGTAACATTGGGAGAGTTGAGAGAAAAATCATTAATATTGAAGAGGGGATCGGAATTAAGGGCGATCGCTCCCTCAAGTTTGATCTTATCTGTATCGACAAAAATGGGTAAATCCGCATCTACAGATGAGTCATTGAGGGTAAACTCAAATAAATCTTTGATATTGTTGTTGCTGGATATATCTTGAATCTCTTGTAGGGTGAGTTTTCCGTCTCCATTGACATCATTGAGAGCTAAACTCACCGAAGCAGTGGTGATTAAACTTCCATTGCTAACTCCGACGTTTCCTAACCCTTTGACATCAACTCCCATAGAAAAAGGATCAACCGTCGCTGTTAATGCGACAGTGAGGGGATCACTCAACTCGAAAAAGAGATCATCAACTCCAATACTGGTGCTGTCATCATCATCAATGAGATCATTAATGTCTAACCCTAGGCGTAAGGTTCCGGTTAAACTGCTATCTAGGTTAAATGTGGCACTAAAATCAGGGTTAACTAAGTCTCCTAAACTCTCTGCGATCGCATTTCCTAAAGCACTATTTTCTAAATCAAAGTCTAACGCTGTGGTTAGGGGTGCATCAAGATTGATATCAATGTAAACGGCTTTATCTCCTAAATCCAGGCCCCCATCAATGGCGATCGGTCCAAACTCGGTATATTGATCGATGGTGTCAGCAAACCCATTTAATTTGTTAGTAACGGTTTGATTGAGTTTTTCAAAGAGTCCAAATAAACTGGGAATTGCTTGGTTATCAAGATAACTTGCTGCATCATTTCCTAAGTTCAAAATGGTATCTAAACCGCTATTAGAACCCCCAAGAACCTGCCCTAATAGTTGATCTAAACTTTGATCCAATAGGGGTAGCTCGGTGGTTAAGAGGGTACTATTAGATAGTTCTGTTGCTAACTCATCCCATTTGACTAAAATTTGCTTTATTTGGGATTGTAAGGCAGGTTCAAGGTCAATATCTTGTAAGTCATCAACGGATAAAATTCCTAATTCTAAACTCTTGAAGACACTTTCAATTTCCGATAATGCCAGATCAGTAGAAATATCATTATCCTCAATTTCTGTTATACCGATCGCTTCTAAAACCTGTTTTTGAGCATAAATATTCTGAACTAATCCAGTATGAGAAATCACATCTTCTTCATTAGCATCTGCTTTTAAGATTTCATTAATAGATAACTTTCCATTAATACGAGAATCCCCTAAAAATTGACCCACTGTAGATTCTTTGGTTAGGGTTCCATCTCCTTGGTCATCTGCCTCTAAATCTTGATACCAGACTTCATTAATATCAGGAGAACGTCCAATTATTTCAGTAAAACTTAGGATTTCATCGCTTAAGAAACCTCCCTCATTAATAGATGCTGGCCCTTCTCTTTTTTGAACCAGCCCTAGGGTTTCTAATTCTGAACTATAAACAACGGTAGTTTTATCAGTTTGATCAATAAATGTATTGCGATCGCTATTACCATTTAAGTCTAAGATCAGTTGATTAGCATTAACTCCATCAAAATTATTTCCTGCGGTTAAGGATTGATAATTAATAAGATTATCATGGGTATCATCATAAAACTCAAAAGTTGGTAATAAATCGTTTAAACTGGCAATATAATTTTCTAAAAATTCTTTTTTTGTAACTTCATTATCAATAATATTAGAAGTTTCATTATCCACTAAAGTAAGTTTTTGACTGATACTATTCCAAACAAAATTAACATCAGGTCCAGTAATATCAGTTCCAGTAATCGCTAAATCATAAGATTTGTCTACCAATCTTGCTAAGGCCCGCGAAGCTGATTTACTATTCCAATCATCTTGTAAGAAATTCAAGACTTCTGATGTCCCTTGGTTGGGAACACCAACTAATACTAAATCTTCTACGGTGGGTAAAGTAATTCCGTTAACTTCTTCTCCATAACTATCACTTTGAATATAGCTACGTGCAACTAATCCCCCTGTGCTATGGGTGATAATATCAACTTTTTCAGCACCTGTAATGGTTTTAACTTTTTCTAACCAATACCCTAGATAATCGACTCCAGATTGAAAAGAATTATTATCTTCAAACTGAGATAAGACACCAGTTAAAGTACCATCTAAACTCCCATCTTCTACACCAGCAACCGGTAAACGCCAATCCCAAGTAACTGTAAATAAATTAGCCCCCGTATCCCTATTTTCTTGCTCTGTTAATGCCTCATCATAGGGGGTATAACCCACGTTATCTAAAGACTGAACAATATCATAATAAGCTTGTCCCAATGGTTCTAAACTGAGTTGATCGGGACTTAATCCACGGGTGGTATCCCATTGGTTTAAACCCTCTGAACTGGTATCCTCCGTGAAACTACCCCCAAACCCTGGAATAAATAAAACGGGGGTAGTATTTTCTAGGGTGGCATTTTCTGGAGATTCTGAGGCAATACTGGTTATATTGATGGAATCTGCATAACTTATACCTGTAATGGGATCTTTCTCAAGAGCAAAGATTGGTCCTACAGTTTCTAAGGGATAACTTTGTTGTTGTAAGTTATGTGCCGTTTCTAGAACTTGTTGGGTTATTTTCTCAAAATCCTCCCCTAATCCTGAAAATTCTTCCCCTGAATCTTCTGAGAGACTAGGATCTAACCCAACATGGTTATTATCTAAAGGATTATCAGCAGGTGGTTCAACATTCCAGGGATTCATCTTAATTATTGTTCTTGCGAGGGCTAAATTTAACATTCCCACTTACATGAAATTTCTGATCACTCACTGTGTTAAATTTTGCAACGAGACTTTAAACTGTCAAAAAAAATAAAGCAGTAAGAGAAATTTACTACCCTAAAAAACACAATAATTTTCAACTATTTTTGATGATTAAAAAAAAAGAACTCTATGGGTATCAATTAATTACAATTAAGACTATAATAGTTATTGTCATTAACAAATATTAACCTAAATGGAAAATTTGTTATCTATTTTACGTAGTAATCCTTTAGTTTCTTTTACCATTTTATTATTGGTGATTCTGACGTTACCGCCTATTTTTGAACGATTGCGACTTCCTGGCTTAGTCGGACTATTATTTGCTGGTGTTGTCTTAGGAGAAAATGGCTTATATTTATTAGATGCAGATTCAGAAAGTATTAAACTATTTGCTGATATTGGTAAAATATATCTCATGTTTGTGGCGGGCTTAGAAATCGATTTAGCTGAATTTCGTAAAACAAAAGAACGCTCTTTAGTATTTGGTGCTTTGACATTTTTTTTACCCCTATTTATGGGAACTTTGGTGGGACTAAATTTTGGATTTAGCTTAAATTCTTCTATTTTAATTGGCTCATTATTAGCGTCCCATACCTTATTAGGATTTCCCATTATTCAACGATTGGGAATGGTTAAAAATGAAGGGGTTATGGTAACGGTTGGAGCAACTATTTTTACGGATATTGCCGCCTTATTAGTCTTGGCGATTTCTGTCTCTATTCATCGAGGAAATTTCTCGGCTGCGAGTCTAGTCATTCAATTAGTTTCTTTGGGATTATATGCTTTAATTGTTCTCTTTGGATTTGACTGGTTAGGAAAAGAATATTTTCGGCGGACCGGTGATGAAGAAAGTAATCAATTTTTGTTTGTTTTACTAGCTGTATTTTTGGCTGCTATTGGCGCACAACTGATTAATATTGATAAAATTGTGGGGGCATTTTTAGCAGGATTGGCTGTGAATGATGTGGTAGGTGATGGTCCGGTGAAAGAAAAGGTAGAATTTGTGGGAGCAACTTTATTTATTCCCTTCTTTTTTGTTGGAATGGGATTGTTATTAAATATCCCAATTTTCATTAAAACCCTTCGATTTGAACTCCCTTTAGTGATAGGAATTGTTGGCGGTTTAATCATAGCAAAATTTATTGCTGCAACGGCTGCCAAGCTTATCTATAAATATACCTGGCCCGAATCATTAACCATGTGGTCTTTATCTTTACCTCAAGTTGCTGCTACCTTAGCTGCGGCCTTAGCTGCTTACGAAATACAAAATGCAGCCGGGGAAAGATTACTTAATGAAGCAGTGTTTAACAGTGTCATTGTCTTAATGTTAATTACTTCGATTTTAGGCCCTGTTTTAACGGCAAAATTTGCTAGAAAACTGCCCTTACCTAAAACAAGAGAAAATGAAGACTATGGAAATATAGGAAGTACCTTAGAGGAATGGTTACCTCAATTAAAACCTGAACGAGAAACTGATAATTTTACAGTTGTTATCCCTATTTATAACCCCCATACTCAACGAGATTTAATTGTAATGGGAGCTTTATTAGCCAGAAAAGAATCAGGCATTATTGTTCCAGTTTCTATTGCTACTGCTGGTGTTCACATGGATGATCCACAAGTAGAAGAAAACTTAAAAAAAAGTCAAAATTTATTAGATCGTGCTAGAGAAATTAGTCAAGAATTTGAGGTTAACACTCAACCCATTATCCGTATTGATAATGATATTGCTCAAGGAATTAGTCGTACAGCTAAAGAAAAAAGGGCTAGTTTAATTATCATGGGATGGAGAGAAAATATAGGATTGAAAGCGCGATTGTTTGGAAATATTTTAGATACAGTATTTTGGTCTTCTCATTGTCCCGTTGCAGTCATGCGCTTACTGGATCATCCCACAAACTTACGTCGGATTTTACTGCCAGTTAAAAACTTAAATAAAGCAACCCAACAAGCGATTAACTTTGCGAAACTTTTTGCTGATGCTAACCAAGGAAGCATCACCCTTTTACATATCTGCGATCGCAAAACCCCTCCGCAACAAATTAAAGAGTTTAAAACTGCTTTATCTAACTTAATTACTGAATATGAGTTTTCAGAAAAATGTAAAATAAAAATGATTGTTCATGATGATCCACCGCAAGTCATTATTCGTGCTTCTCATCAATTTGATCTGGTTATTTTAAGATCCTTTCGTCGTCGGACTGCTGGTGGTTTATCCGTCAGTGATATCACCACAGAAGTCTTAAAAAAATTAAGTTGTTCCTTGGTCTTATTTGGTCAACCTCATTCTTAATAATTAATGATAAATGTCACAAAAACAGAAATCCTATCACTATATATTATTCAACAAGCCTTATGGTGTCTTATGTCAATTTACTGATAATAGTCATCCCGACAATCCTCGTCCTACCCTCAAAGATTATATTCAGCTTAAAGACGTTTATCCTGTGGGAAGATTGGATCTCGATAGTGAAGGGTTATTGTTGTTAACCAATGATGGATTCTTAAAACATCGTCTCTCTCATCGAAAATTCGCCCATCCTCGGACTTATTTAGTGCAAGTTGAACGGATACCCGATGATATCGCTTTAAATCAGTTACGTCAGGGTCTTTTCATTAAAGATTATCAAACTCGTCCAGCTAAGGTTAAGTTATTGAATGATCCTCCTTTGCTTCCTCCGCGCGATCCTCCTATCCGTTATCGCAAAACGGTTCCCACTAGCTGGTTAGAAATGACGTTAACGGAAGGACGAAACCGACAAGTGAGACGCATGACTGCAGCAGTGGGTTATCCCACATTGAGATTGATTAGAATCGCCATAGGGGTACAAAAAGGACAGCAAATAAGTAATTTGAGGTTAGAGGGATTAAACCCTGGTCAATGGCGAGAATTAAGCCATGCTGAGTTGCACAAAATTCACCCTACTATTTAGATAAAAATTCTTTCCACACGTCCTCCTGGCACAATTTTTCGTGATATAATTCATAACTGTAATAGCCCTGGATGAGTGTACCTAGGTTTTCATTGTTTACCAGTATTTTATTATCTAAAAAAATTTATGAACTTTGACGTAGAACAGCTTGATAATGGGATTAAACAAGTTACATTGGTAGGAAGAATGGACTTAAAAGGAACCAATGAAATTGAGATGATTTTTAATGCTCAAGTCAATACATCAACAAATCCTGTGTTAATTAATATGGCTGGAGTTGAATTTTTAGCCTCTATTGGCATTCGTCTATTATTATCTGGTGGAAGAGCATTAAGTAGACGGGGTACTAAAATGGCAATTTTGAATCCTCAACCTCTAGTTGAAGATGTTTTTAAGACTGCAGGGATTGATCAATTAATTGAAATTTATCACAGTTATGATCAAGCATCTCAGGCACTACTAACGATGACTCCAGAATAAAAAGAACTTGCTTGGTGAAAAGATTATGGATTCTTCAGGGCTTTCCCATGCTTATTATAATTCTTATCATATTTGTTTAACAAATAAACACGAAGAATTAGAAAAACTAAGTGATTGGGTTAATATATTAGCAGAGCAACTCGATATTTCTCCAAAAATTGTCTTTCGTCTTGATTTGATTTTAGCGGAAATTATCACCAATATTATTGATTACGGCTATGATGATGATCAAGAACATTCGATTCAACTGAAATTAAAGTATGATCAGGGGAAAATAACCATTAAAATAGAAGATGATGGTATTCCCTTTAATCCTTTAAATGATCATGCTGTTGAGTTAGCTAATGATTTAGAATCAGCTAAAATTGGTGGTTTAGGTATTCATTTGATGCGAGAATATACTGATGAATGTAATTACCAGAGGATCGATTCGAACAATTGTTTAGAACTTGTTATTTTTCCCGATCAAGAAAAAAGACTCCACCGTTAACGGCGGAGTTTAAATTAGAGAAAATTCTCATTTTAAGATTGAATAACATCTACTAGAAGATGGACAAGAAAACAGGAATGCAAGATACCACTTCTCTCGACCCTAAAATTCTGGCAGACTATAAACTCTTTAAGGGAGTTGAACAAAAATTTATTATTTCTTTACTCAAGAAATGTCAGATTAGACACCTTAAACCTGAGGAAATATTGATTACACCAGGGGAAGAAAATCACTATTTTTCCATACTGCTCTCAGGAGAGTTAAGGGTTTATTTGACAGATACAGGTGATCAAAAAACCAATATGGAAATGGGATTTGTGATTGCTCCTGGAGAATATATTGGAGAAATGTCAATCATTGAAAATGAACCTGTTTCTGCTTATGTGGTATCTGCTGAAGACAGTGAATTATTAATGATACATAAAACCGTTTTTTGGGAAGATTTTATGTTAATTCCTGGCATGAGTCAAAACTTATTAAGTGGGTTTTCTCGTCGAATTCGTAAGCGTGATCAAATCACTTTAAAGAATTTAGAAACTAAACTGAAACTACAACAAATTGAAAAAGATATCGAAGCAGCTAGTAAAATTCAATCTAATATTTTACCAGATGGTAAACGATTAGCTCCTAATTATCCTCAAATTGATGTTGCAGCAACATTAGTCCCAGCGAGAGATGTAGGAGGGGATTTTTATGATGTCTTTCCTATTGATCAAAACCATGTTTGTATTGCGGTTGGAGATGTTTCGGGTAAAGGAATTCCGGCAGCTTTATTTATGATCCGAGTGATCACATTATTGCGTATTAGTATGTCGAGAATGACTCCCTTAACTACTATAGTTGAAGCAATTAATCGTCATTTATGTGAAGGGAATGATGACTGTATGTTTGTCACAATGTTTGTGGGAATTCTTGATGTTACGTCAGGAAAATTGCTCTATGTTAATGGCGGTCATAATTTACCTTTTTTTGCGCCCAAAGGACAACCATTTGATGTCTTAACTATGCCCAAAGGAATGTTGTTAGGATTCTATGAAGATGCAGCTTATCAACTGGGTGCGTTGGTTTTTCAACCAAAAGATATGTTAGTTTTATACACAGATGGTGTTACAGAAGCAGAAGATGAAAAAGGGGGCTTTTTCTCTGATCAGAAGACTCTTGAAGTTCTCAATGATCTACGAAATCAAGAAGCGTCTGAATTGGTTTCTGGGCTGCAAAATGCTGTGTTTAAGTTTTCTGCTAATAAATTTCAATCTGATGATATTACTATTTTAGGTTTGCGGTATCGATAACAAAACGCCGACTTAACTTAAATACTCCCAACGCTTCTCTACGAGACAGCGTGGGTTTATCGGTGGGAAGCTAAAAAAGTGAGCATCAATGATTCAAAAATTATATAACAGGTTATAACAGGTTATACAATCCAGAATCAATAGAGTTACCAAAATCATTGCGATCGCTGGTCTAACTATAGCGCAACAGTAACAATCCTGAGAATGTAGGGATAACTTTTTTACTAAGGGTGCTAAGGTTTTTGGCGACAATGGTGCGATCGCTGGTTTAACTATTGCGCTATAGTAACTCCTACTAAGTTCGTAGTGGACTGTTTCATCTAAAATGAGGCAATAGGAATGTGAGCATCTTGCTCACTCGCTGTAAAAATAGCAAGCTCCGATGCTTGCACTCCATAAAAACTAATGCACCAAATTAGGTGAAACAGTCCAGTCGGGTGGGTTAGGCGCGTCGATGATTGGGAGGAAACATGAATTATTTTGTCCCTGCACCGTAACCCACCATCTTAAAAACAAGGGGAGCTTAAGAAGAGGTTGGCCAAACCTGTTTTTTCTCGATTTTTTGTATTTCTTGAGGGGGAGAAGTTCTCTCATCCATAAAATAGATTTCGATGCTTTCTAACTGTTGATTCTCAGGATGGTTTCTATTCCATTCCTGAGTCAAATAATTAACAAAATGGGGATAAAGTTTGTTCCCGATCGCCCGATTCAGATTGATATAATAGACTCGCCACTGAATAGTCTGATAGAGGTCTTGTCGTTGTTTTAAGGTAGGTTTTTCCCAGGTGATGGCACTGTTTTCATCGAGAAGATTAACCTCTGTTCCATCTTTTAATTTTCCGATAATAACGTGCCATCCGTCATCTCTAGGGGGTGCCGGGGCAAAAATACTCCAAGACTGATCGAGACGGGTTAAATAACCCAGAACATTTATTCTTTGAAAGGTTCTGCGATTGAGCAAATGATGAGTCGCAGAAATCCAATCTTTCTTAGTATTATTCCGATAGTTACGATCGCGCGCTACCGTTTGATCCACAAACCCTTTTAAATTCCACATTGTGGTTAATAATAGCAACAATAATGTAACTAAATTAAAAGGTAAAGAGGATTCAATTTTTAAAGGACGAAACTTAAACGGTTTGGTAAAGTTACCTGCTACTTTACGATTAGAAGCAATGGTTTCATAAAATTTTGTTCCTGGTTTCATTACGGGTGGCCAACGTAACAAAGGTTCTAGAAAAAAGAGAATCGGAGAAAGACTCACTACATAGGCGATCGCTTCAAATTTATAATGACGTTTTTCTTGCCAATCAACCACAACCCAAGAATTTTTTTCTAACATATCTTCGTAGATGGATGGATGATCTTGTGCCATTAATAAGGGAGTTCCAGGTAATATTAATAAGGTGCGAATTCCATGAACCACTTTTTTACAAAATCCACAATCCTTATCGTAATAAATGGTGAGTCCTTGTCGGGATTTAGTTGTTATCTTTTCTTGTGCCTTATCCCAGAGTTCTGTTGGTAATAAAGCTAACCAGTTAATGACACTGAGATAACTTAAAACCCCAATCGAAAAACATAATTCAAAGCCAATATGTAAAAGAATAAAAGATATAATAGCTAGACAACGAAAGAAACTTGTTTTAACAGGAATAAAAATCAAGAAAGGCCCTATCCATTCAAAAATTAACGCTCCAAAGGTTAATAGTTGTAAAATTGGCAGGGGAAAACCTAAGAGAAAATGACCTATTTCAGTGGCATATTGATCGAAATGGAGAGAATAATAAACCGCATCGCCATCGGGCCACCAAAGTTCACTTTTTGTTTTATAAGCTGCTGACCAACTATAGATAAAAATCAGTTGGATCATGAAGGCAAAAGTCGCCATATTCATGACTCGTTTCGGTAAGGGTTTCGGGTTAGAATTTAAGGCACTATCAATCGAATAAGCACAACCTAATGGTAAAAACATTGCCCAGAATAGCATCGCCCTTAAAACATCATCCCCTGCAAAAATCAAGGCAGGATTGCGATTTTGTAGAGAGATATTTAATGCCCAAACAGCAATAATAGCGAGTCTTGTTCGATAGCCAACTAATAAAGTTAAACTGAGAATAAAGGCAATTATAAATAAAAAAGCTTGAAAAAATAAACTACCATTTAATAAATGAAACGACCAATACCAAGGATGGAGGATAGAATTTGGGGCTGGTTGAAGAGCAATAAAAGAAGTAAATAAATTAGAATGTAAAGCTTCTCTAGGAAGAAGGCCTTCATCGGTATAATGGGCATAAATTCCTTGAAATCGACTGAATAAATCAGCCATAACAATTAAGGCTAAACCGATGCGAAAAATAGCTAAAGATCGCAAATCTAAGCCAAAAATATTGGTCAGTTTTGATATTTGTTTTTGATTCATCTTTATTGATTTAAAAATCGATACAAGTAACAGGATACTCTGGTTGATTATTCATTAATAATTTCTTTTAAAACAGGTTTCAATTGTTCTGCTAATTGTTCTGATCTCAGTTTTCTCGCTTCAAACACTAAATGATGATGAGTATCAGCAAATAAATTAGAATCTGTCTTTAAATTGTAATCATTTTTATCATAAACAAGGGGGGCTATTTGGCTCAAATTTTTGCTTATCTTCTCCATATTAGCAACAGTTTTTTCATCTTGACTGGCATAAACCCAAGGCAAAGATAAGACCAAAGTTGCATCTTTGTTTTCTACCTCTTGATGAAACTGTTTAATCCGTTTAACTGCATGGGGAGAGATCGATTTATGTATTTTCCATTGCCACCATTTTCCCTGACGATATTTAACTGTTGTTGGGTCACCCCTTTCTGTTAAGGGTTCAGAATAGTAACCAGTAAAACGACCTTTCTCCACTAAATCTACGGTTGATTTTGTCACCGCTCTCAAAGTGGGAACACCCTGCATCCAAATGGTTTCTATTAGGGTATGAGGAGGAACACCACCTAGTCCCGGTCGTCCTGTGGCAATACCAAAGGGGGCAGAACGGTCCAGCAACCCATCTTCATCGAGTAAGATGAGGTCTTCGGGAATGAGTAGGACAATGTCCCCTGGACGCACCGCTTTGAGAATGCTGGGTAAGATAACATTGAGTCCTACTGGTCCGTCGAGTCCCATATTCAGCACCGGAATGCCTAATTTTTCTTCTAAAACTTGAGAATTTAGGGAGTGATGCGCTCCAGATCCCCCTAAAATGAGTAATCTGGGAGATTCCTTGACCTGCGCTGCTAGGGATATCTTTTCAAAATACATCCCCCGTAACCAGCTTAATTCCCCACCGTAATAAACATTATAGATAAACCCCAATGACCAAGCTGCACCGGCAGCGATCGCCCAAGGAGCAAGTTTTAAAAGTTTCTGCATAATCCTCTAACATGGTATAACATTGTCTCAGTTTAGCTAATAAAAGCCATTTATTAAAAATGATTAAAGATAAATTATCTTGGTTTATTATAGGTGCTGGTGTGCTATTTTCTCTCTATTTGCTTGCACAAGTTCCAGAGGGCGTTTATTTTAGTGGAGATGGTGGACTTAAGGCTTTATTGGCGCAACAATTAGGGGAGGGAAATATTCGTATTGATTTAATTCCCCCGGATGCTGAGTGGGTCCGTCAATTATGGCAAGAGGGCTTATACCCTTATGAGGAACCATTTGTTTATTATTTGAATGATCGTTATTATATTACTTTCCCTTATCCTTTTTCCTTAATTACAGCCCCTTTTTATACTCTTTTGGGTGAACGAGGTTTATATATTATTCCTTTGGTTTCTACTTGGTTAATTTGGATCCTTTTTAATGTTTATTTACGGGTTGTTAATCTCAATCATTGGAGTCAATTATTATCCATATTCCTCTTAGTATTCACTTCTAATTTGACGTTATACAGTGGAATGTATTGGGAGCATACTTTAGCAGTTTTACTCTGTTTTATTGGTATGTTAATGCTACTAAGACCTAAATTATCGGTAACTGTAAATGGAGCCATTTTAAGCGGAGTTTTTGTTGGTTTGTCTGCCTGGATACGCTCGGAATTTTTAGCTATGATTGCTACTTTAACTTTTTTAGTTGGTTTGTTGGTAATCATAAAACTTGTTGCTGAGAATAATGTTTTTAAATTAAACAGTGATTCAATTAGTTTGTTCAAAAAGCTGAACCTAAATGATTTGATGATATTAGGGGATAAAGGATTAATTTTTATTATTAGTATGTACGCCACAGTGGGAACTTTTTTCATTAGTAATAAGTTGATTTATGGCCATTTTTTAGGCATCCATGCTTTACAAATAGTTGAAGAATTTTCTTTAGTTAGACGTTTAACGGAAGCTTGGGAGAGCTTTTTAGAAATTATTGTTACCTTTTTTGAATATTTCCCAGTGGCTTGTTTTTCTCTGCTCTATTTATTATTGTTTTTGGTCACAAAAAGCTTTCATAACAAGCTACCGAGAATTATTTTAATTGTTTTAATTATCTTCTCTCTAATGACAAGTATTTACTGGGTAAACACCCACGGACTGGGAGAGATTAAACTATTTATCAAAACCTGGTGGTTCTTAATATTATTGTCTACAGTTTGGTTATTTTTAAGCTGGAAAGAAGCAATTACTATTGATCAAAGAATGGCTTTAACTTATGTTATTGGTCTTTTATTCACCATTGGAGTTGCTTTATTAGTGGATTCAGGATCAGATGAGATTGCTGTAGGGGGTAAACAATGGGGTCAAAGATATCTTTTAATCCTCCTTCCCTTCTTTACAATTATGGTTGTTAAACAACTTAGATTTTTTCAAGAACAATCACAACCTCTACTTAAATATTTTACGATTTTTCTATTTTCAATCTTGGTAATTGTTGGATTTCATAAAAATATGTATCAAGGAACTTTGTTTTTTCAAAGAACCCATCAAGGGGTATCTCCTGCCATAGAATTATTAAAAAATCATCCGAGTTCAATTGTGGTCGTTTCCCATCAATATGCAGCACAAATATTAGAACCTTCTTTGACAAAAGATAAATTTTTCTTCCTTGTTGATAACATGGAAAACTTAAGTAAACTCCATCAAAAATTACTCGCTAATAATGAAGACAATTTCATTTATGTCTGTTATCCTTATCGGAAGTGTGAAATACCCGAAATTATTTCTCAAAATGGTAAGATTACAGAAGATAAAAACCAGGATGTTACAATTCAATTGGAAACCCTAGGTAAAATTGGTAGATATCCTATGTATAATGCTAAACTGGTTCCTAACAATAACTAAATCAATGACATTGTTATCACACTATATAGCAATTCTCGCATCTTGTGAGGTACAAAGTTTTCTACTTTTAGGAGTCAGGAGTTAAATGTTAGGTTTACCTCACTCGTTAAGAGAAATGCTATATTTAAATAGGGGTGTTTAATTCGACATTAAACAAACAAACTGATACAATTTAGACTTACACCTAGTTATTTCTTTATTAAACTTATATCATGATTCAACAAACCAATTCTCAAACAATGATCGAAGAAATTACTTACCAAGGTCAAGTATTAGCTATTATTCTTCCCTCAGAGTTTAGGGAACCAGGAATCCATTTTTTTACTCCCGATAGTTTTTCTCAGCAACTTGCATATATGAGACATCCTGAAGGAAAAACCATTAAACCCCATATCCATAAACAAGTTCGTCGGGAAGTTTTTTATACCCAAGAAGTTTTATTAATTAAACAAGGAAAACTTCGGGTTGATTTTTATAATGATGACCAAGATTATCTCGAAAGTAGGATTTTAAAAGCAGGGGATGTTATCCTTCTCATTAAAGGAGGTCATGGGTTTGAAGTCTTAGAGGAACTGGAAATGATTGAAGTTAAACAAGGCCCTTATGTAGGAGATAATGATAAAGTCCGATTTTCAGGAATTGATGGAAACCAAGCAAATGTCAAATAAAAATTTGAAATTAGTTTAATAAATCTTGATTTTTAGAACTCAAATATTATGGCAGACTTTATCCCCGTTAACGAACCCTTACTCAATGGTAATGAGAAACAATATCTAAACGAATGTATTGATACCGGTTGGATTTCTTCAGAAGGTCCTTTTGTCAAAAAGTTTGAAGCTGACTTTGCCAAAGTTGTCGGTAGAAAGCACGCAATTACAGTTAGTAATGGCTCCGTTGCTTTAGATGCTGCGGTGATTGCTTTGGGTATTCAACCAGGGGATGAGGTCATTTTACCGACTTTTACAATTATATCGTGTGGAGCTGCCATTGTCAGGGCGGGGGGTGTTCCTGTGGTGGTTGACTCTGATTCCATTACCTGGAATATGGATGTTACTCAGATAGAAGCTAAAATTACGCCAAAAACCAAAGCGATTATGGTGGTTCACATCTATGGGTTACCTGTGGACATGACTCCCGTATTAGAAATAGCGGATAAATATGGCTTAAAAATCATCGAAGATGCAGCAGAAATGCACGGACAAACCTATAAAGGTCAACCTTGCGGTAGTTTTGGGGATATTAGTACCTTTAGCTTCTATCCCAACAAACACATTACCACAGGGGAAGGGGGAATGATTGTCACTGATGATGACAGTTTAGCCGAAAAATGTCGCTCCTTACGAAACCTGTGTTTCCAACCCCAAAGACGGTTTATTCATGAAGAGTTGGGTTGGAATTTTCGCTTCACGAATTTACAAGCTGCGGTAGGATTGGCACAATTAGAAAGGTTAACGGAATTTGTGCAACGAAAGCGCAAAATGGGTGCTATCTACACCGAAGCGTTATCAGAGATTGCACAGTTAGAATTACCCCTAGTGAAAACGGATTATGCTGATAACATTTATTGGGTGTATGGGATGGTTTTAAAAGATGAGGTTCCTTTTGATGCAACGGAAGCAATGCAACGGTTAAGAGAACAAAAAATAGGCACTCGTCCTTTCTTCTGGGGAATGCACGAACAACCCGTCTTCCATAAAATGGGATTATTAAAAGAGGTTTCTTGTCCCGTCGCGGAAAGATTATCCCGTCGTGGGTTTTATATTCCCAGTGGGTTAGCTTTAACAGAAGAACAAATGGATCAAGTTATTGCTGCTGTTAAAAGTCTTTTTTGATGAAATACATTAATATTAAAGGCGGAATGGGGAAAACTCAAGATTAACCACTGTCCTTAACAACCTAATCATTAGATTGTAGCAAATTTCATGAAAACCAAACTGTCTTGATTGTTCAGTTCTCTACTAAGATTGGTTTTGGCCTTCTTGGTTACTATCATCATTGGACTGACATTCAATGACTCTCCTGCCAAAGCTGATGTTATCTATCATGCTTTTGATGAATGTTTTGCCAATATTAAAGCAGAAGTACCCCAAATTGAAGCAGCCGGATATTCTCATATCCAAATTTCGCCTCCTAATCAAACCGTCTCACGGCCTGACGATGCTTGTACTTCAGACGAATACTGGTACATCCAATATCAACCCTTCGATTATGAACTAGGGGGAAATCTAGGTAGCAAGAAAGATTTAACGGATTTGATTGATGCTGCTCACACCCGTAACATCAAAATCATAGCAGATGTGGTCTTTAATCACATGGCTAATTATCGATATTACAAAGACGTTGCACCCTTTCCTGAGGCCTATCCCACATACCCGAAAAAGGAATATTTCCATGAGGCAAAATGTACCGCCAACTACTCGGATTTTAGGTAAAAATCATGGTCTGACCAAAGCCTTTCATTACGTTCGTTAACCCTCTGCAAAAATTCCTCTTTGTGACCCCACTTTTTACCTGACTTGCTTATTAATCCAATGAAGCGATTACCTTCGTTACCTATGCCATTAACACCCCATTCTGTAAGCAGATATTCATAGTTCATATTTAGCCTAGAGATATGGTCAATAATCTCATAATTTTGGTAGGGATAGGTTGTAAAACTAACTTCAAATTGATCTTGTCCACAACCGTTAAACCTCCAATGAAGAGTATCAGTTTCACCTTTAACTGTTTTTTTCCACTGGTAGCCAGAAAGAATCTGTTTGTCAGGCAACCAAGTTGCTACCATTGAATCCTCTGCATCAATCCAGTCAGTAGACTTTGAGGTGTAGAGAAACGGAGTGCTATCAATAACAATAAAGCCATTTTCATTGAGATGTTCTTTGGCGCACTGTAAAGCCCTAAACCGATCTTCATTTGTCTTCAAATGCTTTAATACTGATAGTGCCATAACAATCAGATCGTATTTTCGTCCTGTTGAGAACGAACACATATCAGCTTTGCTGAACTCAATAACTGTATCGCTAGGGCTATTTTCCGCAAAGTATCTTCTACCCTCAGCCAGCATTTCTTCACTCAAATCAATGCCGGTAATAAACTTTGCTTTTTGTGCAAACAGCATAAATAAACGCCCCATCCCACAGCCAACCTCTAGAATAGATTCTGGCTCTAAGATATCGACTAAATCTTTATAGAGAGAAAAATCCATATTAAATGAGTTCATGATCTCATCGTAAAAGAAAGCAGCTCGACAATATTCTGTCTTATTGAATCCCATATTTTGATTCCTAATGTTGTAACTTCCAGTTTGCTAAATGACTCAGCTTTCATCGCAATAACCATAGATGGCGTGTTTTTGATTGAGTTGAAATGCCCAGTATTTATCACCGTAGGAAAAATGCCACCATTCAGTAAAGTAATTAACAAATCCAGCCTTCGTCATTACTTCAAATAATAATTGGCGATTTTTCCTTGCTTGCAGAGATATTGTCTCACATCGTGTCTCACACAGTAACGGATCTGCCGTTGCCCAGTCCTTGAGATCCACGCCAAAGTCAAGGGGGATACCTTGATCGTTGATTATTTCGACATCCACGGCAGCACCTGTACTGTGGGGAGGAATGTTAGGCGTACCATCCAGATTGATAATTGGTGATGCCAGTTTAGTGGTTTCAACAAAAGCTTCTTCCAGGGAGAAATCAGGATACTCTTGTCGCACAAGGGTACACGTTTCATCAAAATATTCTTTCTGATGACTAAGACTGATATAACCTTTGTGTAATTGTAATCGTAGACCTTTAGGCAAAAGAGACTATGCCTTCAATAACTTTTTTTGGATCGTTTCTCGGATAAAAATATGTTTGACTGCTACTAATGAAGTTTTCACATTCTGGAACTTTTTAGTGAAACGACTTTCTTGAATCGCGACTAATGTCTCACCACAATCAATAACGGGTATTGCTTGAATTTCAGGGGCTGCAATCAGCACTTTCTTGTAATTATTCTGGTTGATTAACATATAGCAATCAGGAATGATTTATGAGCATAAAGTCTTTAGTTCTTGACAGACTGAGTGCGATCACAAAACTTGGAAGCGATCGCAAAACTTAGAGGTATCAAGGTTAAAAAGATAATAATAGTTTAGGAAAATCAAATAAACCTTGATTAATAGTCTAAGAAAATAACCACTTGACTATCTTAAAATTATAGCAAAAATTCCAGCATTTTCTCACCATTTCTTTTCCTTGTAGCCAAACATCTTCAATTGGGTTTTGTTCAGGATCATTTAGAGCCAAACTAATACATTTGATTCACGATTCTTCTTCTGTTTTTCCTCTATTTAGATTAACAGAACAGTCCGTAACGGTTCTATTCTTTTATTTAGAAGTTTTGCATTGACAGAAAATTAAATTTATATTTTTCAAGAAACGGAGTGAGATAGTTGTTCTAAAACAAACTCCCATGCTACATTTTTGCACTGTATATGCTAATTTTTGTTCGAGTATGAGCAGCTTTTATTATTATCTTTTCCTCTAATTCTTTTACCAAGACTCTCAGGACTTACATGATAGTATTTGGCAGCTTGAGACATATTAAAGCTTAATAACTCTTCCCCTTTTAACTTACATTGATGAGTCGGTTTACTCAGAGAAATGTTAAGAACTTTGATAATTTCTTGAGCAACAGCTTTTGCTAATAAAGGAGGAACCGAATTACCAAGTTGTCGAAACCCATGCCATTTTGTAACATGAAATCGGAACCAATCAGGGTATGAATGGAGTCTTCCCGCTTCTCTGACAGTAATACATCTAGGGGTAAAAGGATGAATAGGACGAGGAGATGTATGGGCCCCACGATTACTGGGTGTCCCTGCTCTTAAGGTATTACATAAACCATCAGGATGCAGCTTTAAAAATCGACTAATAGGTTCAATTTTTCCTTGAGGAGTCCTTTTAAATCTGTCAATGGATGTTTGTGTATGTTTAGTTCTTAGACTAGCAGTTAATAACTGTTTATTGTAGTCTCTTGGGTAGGAATAATCATCAATTAAATTAGATAAATTTCTCAATTTTTTAACATAAAAACTAGGTTTTCCATAGTTAGCTATCACTGAATCTTTATTCTTTAAGTCTGGATAATTATTAACTTCTGGTAAATCTTGAATTGCATCTTTTACAGTTGGTGTTTTAGGAATACATAATTGATCTTCTGAATTATATTGAGTAATAAAATTAGGATACTTAGGTAATTTAAGTCCTTTTTTACCTCCGATAATAAACAGTCTTTCTCTAAGTTGAGGAACCCCATAATTAGCAGCATTGAGAATTTTATAATCTGTTCTAACTTTATAGTTATTTTGTGCAAATTTCTTAAAAATTTCTTTCAAAAAAAGTTGATGTTTTCCAATGGCCATTCCTGGAACATTTTCCATGACAAAATATTTAGGTTGTAATTCCAAAACTAAGCGAATAAAATGCTGAATCAAGGAATTACGATCATCTTCTAAATTTCGTTTTCCCATTAAAGAAAAACCCTGACAAGGAGGCCCTCCAAAGACAACATCAATGGGTTGATTTTTAATCATTGATAACTTTCTAATATCCTCAGCAGTTATTTGAGTTACTGAAGCACAAATCGTTGTCCAAAAAGGAAAATTATAATGATGAATAGCACAGTGAATCGGATCAACTTCTACAGACGCTAAAACATCAAATCCTGCTTGTTCAAACCCCAGAGTCATTCCCCCAACTCCAGCAAATAAATCAACTGCTATCGGACGTTTTTGAGTCATAATTTTGATTAAAAAATCATCTTAGATTTCAACAATGACAGGAGTGTGATCACTTGGTCTTTCTTGTTTCCTCGGTTCTATATCAATGGTACAATTAACGGCTTTTTCATACAATTTATTTGTAAGATAAAGATGATCAATTCGCCAACCACGGTTACGTTGAAACCCTCCAGATCGATAATCCCACCAACTAAAATGTCCTCCCTCTGTTGTAAATTTACGAAACGCATCTTTTAATCCTATTTCTAAAATATTTTGTAATGCTTCTCTTTCTAAAGAAGAGGACATAATATGATTTGCTTTACTTTTAGGATTATAAATATCTTTATCTTCTAAAGCAATATTGAAATCTCCACAAATACATAACTCATAGTTTTCTTGTTCAATCAAACCATCAAGATAAATTTTAAGAACATTAAACCATTCTAATTTATATTCGTATTTTTCACTGCCAACAGAAGCACCATTGGGAACATATAAATTAATAATACGGATATCATCAATTACCCCAGAAATAACCCGTTTTTGTTCATCAAAATTATTCCCTATTTCTTCTCCAACCACAGGGGTAAATCCTGCGATAATATTGGTCATAGGTTGACGACTAAAAATCGCTACTCCATTATAAGCTTTTTGTCCATAAATATAGGTATGATAACCCAATTTTTCAAAGGGTTCCCTAGGAAAATCTTTGTCTATGACTTTGGTTTCTTGTAAGCAAAGAATATCAATAGAATTATTATTCAACCAGTCAATAATATGAGGTTGTCTAGTGCGAACTGAATTGACATTCCAAGTGGCAATTTTCATGTTACTTCAATGGTCTAATTAGCTTAGATTAATCTTTTTCTAGATTACTTTGATTATGGTTCGATTTAAAACTATAGAGGAATTATGGGAACCTGACTTCATAAGTTTTACCATTAAAAGTAACAATATCTCCTTCAACTAACTGTCTTCCCCGTCTCGTCTCAATACAACCATTAACCATTACTTCTCCCCCTTGAATCATCATTTTTGCTTCTCCACCGCTTTGTACTAAATTTTGCCATTTCATGAACTGGCCCAGTCTAATCATATCGGAAGAATTTTGTTGTTTTTTATCCATTTACTTGAATAACCATCTGCTCTACGCACTAACCTAACTCGTTTGATTTTATCTTCAGGATAAAAAGCCAAATCCCAAGTTCCAATCAGCTTGAGTTTACCAATTTCTTTTTTATCAGTAAACTCAATATGTTTCGGGTCTAAAAGTTTCCATCCACTGGTTTTATACTCCACAGAACGAGTATTTTTCTTAAAACGTGATAACCTTTATTACCAGGGATTTGTTGTCTTGAGTGCGTCTTACATTCTGAATGCGATTCAGAATTACCCACTCGCTTCTTACAATTATCCAAGAATCTAGCTATGGATGACCAGCATCTTTCTACAGAAGCTTGACAAGCATGGGAGTTGAGGTCTTGAACAAAGGAAAACTCAGAACGTAGTTTAGTGTTGTACCGATAAAGTTCAGCACGATTAACCTTTTGACCATTCATCCAATAACGCAAGCACTTATTGCGAACAAATTGGGATGTTCTGATGGCTGAGTCGATGGCTTGATACTGCCTAATTTTTCCTTTTACTTTGAACTCACAACCTATCATTTGACGCTCTTTTGATTGGCGTCAAACTAGTATAACATAAAATCCTAGACTGTGCGTCCTAAAGCGATGGAGCGCGGTCTTGGTGGTTCCCATCAAGGAGCGACTGCATCAAGACGGACGGGTAACCTGCACGCCTAATTTTTCGGTCAAACACCATAATGTGTAGTGCTATAGTATTGATTTTTCCTCATTTTCTGTTTAGGGACACACCTATGCTATTCTACCTTCAAAATTTATAATAACACATTTTTGCTCATTTTTTTGGGGGGTATACCCCCTGGCTTTTTGTAGCACAAAAAAGACTACGCATAAAGAAATAATTAAGATTTATCCTCCTTGACCTTAAATGTCAGGCAATTTTGACATAAATTGAGTTTAGCCATAGTAGGGGTTTAATATTATTATAGGGGCTTAATAATATTAAGCCCCTATAAATGGTGTTTTTGTATAAATGAAACCTAAAATTATACAGAAGTGGCCCAATCTTTCGCCCAATTCAACGTTTGATGTACCTGTTTCAGGGTCAAAGATTCACAATATAATCTCAAAACAGGTTCCGTACCACTAAAGCGAATCAGTAACCAACTGCCATCAGCCAAACGATGTTTATAACCGTCTTTTGTATCACAATGAGTAACTGCTTGACTTGCTATTTCTGTTAAAGGATAAGATTCTAACCGGTGTAATAACTTATCTCGAACATCCATATTAGCCAAAGGTAAATCGATGCGATCATAAGCATTATAAAACTCTGTTTTTTCTTGTAGCTTACGATAATAGTCCCCTAAATCTTCGCCACTTTCAACCACTGCTTCTAACACATAAAGAGCAGATAAAAGAGCATCCCGTTCAGGAATATGAGTACCGTAACCAATTCCCCCCGACTCTTCACCACCAATTAAAACATCAGAATTCAACATACGATCAGCAATATATTTATAACCAATAGGCGTTTCATAAACCGAGAGATTATAAACATCTGCCAAACGAGGAATTAAATCAGAACCACTTACCGTTTTAATAATCTCTCCTGTAAAGCCTTTTCTGGTAGCAAGATGGTCAATTAAAATCGGGATTAAAATTTGAGAACTCAAGAAATTTCCGGCTCCATCCACTGCTGCGATGCGATCGCTATCTCCATCAAAAACTAACCCCACTCTTAACCCATCACGGTCTTGACTAGCAGCCGTTTTTATGGTGTTAAATAACTGAGCAAGATAACGGGGTAAAGGTTCTGGTGCGCCCCCTGCAAACAAAGGATCACGATCGCCATTAATTTCCTCGATGGGACAGCCTAAAAGTCGTTCCAACCCAGTAGCTGCAGCTCCGTGCATCACATCAGCAAACACTCGTAAACGGCCAGATGTGATTGCCTTTTGTATGGTATTAATATCGACTTTTTGACGTAATCCTTGACAATAGCTTTCCCACGGGTCGAAGTAGGTCAAATTGCCAGGAGAATCCTTAAATTGAGGAGGATTAGCCATTAAAGCTTCGATTTGTTGTGTAATCTCAGGAGAAACCGATCCCCCAAAAGCCCCTTTTACCTTAAGCCCTAAATACTTAGCGGGATTATGACTAGCGGTTAAAACGATGGCCCCCAAGGCATTTTCTGCCTTAGCGGCCCAACTAAAGGCAGGGGTTGGGGCATAAGACTGAGAAAGCATGACATTAAAACCCGCTTCAATCATCGATTGTGCCGCTAGTTGAGCAAACTCTTCAGCCAAGAAACGGCGATCATAACCGACAATAACGGTGCGTTGGTTAGCAGAGGGGCCATAGTTGTCTTCTAGAATCTTAGCTGCCATTGGAGCCAGCATAGCCACTCTTTCAAAGGTAAAATCGGCTGCAATAACTCCACGCCAGCCATCAGTACCAAATTTTATGGGATTTTGAGTAAAAGTCATAGGAATGGTGCAAATTTTTGAGAGTATATTAACATTAAATCTGATTTTGTTTATCTGATAGTTTTAATAAATTTTGGGGAATGCTAACCATATCAGGTTATGAGAAAACGTCTCTTCTGTTTTGGTTGAATCTCATGTCCTATCAAGTCCTCAATACCCTGAAATGACCTATGACTTCTGTAATCAATGTGGAAAATCTGGTTTCATCTAACCCCATAACGGACCCTGCTTTGTGGGAAGGATTAGAAGCGGAATTAGTGTTTATTCAAGAGAAGTCAGGAAAATATTTATCATTTTATGGAGACTTGGGAGACGATCTAGACATTCACCCTGAAGATGTGATCGGATTTTTCCCAAAAGAGAGTCTCAAACCTGCTTCTCTAGAAGCTTACGAGGAAAGACTGCAACGGGTATTAGAGAGAAGAATCCCCGAACAATGTTATTGTCAGTTTACCTATCGAGATCAATCCTTTCCTTTAGAATTAGTCATTAGCCCCATTTTTAATAAACAGGGACAACCCAAAACAGTTCTCGTCATGGGACATCGTTTAGCAGATAACGATCTCAGCTTAATTAACAACTCTGCCTTACCTACCCATCCCGATCCCTACCAAAAACTGCTGACGAAAATTGCCAGACAAATTCGTAGAACCCTCAATCTAGAAACCATTTGGCAGCAAACCGTAGACAGTGTAGGGGGTGCCTTACAAGTGAGTCGTTGTCTGATGGTTGCCATTGCTCCAAACCAAGAATATTTAGAAATTAAAGCAGAATATCGTCAACCAAATTCTCTCTCCCAACTCGGTCATCGTTTCACCCCTGACATTGATGTTTGTTGGCAACAAGGGTTAAGCCAAAGAGAACCAGTGATCGTGGAAAATTTAGTCAACGAGTGTCATCAAATGCAATCAATGTTGATTATTTCCACCTTTTATCAAAATCAACGTAATGGTTTAATCTGTTTACAACAATGCGATCGCAGTCGTTCTTGGTGTCCGGCGGAAATCGAACTGATTCAAGAATTAGCCGATCAAGTGGGAACTGCCATTGCCCACGCTACTCTTTATCAAGACTTAGAACAGGCAACTTTAGCGGCCGAAGAAGCATCCCGTTTAAAAAGTGATTTCCTTGCCAGTACCACTCACGAACTGAGAACCCCTCTCAACGGTATTATTGGCTTTCTCAAACTGATTTTAGATGGCATGGCTGATGATGCCCAAGAACAACAAGAATTCCTCGAAGAAGCGCATAAATCAGCCCTACATCTCCTCAACCTCATTAACGATATTTTAGATATTGCGAAAATCGAAGCAGGTAAAATGGATTTAGAGTTGGGGGCGGTGGAGTTAGCTGAATTGTTCGACTCTGTTGATAACTTTACTGTCCCTCAAGCCCAACGTAAACATCTCGATTTTCGCAGTAAACTTCCCAGTACCTTAACCCCTATTATGGTCTATGGTAACTATCAGCGACTTTTACAAGTGATGCTTAACTTAGTGAGTAATGCCCTGAAATTTACTCACGAAGGTAGTATTGAGGTCAATGCAGAAATTGTTAAAAAGAAAATACAACACCAAGAACAAGAGTTTCCTGGCATAGTTAAAGTGAGTGTTACCGACACCGGCATTGGAGTGTCTCTGGATAAACAGGCCCAACTGTTTGAAAAATTTGTGCAGGTGGATGGTTCCCATACCAAAGCCTATGGAGGAACGGGACTGGGTTTAGCTATTTCTCAAAAACTAGTGCAGGCCATGGGAGGACAAGTAGAATTTTATAGTATGGGAGAAGGACTCGGTTCCACTGTTACCTTTACCGTCCCCTTGGAACAAATGCCTGTGATTAAAACCGTTAAATCAGCGTAAAGAATTTAGAATTTAGAATTTATTCACCAAGGGCTGTTAGAATGATTTTGTATAATTTAACAAAAGTTTATAATTTAGCATTTAATTTAAAGTGTCCAAAGAAGTTGTTATCATTGGGGCTGGTATTGGTGGCTTAACTGCCGGTGCATTATTAGCTCGTCGGGGTTATCAAGTAACAGTCTATGAACAGGCTTACGTTCCTGGGGGATGTGCTTCTACGTTTAAACGTCGGGGCTTTACCTTTGATGTAGGGGCCACACAAGTTGCTGGTTTAGAACCAGGAGGCATTCATCACCGTATTTTTGCCGAGTTAGGCATAGACTTACCTCCCACAACTCCTTGTGATCCTGCTTGTGCCGTATTTTTACCCGGAGAAACCCAACCGATTAATGTCTGGCGCGACCCCAAAAAATGGCAACGAGAACGACAAAAACAGTTCCCAGGGAGTGAATCCTTTTGGCAGTTGCTGGCTAAACTATTTCAAGCGAGTTGGCAGTTTCAAAGTCGTGATCCCGTCTTACCCCCTCGCAACCTCTGGGATGTTCAACAGTTAGCCCTGGCCCTACGGTTAAATACCCTGATCACTGTTCCCTTTACTCTGATGACGGTAGGTGATGCTTTACGACTGTATGGCTTAGATAAAGATAAACGCCTCAAAACCTTCCTCGATTTACAGTTAAAGCTGTATTCTCAGGTAGATGCCGAGGAAACGGCCCTATTGTACGCAGCAACCGCTTTAGGTGTGTCCCAAGAACCCCAGGGACTGTATCATCTTCAAGGCAGTATGCAGGTGTTAAGCGATCGCCTCTTAGAGGGGTTGCAAAAGTACGGGGGAACAATCTTCACTGGTCATTGTGTTAACAAAATTGAGTCCCTCTCTAACGGTAAACACCAAGTTATTGTCAGCGATCGTAAAACAGGGAAAACCTTGACAAAAACGGCTAATCATGTTATATGTAATGTCCCTGTACAGAATTTAGTCAAACTGATGGATGCCCCCAAAACACCTGGGTTAAACTTATATAAAAAACGGGTGGATAAGCTGCCTGATGCGTCTGGGGCCTTTGTGATTTATTTAGGGGTTGATCGTCAAGCTATTCCTGAAAATTGTCCCCCTCATCTACAATTTCTCTATGATCATGAGGGAGTTATTGGGGAGAATAACTCTTTGTTTGTTTCGGTGAGTAAACCAGGAGATGGAAGGGCCCCAGAAGGGAAAGCCACTCTGATTGCTTCTAGTTTTACGGATACGCAAATCTGGGACAAAATTAGTGAGCAAACCTATCAACACCTCAAAGAACAATATACCCAAGAAGCGATCGCCCGTTTAAGTGATTATTTTAACCTCAATACTAACACCATCATTCATCAAGAAGCAGCCACCCCTCGCACCTTTGCTCATTTTACCGCTAGGGATAAAGGTATTGTGGGAGGGGTAGGTCAACGGGTTTCAACCTTTGGTCCGTTTGGTATTGCTACGCGTACCCCTATCAAAAATGTTTGGTTGGTGGGAGACTCTACCCACCCTGGAGAAGGAACGGCTGGGGTTAGTTATTCAGCGTTAACGGCCGTTCGACAAATAGAACAACTGGAACATTAAGAATAACTAAACTATGCAAACTTTTAAAACAATTTAGTTATAACATTAGGGACACCGGTTAGAATTGACAGTGGTAGCATGGGATTAAAGTAAAAACTTTAATAAATCACTTTAGTTGATATATTACTTATAATAAAACAGGGGTTAATAACTATGACCACGGAACATCGGTGTCCCCTCGGTGACTCCCCCCTCCAGCCTCATGCAAGCAAGGGAAATATCAGTTGTTTTTCTAGACAATGTGAACAAGAAGTCCCCTACAGTGTAGAGGGGAAGACGGTAAAAAATATAATTACTCATCAAGAGCAAATGTCAACGGAAAAAACAGGGTTACTAACACAAAATCTATCGCAAACCTTCACATTAGGGGAGATTCTCCAAACAACAATTGACGGTATTGCTCAATTTCTCGAAGTAGATCGTGTGCTGATTGCTCAGATGATGCCATCTGGGGGGTTAACGGTGACAGTAGAATGGCTACAACGTCCCTGGAAAACCCTACTCCATTACCAGATTGGTCAATTTAGCAGTTTTTCGGATATCAAAACTTGGGAAAAAGGAAAAATAGAGGCGATCGCCAATATTAACCAAGATAATGAACAAGCCTCAACTATGATGACCTTAGATAGTTCATTTGACGTTAAAGCAAAGGTAATTGTTCCCATTCGTGGTCAAGGAGTTCATCCCACCTCCAACCATCGCTGTGATCAAGAGACGAATCAACCCTTATGGGGTTTAATTATGGTTCATCAATGTTCTGGCCCTCGTCAATGGACATCAAAAGACCTGGGTTTTTTGTCTTTACAGTCTACTCAACTGATGATTGCTATCAAGCAAAATCAATCTTATCAACATATTAAGACGGTCAATCGACAATTAGAAGTCATTGCCTTTGAAGATCGTTTGACTCAAGTTTATAACCGTCACTATTTTCAACGATATTTTCACCAAGAATGGCGACGCATGAGTCGGGAAAAACAATACTTATCGTTGATTCTCTGTGATGTGGACTTTTTTAAAGCTTATAATGACACCTATGGCCATCCTCAAGGCGATCGCTGCTTACAAGAAGTGGCCTACACCATTAAATCTACCTTACATCGGCCTGGGGATATGGTGGCCCGTTATGGGGGTGAAGAGTTTGTCATCATTTTACCCAATACACAGCCAGCAGGGGCCCTTCATGTGGCTGAACAAATACGATCAGCAGTGAAACGCTTAAAACTTCCTTCTGCCAACCATAAAGTCAGTGAATATGTCACTATCAGTTTAGGGGTAGGGGGGGTTATCCCCAATGCTTCGATGTCATTTCAACAACTGTTACAGGTAGTGGATCAAGCTTTGTATCAAGCGAAAGAACAAGGGCGCGATGGTGCAGTGTTATGGCAATCTCAAGAGAAACAGACGGCAGTTATCCCTAACAAAAAACCATCAACTTTAATTCCCCTTTCTTCGGTGGAGGATATTAAACCAAAGGCTCTCTTGCAGAGTTATGTGGCTTATTTTCTCAGTCGTGGTCTACAAGTGAGTAGTCCAGTGGCAGAAGTTTTACCTTTTCATGGTTTAGTGTATCAATATGAAGGTTATCATCAAGATTTTGTTAATTGGTGGCGACAGTTAGAACAGAGAAATGATTATCAACAATTATCTTTAACAGGAGATATTCACAGCTTTGAAGATTTTTTAGAGGGTGGCTGTGGAGTCCAAGAATGCGCCCATTGTAATCTACCCATTGTAATGCCAACGGGAAATCTTTATGACTTACCTGGCTGTAGTCTCTGTCTCAACGATAATCAAGGTTGTCAGCGAAAAAATAACCATGATGAGATTAAGGATAATGAAAATTGTAGATTATTAGTGATAACTGATACCCAAGAAAACATTCAAATGTTAGAACAATGGTTAACTCGCAATGGCATAGAAGCGGTGTTTATCAGTGATGTAACTCAGATTAATAAATGTCTTTTCCATCAGAAAATATCCGCCGTTATTTTTGATACTCATGTCGATCAAGCAAGGGTTAAAAGTTGGGTTGAAGAACTAGAAAAATATCCTGCTTTACAAGACATTCCTGTTATTGCTTTGAGTGAAAAATCTGGTTATGGCCTGCCTTGGTTAAACCGAACTTTAAAACTAGAAGATTATATCTTAACCCCTTTTAATGGAGATGAATTAGTTAACTATTTGCAGAACTTATCTAAAACCCATGACAGGAAAAAACACAATAACCTGTATTGGTTTCCTCGTTAAGGATTTAGGAACCTTTGGCAGGAATATATTTAGCTATTTTAGCAGCTAGATGACTAAAAGGCATACTTTGTAACCAAGCTTTACCTGGACCTGTTAATTTCGCTAAAAATAAACCTTCTCCACTAAATAAAACATTTTTGATTCCCTTAACTGTTTCAATTTCAAAGTTGACAGTGGGTTCAAATAAGCCAATATAACCGGGATCAATCAATAAGGTTTCTCCGGCTTTTAAATCATAAGCTTGCATTTCCCCTGGAATCTCTAAAAAAGCCTTTCCTGGGCCGGTGATTTTTTGTAAAATAAACCCTTCCCCTCCAAATAAACCAGCACCTAACTTTTTACGAAAATGTAATTCTAACTCCACCGATTCTTCGGCACACATAAACGCATCTCGTTGACAAATTAAACTTTGTCCAGGGGTGAGTTGAAAATCTAAAATGGTTCCCGGAACTTCCATAGTAAAAGCAACCATTCCCTGACCTGAATTACAATGATAGCTGGTCATAAACAGAGACTCTCCAGCCAATGCTCTACCAATACCTGCCATTAGGCCCCCTCTGGTACTGGTCTTCATTTCTATGTCTCCTTTCATCCAGGCCATACCACCAGACTCAGTATAAATCGACTCTCCCATCATCAGATGAGTTTCCAGGATTTGCATGACTGTACCATGAATTTTATATTGCATTGATCTTCAGAGAAAATTTAGTGACGATTCTCTTGATACTATGGAGTACAATTTATCTGTATTGCAGAATAATTAACAACATTTTAAGATTCTCAACTAATTTCTAAACAGTCATTAACCATTTCTTAGAAAATTCCTATATACTATTAAATAGTTAGAAAACAATAATTTTTTCTTTACCCAATCCCTTTCTTCTATCTTCCTAATTGGCTCATGAATTTTCTTAAACAAACCCTTGCCAGTATGATTGGCACTTTAGCAGGATTATTTTTATTTGCTACCTTAGGCGTTGGCAGTTTAGTCCTATTATTAATTGCTTTGGCCAGTGTAGAAAGCGAACCTATGGTTAAAGATAAATCTGTTTTGGTGTTTGATTTATCTACAGAAATTAAAGACAGAGAACCTTTAGTAAATGTTAGGGATCTTTTATCTGATCGCTCTCGTTCTGTACTCACCTTAAAGCAAGTTATTCAAAATATTGAAAAAGCAAGTAAAGATAATCGCATTAAAGCTATTTTCTTAGATGGAAGCAAAGGAAGCAGTGGCAGTGGTTATGGTAATATTTCCGAGATTCGAGAAGCTTTAATCAATTTTAAAAAGAGTGGTAAAAAGATTATTGCTTATGATGTTAACATCAGCGAACAGGAATATTATCTAAGTTCCTTAGCTGATACAATAATAGTTAATCCTATGGGGGTAATAGAACTCAATGGAATTGGCATAGAACCTTTATTTTGGACAGGGGCATTAGATAAGTATGGGATTGGGGTACAAGTGGTAAGAGTTGGGAATTATAAATCAGCCGTTGAACCCTATACCAGAAATAATCTAAGTGTAGAAAATCGAGAACAATTACAATCGTTACTGGGGACAATTTGGGATAATTATCTTCAAGAGATTGGCAAAAATCGTCAAATTGATCCTAAAAAATTACAAAATATTGCCGATAATCAAGGTGTTGTTTCTTCTCAAGAAGCTGAAAAATTAAAATTAATTGATCAAGTAGATTATAGGGATAAAGCGATTACCCTATTACAAGAAATTACAGGTAATGAAGAAAATTCTCTTAGACAAATTTCTCTTAATCGTTATATAAATATATCCGTTTCTGAGGACGGGAATAATACTTCTGAGAACAAAATTGCCGTTGTTTATTTAGAAGGAGCAATTGTAGATGGAATGGGAACAAGTCAAGAAGTGGGGGGGCTTTATTTTGCTAATATATTGCGTAAAATTAGGGAAAAAGAGCAAATTAAAGCAGTCGTTGTTCGGGTAAATAGTCCAGGAGGAAGTGCAACAGCATCTAATATTATTTTACGAGAAATTCAATTAACTCAAGAGAAAAAACCTGTGATTATTTCCATGGGTAATGTTGCTGCATCTGGGGGATATTGGATCGCAACAGGAGGAGAACATATTTTTGCTCAACCTAACACAATTACAGGATCAATTGGAGTTTTTGGTATCTTATTTAACATTCAAGAAATTGCTAATAATAATGGGGTAAGTTGGGACATTGTTAAAACAGCTAACTTAGCAGATTTAGGAACAACAACTCGCCCTAAAACAGACCAAGAATTGGCTATTTATCAAAAGTCTGTTAATCGAGTTTATGATTTATTTATCGAAAAAGTAGCCAAGTCTCGTAATATATCTAAAGAAAAAGTTGCCAGTATTGCCCAAGGAAGAGTATGGTCAGGAAAAGAAGCAAAAAAAATCGGTTTAGTGGATAGTTTTGGGGGATTAAATGCAGCAATTAATTATGCAGTTGAACAAGCAAACTTAGGGAAAGATTGGGAAGTCAAAGAATATCCATCCTCTCAAGGATTGGCTGAATTATTTATTAAAAGAACTTTGAATGAAGAGATTAAAATGACTGAAAATACTGTTAGTCCTTTAACCCAAGAGTTTCTCAAATTCCAAGAAGAACTGAAAATGATTAATAATTTCAATGATCCTAGAGGGGTTTATTCTCTTCTTCCCTTTTACTGGCAATTTCATTAAAAAATATAGTAAAATAAGTGTCCTCCTTGTTACAGCCTAGAAGGCTATGTTACTATTTCTCTATAGTAAATTTTTGAAAAATGTACTTAAAAAATATTCATTTATATGGGTTTCGTAACTATCAGGAACAATCCGTTAAATTTGAATCACAAAAAACAATTTTATTAGGAAATAATGCCCAAGGGAAATCAAACTTACTCGAAGCAGTAGAACTATTAGCAACGTTAAAAAGTCATCGAACTAATCGGGATCGCGACCTTATTTTAGAAACCGAAAAAACTGGAAAAATTTTAGGAACAATTCAGCGATATTATGGAGAGTCTCAACTGGAAATTATCTTCCGTTCTCCTGGAAGGCGTAGTTTAATATTGAATCAGGAAAAATTGCGTCGTCATCTAGAATTTTTAGGTCATATTAATGCAGTAGAATTTTCTTGTTTAGACTTGGATTTAGTAAGAGGATCACCAGAAATTCGTCGTAGTTGGTTAGATACCCTTTTAATCCAATTAGAACCAATTTATGCTAATATTATCCATGAATATTATAAAATTTTACGACAACGAAACGCCTTACTAAAAGTGATTCGTAACCAACTACAAGATGAGAACAAGGATAATAATGTATCTGCTGAAATATCCCAATTAAAATTATGGGATCAACAGTTAGTAGAAGTGGGAACAAGAGTAACCCGAAGACGATATCGTGTCATTGAAAGATTGACACCCTTGGCACAAAATTGGCATAAGAATATTAGTAATGGAACTGAAGTATTAGAAATCAATTATTTACCTAATATTCTTAGTGAAAGTGAAGAAACCCAACAAGTGCAACAAGTCTTTTTAGAGAAAATAGAAAAGCGTCGCATTGCTGAACAACAACTAGGGACAACCGTTGTTGGACCCCATCGAGATGATGTAGAATTTAATATTAATAATACCCCGGCTAAGTCCTATGGATCTCAGGGACAACAAAGAACCCTCGTATTAGCTATAAAATTAGCAGAATTACAATTAATTGAAGACGTGATCGGAGAACCTCCCTTATTATTATTAGATGATGTTTTAGCTGAACTCGATCCCAACCGACAAAATCAACTATTAGAAGTCATACAAGGTCGATTTCAAACCTTAATTACGACGACTTATTTGCACTCCTTTGATGCACAATGGTTAAAGTCCTCGCAAATAATGAAAGTAGAACAAGGAAGGATTTTTGAATGGAGAATGGATAATAGATAATGGAGAATGGATAATGGATAATTGAGAATGGATAATGGATAATGGATAATGGATAATGGATAATGGATAATGGATAATTGAGAATGGATAATGGATAATGGATAATGGATAATGGATAATGGATAATGGATAATGGATAATGGATAATGGATAATAGATAATGTCGAGGGTGGAGTTAGTATTTGACCAAAAAAAAGGGTTTCAAACCTCCCCTTTCAAGGGAATAAAAAGCGGTTGAGGGATGGTGAAGTCTCCTCACCATATCCAATCTATCAAAAGAAGAAAAATTTTCCTTGTCTCAAACTTCTAAATTCTAAATTCTCATTGACCTTTCTGATTGTTTGGTTAAGTTTTACAAATTAAACTTGACAAAAAATACCATATTTGTAGGTTGATAAAGTAATTTTGTTAATGAGACAAAGCAAAACAAGGGAGGTTTCAGGTTAATCTATAAGAATAGTAGTTGAAATAGAGATGTTGTCGAGAAACTGCTGATAACTCTACTGGTAACAATTACTGCTATCACTCACCACAAACAAAGAGATATAAACTTATAATGGCTCATCCTCTATACGTTGCATTTATTTGGCATCAACACCAACCCTTATATAAGTCCCGTGAAGCGATCGACGATCCCAATGGACAGTACCGAATGCCTTGGGCGCGCTTACATGGTGTCAAAGACTATTTAGACTTAATTCTGGTTTTAGAAGAATTCCCCAAGTTACATCAAACCGTTAACCTAGTTCCCTCTCTAATTCTACAGCTAGAAGATTATAGCGCAGGAACGGCTCTAGATCGCTACATGGCCTTAACCTTAACCTCTGCTATCGATCTCACCCAAGAAGACAAAAACTTTATCTTTGAACACTTTTTTGATGCTCACCATCGCACCTTAATCGATCCCTATTATCGCTATTCTGAATTGAATATGCAAAAGCATGATCAAGGGAAAGATTGGTGTATGGAACATTGGACGGTCCATGATTATAGCGATCTTTTAGCTTGGCATAACTTAGCTTGGATCGATCCCATTTTCCGCGAAAAAGACCCAGAAATTGCCGCTTGGTTTGAGAAAGGAAAAGGGTTTTCTCTAGGCGATCGCAAGAAAATCATTGCGAAACATCGAGAGATCATCGGTCAAATTATCCCCCAACACAAAAAAATGCAGGATTCAGGGCAGTTAGAATTAATGACAACGCCCTACACTCACCCGATCTTACCCTTACTAGCGGATACAGATTCAGGACAGGTCGCTATTCCTGAGATGCAGTTACCTGAAAAACGCTTTCAATATCCCCAAGATATTCCCTGTCATCTACGCAAAGCCAAAGCCATGTATGCCGATCGCTTTGGACGACAACCCAAAGGACTCTGGCCCTCGGAACAGTCCGTCAGCCCTGCTATTTTACCCTATGTGGCCCAAGAACAGTTTAAGTGGCTCTGTTCTGATGAATCGGTTCTCGGCTGGAGTGTAGAACATTACTTCTATCGGGATGAAACCGGAAACGTTTGTGATCCCCACAGAATGTATCTTCCTTACCGCTTAGAAACCGAATACGGGGATCTGGCCATTGTCTTCCGCGATCATCGCTTGTCAGATTTAATTGGCTTTAGTTACAGTGGAATGGAACCCCGTCACGCTGCGTCTGATTTTCTTGGTCATTTACAAGCCATTTCTCGTTCTTTAGTGGAACGTCAAGAAAGTGAAGAAACCACCCTCGAAGATCCCTGGTTAGTCACCATTGCCTTAGATGGAGAAAACTGTTGGGAATACTATCCTGACGATGGATTACACTTCCTGAGAGCCTTATATTCTCAGTTAAGTGAGATTGATGATATTGAATTAGTCACCGTCTCCGAATTTATTGAAAAGTTTCCCCCGAAACAAGAAATTAAACCCCACAAATTACATAGTGGATCTTGGGTAGATGGTAGCTTTAGCACTTGGATCGGCGATCCCGTGAAAAATAAAGCTTGGGATCTCTTAACTGAGGCCCGTGACGTGATGGCCAAACACCCAGAAGCGACCGAACAAAGCAACCCAGAAGCGTGGGAAGCGTTATACGCTGCTGAAGGTTCCGACTGGTGTTGGTGGTTCGGAGAAGGTCATTCTTCGAGTCATGGGGCCTTATTTGATGAACTGTACCGCGAACATTTACGAGGGGTTTATGCAGCGTTAGGGGAACCCATTCCCAAGAACTTATATGAACCCTTAGACGACCATACCCAGAAAGGCGATCGCTCTCCTGAAGGATTTATTCAACCGGTCATTAATGGTTATCCCGATGAACAAGACTGGGAAAAAGCGGGACGCATTGAAATTGGGGGATCGACTGGAACCATGCACAAAGCTAGTACGGTACAGCGTATCTATTATGGTACTGATCACTTGAATTTCTATTTGCGGTTTGATGTGAAGACGGGAGTGCAAGCAGGCAGAGATTTACCTAATGAGTTACATTTACTTTGGTACTATGCAGATACCGATGTCTTTACCAGTACAGTCCCCTTAGCAGAGGTTCCTGACGAATCCCCTGTTAACTATACCTTCCATCACCATGTAGGAATTAATCTGGAGACTAAGTCAGCTTGGTTACAACAAGCTTGGCATAGTAATGATTGGCATCCCAAAAACCATCGCATTGAAGTGGCTTTTAATCAATGTATAGAAATCGCAGTTCCTTGGAGTGATTTACACCGAGAACCGGATGCTTGGTTACATTTGGTGGCTATCTTTGCCGATCATGGTAAGTTCCGCAGCTTTTTACCTGAAAACCAATTATTAGCGTTTAAAGTTCCTTAAAGGAAATTAAGGATGTAGAATTAGAATGTAGAATTAAGAATTTTTAAGTTCTACATTCTACATTGACCACCGAAAAGGCTATGTTACCGTTTTTGTATTAGCTATAGATATATAGATACTATTTATGAGTGAAGAAAACTTAAATCCCTCACGTCAAAAGGTTACAGAGTTAGCCTTAGACTATGAAAAAAAAGAGGATTTTACGGGATGGTTTGAAGTTATTTACACCGAAGCATTGGGAGATGCGAACAAAGTACCTTGGGCAAAAATGCAGCCTCATCCTTCCCTAGAAAATTGGTTAAAAACAGTAGATATTACCAATAAAAAAGCATTAGTTATTGGTTGTGGTTTAGGAGATGATAGTGAAATTTTAGCAGAAAAAAATGCTGAGGTTACGGCTTTTGATATTGCTCCTTCTTCTATTGAATGGTGTCGAAAACGCTTTGAAAATAGTTCAGTTAATTATTTAGTCGCTGACTTATTAGCTTTAGATAATAGTTGGAAAAATAGCTTTGATTTAATCTTTGAATCCCGAACGATCCAAGCATTACCTATTAGTATTAGAAGAGAGGTAATAGATGCGATCGCAACTTTATTAAAGCCGGGGGGAACTCTTTTAATTGTTACCCGTCTTCGTGAAACAGAGGAAACTCCAAAAGGACCACCTTGGCCAGTTTCTCAACAAGAATTATCACAATTATATGAGTATGGTTATCAAGAGGTTTCTCGTACTCCTTACATTTATCCTAATAATCCATCCATTCCACAGGCATTGATTGAATATCAAAGAAAATGACTTATAATGGTTTAAAAAGTATAACTCCTTGACAGTCAACAACTTTAAGATAATCTTCCATCGTTTTTTGGGTGATAGGATGTACCCAAGTTGCTGCAATGTCGCATAGGGGAACTAAGACAAACCCTCTTTCAATCATACGAGGATGGGGAATCTCTAACATGGGAGTTTCTAAGATTAAATCTTCGTATAATAATAGGTCTAAATCTAGGGTTCGAGGTCCCCATTTCTCTTGACGAATGCGACCAAAATGCTCTTCTATTTTTAGTAATTCTCCTAACAATGCTTCTGGGGTTAAAGGGGTTTCTACAATAGCACAACCATTAAGATAATCCGGTTGAGGCGGCCCTATGGCAGTGGTTTTATACCAAGGAGAATGGTCAATCAGTTTTAGATGAGGATGTTGAGATAATACAGTAATGGTTGTTTCTAAAATTGTCAAAGAATCCCCTAAATTACTCCCTAAAGCAATGGCACATTTGCGCATTATTGTCGTTGAAAATTCATCGGTTAATTTCTGAGAATATATAAACGGTAACACAGTATTTTAGGCTGTACAAGCAAGATGTTTGCCAAGCCTACTATTAATCAAGTTTGGCCCAGCACAAGGGCTGAAAATCTGTTTTGGCAAAGGTTTCAACCAGATTGTCTTTCTTATAAATTGAAATTATTTTTGGAAAAAGTCTAAATTAAGGTCTAACTTTTCTCCTAACCAAAGTGCATAGTCACGATGATCAACTAAATCATCCTTAGTGCTAGGATGGATTAAAATGCTTGATTGTCCGTGATTGAGCATCAACCAAGGTACAATCACACCAAACTGCTCTGAAGCAAAAGCGACTTGATAGCTCCCTATGGGGTGTGGACCAATGGGGTTATCGTGCCAACGTCCTAATTGAGTTGCTTCTCCAAATGTTTGAGCAATTTTTTGTCTTAAAAAATCAGCTTGTTCCTTGGTTTGCTCATCATAATAAACATGAGCATGAAAACCTGTTATTTTTTCTAAGGACTCTAATGAAGACAAAAAAGTTTGGGTCATGGTTCAATTCTCCTTATTTTATCCATTTACCATGATCAGGGGCATAATAGCGCCTATTACGCCCCTGATCATTAACGATAATTAATCCACGTTCTCATCATCAGATTCAACTGCCCAAGGGGGATCAGCTTCGGTGTAGGCGCGAGCAATATTATCATCTAGGATCATATTCTCATCGACCTCGTCTAAAGTCCCTTTAATCACTCGATTGGGACGTTTTTTGCTTTTCTTTTTGGTTTCTGTTTCTGGCTCTTGGCCATAGCGGTTGTTAAGACTATCCTCTCCGTTAGTCAACGTCCCCATAACCATCTCTTCGTGGGCATTAAACCCGGTTCCGGCGGGAATCAAACGACCAATGATCACGTTCTCTTTTAAGCCCCGTAACCAGTCCGATTTACCTTCAATAGCTGCTTCGGTCAAGACACGGGTGGTTTCTTGGAAAGAAGCGGCACTAATGAAACTATCCGTATTCAAAGAGGCCTTGGTAATCCCTAACAACACAGGGGTATAGCGTGCCGGCGCACCCCCAGTAATAGCCATCGCTTCATTGACCTGCTCAATTTGTCGTAATTCCACTAATTCTCCAGGTAACATGGTGGTATCACCGCCATCGTCTACCCTTACCTTCGCGGTCATCTGACGCACAATGACTTCAATGTGTTTATCAGAAATATCAATCCCTTGGGACTGATACACCGTTTGCACTTGATCCACTAAGAACTTTTGCGCTGCCTGTAAACCAATTAAAGCCGCTTCATAAACCCCAATCTTGTCCACATAGTAGTCAAAAAATACCTCCAACAACTCATGAGGATTGGCTGGACCATCGGTTAAATGATCCCCCACTTCTACTCGTTGATTATCGGAAACAATGACATTTTGATTGAGGAGAATGGGATATTCACTCACCGTGCCGTCATCTTCAATGACTTTAACATCCACACTTTCATCCTCTAAATATTCCACTTGACAAACCCCTGGCTTGCGAGCGAGAATACAAGCCTCTTTCGGCTTACGGGCTTCTAATAATTCCTCAATTCTCGGTAAACCTTGGATAATGTCTCCAGTTTTTGCCCGTTCATACACCAGCAACACCAAATTATCCCCCCGTTGTACCAGATCCCCATCGGCAATATGTAAAATCGCACCGGCAGACACCCGATAGGGACGGGCAAGGCGTAACTTAATTTCATAGCCCTGATCTCTTTGGTTGACAGCAACCACCCTTCCTGACTCAGTGGCCGTTACCCCTGGGGCCAATTTGGTTCCTGCCACAATCAGGTCATCTTTGCCAACCGTTGGCTTCTCTTGGAGGGTGAGGGTTTCTAAGTCTTCATCTCGTACCACCAGAACCCGACGAACCGCTTCTTGACCACTTTTAATCCCTCGAACCTGTCCCCGTTCTTTACATTGAATTTCCGTTTTCGCCACCACAGCTTGGGGGGAAATTTGATCGCCATCCGTAACCAAAACACTGGTTTTGATGGTGCCACCGTGGGGATCGTTATCGAGATCCCGACGTAAAATTAACGATTCTAAGATAACCAACTGTAACCGTTGACACTCTTCTTCTTCGTCATTTTTCAGTTCAATATCTGCGGCTAAGTTAGCAGCCCCTTGTTCTGCTGAGGTATCAATTTCTAAGACTAATTGGGTACTCAGAAGGGGAATACCATCTACGGACTTCACTCGCTCCCCATCCTTATAAAAGAGTCTTTGTACCGATCGCAGTTCAATACTCCGTCCTACTTCTTCTTCATTGATGGACCCTTGGGAGGGGGCTGCTGGTTCATTACTCACAGGATATTCTTCCACAGGGCGCAGTAACAAGCCCATTCCTTCCGTACTTTCGATCCATTCCACTTGACGGAGATCGGTGGTAACAACCCCTGGCAAAATTTCTGTGCCTGGAGGGATCAGGTCTTCATTTTTATAAGACACTTCATCGGGATCAACATCGAGATGAAACTCCCCAGGTTTAATAATGATTTCTCGAAGAATATCATTTTTCTGCACCACTTCGATGGCACCGGAACATTGACAGAAGATATCTTTGACCACTTCGGTTCCGGCTTCCACATATTGACCATCTTCTACCGCTAATAAGGAGATGTCTTTGTTGACTTCGTGGGTTTCTTCAGGAACCCAGAGTAAGGTTCCCCCCTCTACCACTTCATACCCGGTTTTGCGAGTCCCTTTGGCTACTTCGATGCCTCCGTAGCGCAACATTCCCCCTGTGGTTGTTTGGTAGCGATCATCGATTAATTCGGCGATGATCGCGTGGTTCTGCACTTTCGTTTCGGGAGTGGCTTTGAGTAAAAAGCGTTGAGCGTCGGCTGTGTAAATTACATACTGTTCGTGGCCGCCACTGCTTTCTTTGCGGACTTCTGCTTGATCTAAGAGGACAGAAGCGGTAATAATATCGATTTCACGACTTTGGGGTTGATAACGAACCACACCCCCATTGACGGATATTAATTTGGTTTCTGCTAAGACAGTTCCTTCGGCTACTTCATCTTCATTGGAAACCACGGGTTCTGCCCCTGGGGGTAAGTTATAGACTTCTCCGGATAACACCCATACCAGTCCTCCCCGTTGGGCAATGTGGGTGGTATTCCCTTGGCGATCGGTTTTTTCTTCTGCAATGAGTTTAGCAAAGAAGACTTCTCCTGCTAAGTCCGTGGATACGTCTTTGGTGGCTCTTTCTGTGGAACGGGTTGATTTAGCGGCGGTGACTTCAGCCAACATTTGATCTTTTTCGACTTGATCCCCATCGGCCGCAAAAATGACAGAACCAGCGGTAACGGAATAACTGGTTTTCTTCCCACTGCCCTCAGGACTCCAAATCAAGTCCCCTGGTAGTTCTACTTGGAAGGCATCTTCTCCATGACGGGTTCTCACTTTACGGGTACTTAACCCTTTGCCCCATTTGACTGTCCCTTGATCGGGGGATTTGATTTGTTCGGCGACTTCTCCTGTAAATACCCCACCTGTATGGAAAGTCCGCATGGTTAACTGGGTTCCGGGTTCCCCAATGGACTGGGCCGCAATAATTCCCACTGCTTCACCGAGGTCCACTGCTCGACCGGTGGCGAGGCTCCAACCGTAGCAACTTTGACAGACGGAGCGTGCGGCTTCACAGGTTAGGGGCGATCGCACCACGACTGATTCTACGGACTTGCCGATCTTGGCGGCTAAGGCACCATCAATGGATTGATTCCGTGAGGCAATGACTTCGTCTCCCACTTTGACATCTTCTGCTAAAACTCGTCCGAGAAGGCGATCGCCTAAGGCAATTTTTACCCGCTCACCGTCTTTCATGGCGGTTACTTTCAGGCCGCGGCGGGTTCCACAATCGATTTCCCTGACGATCACATCTTGGGAGACATCCACTAAGCGTCGGGTTAAATACCCAGAGTCGGCGGTTCGTAGGGCGGTATCAACTAATCCTTTGCGGGCCCCATAGGAGGAAATGACGTATTCTGTGACGGTTAATCCTTCCCGGAAGTTGGTTTTAATGGGTTGGTCGATAATTTGTCCTTGGGGATCCGCCATCAAACCCCGCATTCCCACTAACTGACGCACCTGACTCATATTCCCCCGTGCGCCGGAAAAAGCCATCATATAGACTGAGTTCAGGGGATCGGTGGCTCGGAAGTTGCGGATCACCTCTTCTTTCAACTCTTCTGAGGTACTATTCCAAGTATCAATTACTTTTTGGAACCGTTCCACTTCGGTAATTTCTCCACGGGCATATTTAGCTTCTGTGGTATTAATTTCTTTTTCGGCACTATCGAGCATTCCCCGTTTACTAGGAGGAACGGTTAAGTCATCAATACTAATGGAAACCCCTGCCCTTGTGGCATAACGAAAGCCTAAATCTTTGAGGTTATCAGCTACTTGGGAACTGCGGGCGGCTCCATAATTTCGATAGGCCCAAGCCACTAATTTTTTTAAACGGCCTTTGTCAACAATTTGGTTATAGAATGTCATTTCGGTTGGTAATTGATAATTAACAATGAATAATGGATAATTAATAGTTAATTAGTCATGTTTCCACTATTAACTATTAATTATTCAGGGCTAACCCTTGATGGTCTACACTTCTTCTTCTTCGAGATCCTCGCTGCTTAAAGATTCGTAGGTCGGCCGGTTGGGGGCGCGACGTTGAGTGTCGAGCATTAAGTCTACTTCCACATCCCGGCTGGTTCCATCATCGGCGGTTTCTACTTTATGGACGGCAATATCTAACCCCAGAGATTGTAATTCTCGCATTAATACTTTGAAAGATTCTGGGGTTCCTGGGCGAGGAATGGGCTTTCCTTTGACGATGGCGTTGAGGGCTTCGTTTCTTCCTTGCATATCATCGGATTTTACAGTTAAGAGTTCTTGCAGGGTATACGCGGCCCCATAAGCTTCTAATGCCCATACTTCCATTTCCCCGAATCGTTGTCCCCCTTGTTGTGCTTTACCACCGAGGGGTTGTTGAGTAACGAGGGAATAAGGACCTGTGGAACGGGCGTGAATCTTATCATCCACTAGGTGAACCAGTTTCAACATATAGGCTTGACCAACCGTAACGGGACGATCAAATTTTTCTCCTGTGCGTCCATCATAGACGTAAATTTTCCCAGGGTGATCCGAATTATAAACCCAGTCTTTTCTGGGCTTGTGGGAGGCTTTATCCAATAACCCATGAACGGTTTTACGGGAGGATTCTTCCCCATACATTTCGTCAAAGGGAGTAATTTTAAATCTGACTCCTAGGTTTTCTCCTGCCCAACCTAAGAGACATTCAAACACTTGTCCCACGTTCATCCGTGAGGGAACCCCTAGGGGGTTTAAGACGATATCTACGGGACGACCATCGGGTAAATAGGGCATATCTTCGATGGGCAGAATGCGGGAAATAATCCCTTTATTACCGTGACGGCCTGCCATTTTATCCCCCACTTGGATCTTGCGTTTTTGGGCTACATAGACTCTGACTACCATATTAGCTCCGGGGGGGAGTTCGTCTCCTTGTTCACGGGTAAACACCCGCACATCAACGACACGGCCTTTTTCTCCGTTGGGAACCCTCAAGGAGTTATCTCTGACATCTCTGGCTTTTTCTCCGAAAATAGCCCGTAGTAGTTTTTCTTCTGGGGGTTGATCCGATTCTCCTTTGGGGGTCACTTTCCCCACTAAGATGTCTCCTGCTTCTACCCAGGCTCCAATACGAATAATCCCTTGTTCATCCAGATTTCTTAAGGCATCTTCCCCGACGTTAGGAATCTCACGGGTAATCTCCTCTGGACCGAGTTTGGTTTGACGGGCTTCAATTTCAAATTTTTCTACGTGAATACTGGTATAGACATCGTCATAGACCAATCGTTCACTGATTAAAATAGCATCTTCATAGTTATAGCCTTCCCAGGGCATATAAGCGACTAAAATGTTTTGTCCGAGGGCTAGTTCTCCCCCTTCGGTGGCTGAACCGTCGGCTAACACCTGACCGGGAACTACGTCTTCTCCTACATACACCAGGGGTCTTTGATTTAAACAGGTGTCTTGGTTGGATCGTTGGTACTTCTGTAGGCTGTAGTGAATTTCTTGGCCTACTTTTTCGTGGCCTTCTGGCCCTGTCACCTTCACCCGAATCTCATTGGCATCGGCATAGGTGACAATACCTTCTGTTCTGGATACAATCACCATCCCGGAGTCTCTGGCGGCCTGAGCTTCTAACCCGGTTCCCACTAGAGGACGTTCGGGCCTCAATAGGGGAACGGCTTGTCGCTGCATATTGGACCCCATTAAGGCCCGGTTGGCATCATCGTGTTCTAAGAAGGGGATCATGGAGGTGGCGACGGAGATGATCTGTACGGGGGAGACTGCCACATAGTCCACTTGATCGGGACTGGTGATGAAAAATTCTTGACGATAACGGGTGGGAACGGCATTACCTAAAATATTGCCTTCTTCGTCGGTACTGATATCTCCTGGGGCGACTCGCAAGTCGTCTTCTTCGTCGGCCGTGAGGTAAAGGGGGTCTAAGTCCCGTCTCACTCGACCTTCTTCCACGCGATAATAAGGGGTTTCAATAAAGCCGTATTGGTTGACTCTGGCGTAGGTGGCTAAGGAACCGATTAGTCCAGCGTTGGGTCCTTCTGGGGTTTCTACGGGGCAGATCCGTCCATGATGGGAGGGGTGAATGTCTCGAACGGCAAACCCGGCCCGTTCTCTGGTTAGTCCCCCAGGTCCTAGGGCTGAGATGCGTCGTTTATGGGTTAATTCTGCTAGGGGGTTGGTTTGGTCCATAAACTGGGACAACTGAGAGGAGCCAAAAAATTCTTTGATGGCGGCCACTAGGGGTTTGGGGTTCACTAAGGAGGCGGGGGTTAAACTATCGGACTCACTGACGGTCATTCTTTCTCGAATGATCCGCTCTAAGCGGTTTAAGCCTACTCTGACTTGGTTTTGTAGTAGTTCTCCCACCGATCTCACCCGACGGTTTCCCAGGTGATCGATGTCGTCTACGGTGCCGATATCGAATTCTAGGTTAATTAGGTAATCGATGGCGGATAAAATGTCTTCTGGACGCAATACACGGGTTACGTCTGGGGCGTTGAGGCGTAATTTTTTGTTGAGTTTATAACGTCCTACTCGTCCTAGATCGTAACGTTTGCTGTCAAAGAACCGGGATTCTAGCAGTTGTTGTCCTCCGCTAACGGTGGGGGGTTCCCCTGGCCGTAGTTTACGGTACAGTTCGAGTAAGGCATCTTCTTCTGAGGGGTTGCCTTCTTTGTCGAGGGTTCTTTGATAAAATTCAGGGTGACGTAGGGAGTCTAAAATTTCGTTGTCACTGAGGCCAATGGCTTTTAAGAGAACTTGTGCTGAGAGTTTACGGGTTTTATCGATTCTTACCCAGACTAAGCCGTTTTTATCGGTTTCAAATTTTAACCAAGCTCCTCGGTTGGGTATTAAGGAGGCAGAATAAGTTCGTCGTCCGTTTTTGTCGGTTTCTGCTTTGTAGTATACTCCTGGAGAGCGGACAATTTGATTGACAATCACCCGTTCTGCGCCGTTAATGATAAAGGTTCCCCGATCGGTCATCAGGGGTAAGTCCCCAATAAAGACTTCTTGTTCTTTGATTTCTCCTGTTTCTTTATTGATTAGACGGGTGGGAACGTACATCTGTACGGAATAACTGGCATCCCGTCTTTTGGCTTCGTCAACGTCGTATTTAGGCTCTTTTAATTTATAGTTTTCTCCTAAAAAGTGTAGTTCTAATTTCCCTGTATAGTCGGTAATGGGGGAGAAACTGTTGAGTTCTTCAATTAGTCCTTCTTCGAGAAACCAACGGAAACTTGAATGTTGGATTTCAATGAGATCGGGAAGTAGGTTATAGTTATAGATCAGATTAGTCATGTTGGTCAGTTAGCCAATATTACAATATTATAGGGAATGCCTGGGGCTTCACTCAGCGCTCGTTTCTCAGTTCAGGCTCATTTCTCTCTATTTTCCTAGAAAACAAGAAACTGTGTTGCTCAATGATTGTCTTTAAGGTGAGAATTAAAGATAATCACTGCTTCTCCCCTAGACATAGGTTGAAGAGTTGACAAGCGTTTTGGGTGGTTTGTTGGGCTAAAGTTTCTAAGGGGACATTGCGTAATTTAGCCAAAAATTCAGCTACATGACGCACGTTGGCTGGTTCGTTGCGTTTTCCTCGTTTGGGAACAGGGGCTAAAAAGGGACAGTCTGTTTCCACCAATAGGCGATCGCTGGGAACCATTTTGGCACTTTCTTTGATGGTTTTGGCGTTTTTGAAGGTGACAACTCCACTAAAACTAATATAAAATCCTAGGTCTAAGAACCATTTTGTTTCTTCTGGTGTCCCACTCCAGCAGTGCATCACCCCTGCAACGGGACCGTTTTTTTGCCAAAATTGTTCTAAACTGGCTTTTAGACTTTCGGCTGCGTCTCGACAATGGATGATGACGGGTTTTTTTAGTTGGTGGGCAATGGTGAGTTGCTCTTCTAGAACTTGGTGTTGTTGCTGTTGGTTATCGGCTTTATAGAAGTCTAACCCCATTTCGCCAATGGCCACGACTCGTTGATCTGAGGTGGCGTAGTCATAGATATCTGTTGCTGTCTGTTCTGTCCATTTATGAGCATCTAAGGGGTGTAACCCAACCGCAAAGGATAAGTTGCCAAAGCGATCGGCTAATCCCTGAATACTTTTAAATTCCTTGGGTTCTACGCAAGAATGCACTAAATGGACAACTTCTGCTTGTTGCCAACGAGTTTTGATGTCTTCGAGATCAGACTCAAACACATCAAAGTTAATATGAACATGGGTGTCTATTAGTTGCATCTGCCTCCTCTGCTTGGGTCATACCAGTCGCTGATCGATATTTTTTCTTTTAGGGGTTGTTTTTAAATTTACCCTTAAAAGATGATTACTCTGATCTCTATCAATTTTACCGACTGTGTTAATGATTTTCGAGTTATCATCATCGAAGCTTGACAAGGGGTAGATACGCCTGGTTGTTACAGCCAACAAGACTTCATTTTACCGAAGTTCCACTCATTTATGAGGCAGCAGGAGCAACTTTTTTTAAGGCTTTGGCTAAACGAGCTTTTTTCCTGGCACCATTGTTACGGTGTAATACATTTCGTTTGACAGCCTTATCGATCTTACTATAAGCGGCTGACATGGTTTGTTCCACCACAGTTTGATTTTCTGGGGTGGGAGAGGCAGCATATTCTTCTACTGCTTGGAAGTATTTTTTCATGAGGGTTCTCACCGCCGACTTATAGCTTTTGTTACGAAGGCGGTTACGTTCAGCTACTTTAATCCGTTTTAGTGCAGACTTTATATTGGCCACAGTCTTTGTCCAGAAGGGGTTTACTAGGTAGATTGATGATTATTGCTATCGGATTCAATATTATAGCAAGGCTTGGTCTAGTTTGGCAACTTTTTTGGACTAGGGTATCTGAGATTATATTGTGGGTTGAGATGGTGGGTTACGACGGAGCATTTCCTAAATGTGAGTTCGGAGTTCGGAGTTGGAATATTTTTAACCAAAGAATCAGGATTTCGAGTTAACGATGTGACTCTTAAATCATCGATTTTATGTTTTATCGAACTCCCGTTCCCTAATAACTACGAACTATACTTGTGTGATCAATACTTTTATAATAATTTGATCAGGTCAATTGATATATAAAAAAGTATGACTAAAAGTGCTACTGATACTGGTTATATACCTTACGAGTCAGGTTTTTTCTTGAAACCTAAAAATTTAAGCAGAATATCTTAATTTGTGTCTCATACATTGTACCTTTTTCAATTTCAAAACCCTTAGCATATTTAATTTATATTATCTATCCTAGTTATAATTTTTATTGGGGGTATTATATAAAAACTTATGATAAATATCAAAAGCTAAGAAGTCTTTTGCTTAATGGCTTTATATTAGAAATTATTGCATCTCTAATAGCAAGTTTGATTGGGAAATACTTTTTCGATTTATAGATAATTCTATGGATTGAAATTTCATTTGGCCTGCATCCAATTTCTCCCTTGATGAATTTCTACTAATAAAGGAACAGTTAATTTAACTGCATTTTCCATGATTTTTTGAATCTTTTCACCCAATTCTTGCCATTCTTTAGGAGGTATTTCAAAGACTAATTCGTCATGAACTTGCAGCAATAAATTGGATTGATATTGATTTAAAATCTCTTGCATTTTTACCATAGCAATTTTAATAATATCGGCACTCGATCCCTGAATAGGAGCATTAGCAGCAGCCCTTAAGAGTTGAGAATCATTATAATTGATATTTAATTGATTGAGATCAATTTGATGGGGATCATGACCTCTGAAATGATATAAACTATCGCTTGAAAAGTTAAAATAACGTCTCCTCCCTAAAATTGTGGTTACATATCCTTGGGCGATCGCCTGTTTTTTGGTATGCTCTAAATACTCAAATACTTTTGCATACCTTTGACGATATTTACTGATAAATTCTTTGCCTTCTGTTGCAGAAATACCCGTTTCTCTAGCAAATCTTTGCGCCCCCATGCCATAAATTACCCCAAAGTTAATTGTTTTGCCTAAATTTCTTTCCTGGGGTGTTATTTTTTCTTTGTCAAGTAATAGTTTAGCTGTGACGGCGTGAACATCTTCTGCATTTTGATAAGCGTTTAACAAAACAGTTTCTTGACTTAAATGGGCTAATATTCTTAACTCAATTTGGGAGTAATCAGCAGAAACTAATAACCAGTCTTGTTGTGGAATAAATGCTTGTCTGATTTGACGAGAAAATTCTGTTCTAATGGGAATATTTTGTAAATTAGGATTAGAGGAAGATAGTCTACCTGTGGCAGTTACAGACTGATTAAAATTCGTATGTATTCGCTGTGTTTTTGTATCGACTAATTCAGGTAACGCATCAATATAGGTAGATTTTAGTTTAGATAAGGTTCGATATTCTAAAATATAATCAATGATGGGGTGATCCCCTTGTAATTTTTCTAAGGTAGCATGATCGGTAGAATAACCTGTTTTTGTTTTACGAGATTTCTTTCGATTTAATTTGAGTTTCTCGAACAAAATTTCTCCTAATTGTTTGGGCGATCCTAATTTAAAGGTTTCTCCTGCTGCTTGATAAGCTTTTTCTTCTAAACTCACTAAGTCTTCTTCCAGTTGTTTCGATAACTTTCTTAGATATTCAGTATCAATGAGAATACCAGTATCTTCCATGAGAGATAAAACAGCTTCTAGGGGTTGTTCAACTTCTAATAATAGCTTTTCTAGACTCGGAGCTTGCTCTAGTTCATTTTTCAAAGGGTTAACTAACAAAAATGTTCCATAAGCATCCATTCCACAATATTGAGCAACTGTATCAATATCTAAGTCCGCAATCGTTTGTTTTTTACCTATTCCTAAGTCTTCATAGTTTTGAGAGGTAATACCGTCTAAATATTGTTCACATAACTCACTTAATTTATGACTTTTCTGCGGATGTAAAACATAACTAGCTAACATGGTATCAAAAACCACACCCTCTAAGTTAATTCCCTGATGTTTAAAAATAAGTCGATCAAATTTAGTATTCTGAAAAACTTTAGGATAGTTACTACTTTCTAGAATGGATCTTAATGTATCTAAGACTTGCTCTTTTTTTAGTTGTTTTCCTTCTTTATGTCCCATAGGAATATAAGCAATATCTGTGGGTTTATCTCCCCAACAACAACCAATACCAACTAACTCAGCTTGTCTAGGGTTTAAAGCTGTTGTTTCTGTATCCCAAGCAACAGGAATATTAGGATTATTGTACTTTAAGAGTTGCTCAACTAATTCTGTTAATTGGTCTATTTCTCTAATAATAATCGGTTTAATTAAAGGTTCTTTATTCTCATCTTTAACTGAGTTGACTATGGCAACCTGAGAAGATAGATCATCAAAAATTGAGAGTTGATGAGGTTCATTATTATCAGTTTTTTCTTGGATTTCTAAGGTAATATTGCCTCCAAAATTTTCTTGTAATTGATTAATGTCTTTAATAAACTTTTTGAGTTCTAATTCTTCTAATATGGGTTTGACTACAGGAATATTAAACCCTTTCAGTTCACAATTTTCGATTTGAAAAGATAAGGGAGCATCGGTAACAATTTTTGCTAAATACTGGGAATGTTCAGCTTCTTTTTGCCCTTCTTTTAATTTTTTATTATTGGCTCCTTTGATTTGCTCAATGTGATTATAAATTGCTTCAAGGGTTCCATATTCATTCAATAATTTAACTGCTGTTTTTTCTCCTATTCCTCTTACCCCTGGAATATTATCTGACTTGTCACCGCATAACGCTTTATAATCAATAATTTGAGTGGGTTTAACGCCCATTTTCACAGTAACACTTTCTAGGTCAAACTCTGTATAACCCTCTCCTGATGAACTTTTGACCGCATTTCTTTCTAAATATAAAACACTGATATTATTGGCATCATTCACTAATTGAAAGAGATCCCGATCGCCACTGACAATTTTAACTTTATATCCTGCTTCACTTGCTTGGGTTGCTACTGTTCCTAAGACATCATCTGCTTCGTATCCAGGGGCTGTTATGATAGTTAAATTTAAGGCTTCTAACAACCGTTGTAAGTTCTGAATATCGGGTATAAAATCCTCTGGTGTCTCTTTTCTATCTGCTTTATAATTAACGTCTGCTTCGTGGCGAAATGTGGGTTCTTTACTATCAAAAGCAATGGCGATATATTGAGGTTTTTCAGACTTAATGACTTGAACTAAAGAGTTAAGAAAACCAAAACAAACACTAGTAGGAATACCTGTTGATGTTCTTAAAGGCCCTTTCCTTGCTTTGGCAAAAGCATAATAAGCTCGAAAAGCTAAAGAATGACCATCAATAAGGATAAAAAGGGGTAAATAAGTCTGTTCATTCATTTTTTAAAAATCTGTCTTAGGTAAGTTTAATTTTTCTTTTACTAATGCGTCGCCAAAACCCTTTGACTACCTTGAATTGATCGATTGCGTGTAAGATAAGTTTAGACACAAATAAATTCTGATATTAACTTTTTCAAGCGATCGCTGATACTGGCCGAGCAGTAGTAACAGAGCGAACGCCTTATCATCTCTAAGTCTCGGTCAATCTCGGTATCAATTGAGCCAAATTACAAGGACGATGGCGAGAATCAAGTTGCTCTTTGATAATACTCCATCCTGTTTGACAAGCACCACTAGAACCAGGTAAACAAAAGAGATAAGTCCCATTAGCCACGCCAGCCAAACATCGAGACTGAATGGTAGATGTTTTAATTTCTTGATAGGAAATCATGCGAAATATCTCACCAAACACCTCAATTTCTTTGTCTAAGAGTTGATTAATTGCTTCTGGTGTCCCATCCCTTCCTGTAACTCCTGTACCACCAGTGGTTAAAATTACTTGGACAGATTCATCTGCAACCCATCTAGATATTACAGCACGAATTTGATAAATGTTATCAGGAACGATAATTTTTTCTGCTAACGAATGACCTGTTGTGGTTAAATTATCCACTAATATTTTGCCCGATTTATCATCAGCTTCTGTTCTTGTGTCAGAAACTGTTAGTACGGCAATTTTTAAGGGGAGTAAAGATTCATTTTTGTTCATTTTTTTATTTTTAAATTAATTTTTAAGAAAAATATTTTTCTACTTCTAAAACACTTTTTCCAAAACAACTATTGACAATTTTTGTAACCTTATCGCTGTTTAAGTTAGGCAGAGAATTGCTTGTTTTTAATTCTAAATATCCTGAATCACGATAAACAAAGAATCTAATTTTATTGTTTTCCCACAGCCAAACTTCAGGGATTTTTAAGTATTGATATTTGGTTAAATCGTCGATACTCCCTGATGTGAGATTTATTTCTACTGCCAAATCTGGCTTCTCTTTATCTATCTCAAAACAGTAAGCAACATCAGGTTCTTTTCCTTCTTTTCCCTCTTCTTTAAGAGTAGTTTGATTAAAGGTGAAAACAGGAATATTAAGATTACGACAATAGGCCAAAATAATCAACCTGATATAATCACCAATCAATTCATGGTTACGTCCTGGGGACACTATAGTAATAACTCCATTGCGAAATGAGACTCTTTTACTGGGCAAATTTAAACTAATATATTCAGCCCAAGTTGTATTAGTAATTGTGCTAATGCGATCGCTTTTTTGTGTTCCAATAGTTAACATTTTTACTTAGGGGATATAGTTACGTTGATGCTTTACTAATTTACAATATCAGACTAAAAAATCTAAATATTAGACTTATTAGCGATCGCATCATCTAGACTCTCTGTCCAGTCTATTATATTTGTACCAAATAACTATAGCAATCATAATCATGATTTATGAAATATCTTTGTTCCTATTTCCTGTTACCTTCTACTCAGACTTAATTCTCACAACTGATTGCTATAGCTTGGCAAAATTAGCTTTTATTTATCTTTGTACCAATAACCCATTTTCACAAGCGTCTTGATTTGCACTAACTTTCTGCAATGCTTCGGGAGCTTCAGGCAAAGCAGATGAATGATGTTCGATAATCTCCCATTGATTATTTCCGTCTTTCTGATAGACAAAACTATAGCGTGCCGGTACTGCTTTGGTTTGACCGTTTTTACTATAGGTGAAAGTATAATAGCCAGTGTTAATAGCAAGATTTTCATCGTACATTCTTACGCAACCTTTATATGAACTAACGCTCAATTTGGGAAGCTTGGCAAAATATTCAAAATAATCGCGGATTTCTGCGGGGGTATCCCTTACTTGCTCGGAGACAGTCCCCCACAAAACTCCATTTTCTGCATATAAAGCTACTACCTCATCTACTACTTGCTGAGAACCAGAAGTAACTGTATTTAGCCAGATATCAGTTGTTTTTGCTACCTCTTTTTCCGCTTTTTCCGTTTGAGCAAAACTAGATAGAGGCGTAATAGCAATTAACAAAGCTGTGACAGAAATCAAAGAGATTAATTTCTTTGTGTTCCAAATTGAAGTGAAAAATTTAAACCAACTTGAGATTGCCAAATCTTTTGATAATGACATACTTTTTTTTCCTAAATTTAACCCAAAAACAAGACCATATTTAGACAAGCGAACTCTGCGAGGAAACCTTGCCAAAAGTAGGCACGAGTCATCTCGCCGTTAACAAGCTCAGTTTAATGGAAGTCTTCTTTTTGCATATTAAGATAGATTCCCCATGAAGAAAATGAAGAAATTGAAAAACCCTACCGTATATAGAACCCATTTGGGATCTATAGTGCCATACTCGCGGCAGCAACTGCTTAGAGAATAGATCATAATCCCAACTTCAACAAAGTAAGTTGGGGTAGTTCACTGAAGTTATACATGAAGTTATACATGAAAAATAACATCGCCTTTGTATTCTAGAAGGTGTACTCATTTTTAGATAACTATCATTGCTTATGAGTTTAGCAAAACTTATTGATTGTCGGGGGGGGGTAAAAATAACTTATGTATGACCTCTCTTGCTTTAGCTTCAACTACTGCTGCGATCGCCTCACTAACCGTTCTAGGAACAACTGATTCAGCTTCGGCTGTGACATTTACAGGACTTGATTTGAGTGGTATTTCCTCAATCACTGATACAACCCCTAATGGAACGACTCTCTTAAGTGGGATATCTTATTTTGATGGAACTACTGAATTAGGAACTTTTGACGTTATCTTAGTGGATAAAAATTTAATAAGTGAGACTTATCCACGAGGAAATGATGCAGGAGACTTTATTACAGTGAATCTAGAGAGGGGTGGTTACACTGAAGTACAAGTTATTTTTAACGGAATAGCCCCTTTGGTAAAAATCACCGAACAATCAACCTTAACAAATATACAAAGTGGGTTTCCTGATCAGTGGACCTTAGATGCTGCTTCAGGTTCTTGGACGGTTGATGATCCAGGTGACATTGATATTAGTGCTACTGTGGGTGGCAATACTGTTGAATGGACTTATCCTAAAGACAACATAATTGGTAATCAGTTAGATTGGTCTATTAGTTCTACTCAAAGGATGTCTAGCTTGAATATTCGTTTTGACCACATTGGAGAGGAACGAATCAATGGGAACGCCATCAATGTTAGCACTGCTGTACCCGAACCTTTAACGATTTTAGGAGCAGGAGCTGCCCTTGGATTTGGTGCATCTTTTAAACGTAAGTTGGCTCAAAAAAATAAAAAAAATCAAGCTAACAATAGTTTCTGACTTGAGTGCGTCTTCTCTTGGTGCGTGTTCCCTAGGTGCTGTGCGTTGCACCGGGGTCGTACTGCTACTTATGCCGTGCAACGACAAATTACGCACTCGCTTTTATGAGAGACTTAGCCGAAGCTAATGGGGTTTGTTGGTTAGCTTAACGGACGCTTCGCGGTTTATATTTTGGTCGCCATTGATCCCTAAGTTGTATAACTTTAGGGGTGAATGGCGACATTAGGATAAAATATTTTGCTTGGGATATCCCCTAAATTTTAGTCTTATTAACTAAAACCTCTGCCAAACTCTCTTTTAACTCAGTCAAAGTCATCGTCCCAATATCTCCCTGTTGGCGAGTACGAATACTCAAAGTTTGAGTTTCAACTTCTTTGTTTCCAACTATGGCTACCACAGGAATTTTTTCTAGTTCGGCCTTCCGTATTTGTTTACCCAAACGTTCCTCCGTGCAGTCTATTTCTACCCGATAACCAGCCTGTTTTAGGGTAGCAACTACTGCTTCCCCATATTCTCTTTGGGCTTCACTGACTGGTAATAAACGTAATTGGATAGGTGCTAACCATAACGGAAAATCCCCTGCATAATTTTCGATTAAAATTCCGTAAAAACGCTCTAAAGATCCAAAAATTGCCCGATGAATCATAATAGGACGTTGACGAGAACCATCAACAGCTACATATTCCATGTCAAAGCGTTCTGGTAGGTTAAAATCGACCTGAATAGTGGAGCATTGCCAAGTCCGTCCAATGGCATCTTTAATTTTGATATCGATTTTAGGACCATAGAAAGCACCGCCTCCCTTATCTTCAATATAGTCCCAACCTTTGCTATTTAACGCTTCTACTAAAGCCTGAGTTGCCAACTCCCAACCTTCATCTGTCCCCACTGACTTATCTGGGCGAGTGGAAAGATTGACCTCATAGTCTTTAAAACCAAAATCCGAAAGAATCTTTTCTGTTAAATTTAGTACACCAAGAATTTCTTTGGCAATTTGTGTGGGTAAACAGAAAATATTAGCATCATCTTGAGTAAAACCCCGTACTCGCATCAAACCATGTAGAACCCCAGAACGTTCGTAACGATATACTGTGCCTAATTCTGCCCAGCGCAAAGGGAATTCTCGATAGGAATGGAGGTCACTTTTATAAGTTAAAACGTGAAAAGGACAATTCATAGGTTTGATTTGATAAGCTTGTTGCTCAATCTCCATTGAATCGAACATATTTTCCCGATAAAAATCAAAATGCCCCGATGTTTTCCACAATTCTAAATTAGCAATGTGGGGAGTATATAGGAGTTCATAACCTGCATCTAAATGAGCCTTACGCCAATAATCTTCAATGATGTAGCGCATTGTTGCACCGCGAGGATGCCAAAATACCAAACCACCACCAGCATTTTCTTGAATGCTAAATAGCTTTAACTCTTTTCCTAGTTTGCGATGATCTCGGCGTTTCGCTTCTTCCTGTTGTTGTAAATAAGCGTCTAGTTGTTCGGGTGTTTCCCAAGCAGTCCCATAAATGCGTTGTAATTGGGCTTTGGTTTCATCTCCCCGCCAGTATGCCCCAGCGACGCTTTCTAAAGCGAAAGCATTTGGGTTAATTTCTCCTGTATAATTAATATGGGGTCCTGCACAGAGATCCCACCAAGATACCGTAGCCGGAATTTTGATGGGTTTAATTAAGGAGGGTTCCGGTAAAGCAGTTTTGAGCTTTTCTCCGACATTGGGTAATCTACCACCGTCGGGACTGCCGATATAGTAACGAGTAATGATTGCTCCTTCAGGGATGCTATCTAAAATCTCTAGTTTATAAGGTTCGCCTAACTGTTCGATTTCGGCTTTAATTTCTTCCCTAGTGATCTCTTCACGAATAATGGGCAAATTAGCTTTAATAATAAAGCGCATTTGCTTGCTAATTTTTTTCAAATCTTCAGGGGCAAACGGTTGTGGGCGATCGAAATCATAATAAAAACCTGTATCTGTAGTGGGTCCAATGGTAACTTTTGTCTCTGGAAATAGGATTTGTACTGCCATTGCCATGACATGGGCGCAAGTGTGACGAATGCGCTCTAGTTGTTCTGGGTTGGCGATTGGTAAGGGAGAATGAGTTAACTGACTAACCACTGGTAAATTATTAGAATGATAATCATTATCATAATAGCGTAAATTGATAATCATTATCGAAATATCCATAAACGAATTAACTTAAGACTATGACTCGTCTAAACTTTGACCTATCCGATGCACTGCCATCTTTACCGAAAAGTGGAATGCCAGTAACGATAATTACTGGTTTCTTAGGTAGTGGCAAAACGACTTTACTCAATCAAATTTTACAGAATAAAGATAACCTGAAAATAGCGGTGTTAGTCAATGAATTTGGTGATATTAATATTGATGAGCAACTGCTTATTTCCGTGGAATCAGATATGATCGAATTAGGGAATGGTTGTATTTGTTGCACTATCAATGATGGTTTTGTTAATACTGTCTATCAAGTTTTAGAAAGAGAAGAAAAAATAGATTATTTAGTCATTGAAACAACAGGATTGGCAGATCCATTTCCAATTATCATGACTTTTCTTAGTACAGAGTTAAAGTTTTTAACTCGTCTTGATGCTATCATCACAGTAGTTGATGCTGCTGCTTTTGATGCCAAACATTTTGATAGTGATGCAGCTTTAAGACAAATTAGATATGCTGACATGGTTATTTTAAATAAAATTGACTTAGCAACTCAAGAAAAAATTAGCGAATTAGAAGCATTTATTAAAGACATTAAACCAGGATTTAGAATTTTAAAGAGCGAATATAGCCAAGTAGCTTTACCTTTAATTTTAGATATTGGTTTAACTCAAACAGATAATTATCAAGCTGAGATTCCTGAATTTAGACGCAACAAATCTGCTTTTAACAATCATTTAGAAACCGATGGCTTTAATTTTCTTTCTTTTCAAAGCGATCGCCCTTTTGAAATTCAAAAATTTGAACATTTTTTATCTGAACAATTATCCAGTAATATATTTCGTGCCAAGGGTATACTATGGTTTCAAGAAAGTCCTGCGCGACATATTTTTCAACTGAGTGGACCTCGCTACGATCTCCAAGCTGATGATTGGACAACTCATCCAAAAAATGAGCTTGTATTCATCGGGCGTAATTTAGATAAGTCATTAATTAAACAACAGCTTAATGAATGCCTAACTAAGCTAGATATTCACCAGAAAAAGTGTTCTAGTTACTAAATTACTCCACTAACAATTAAAAAGAATACCGTTAACGTTACTGCGAAATCTGACCATTTCTTCGCTTGCATTGAAATGAAAGGCAACCTCAGACAAATTCATCTGTTTTTGCTTTGCCCACAGTAAACCCCGTCTGGGAATTTGCAAACATCCGCCTAAATATACTGCTTCATCTTCATCTTGTTGTCGACGTTGAGGAAGTCCAGTTTTAGGGTCGTAACCAACCATTTTATGTTTTAAAATAATATGAGCAAATTCGTGCATTAAATTAGACTGTTTGCGTACTGGTGTATGACGGGAATTATGAACAATCCAAACTGGTTTTGTCCTAATAATTCCTGCCGACCAATTATCGCTATTACATAATATTTTGACTTGTTCTGATTCTGTGTTGGGTACTGTTTCCGCAGTAAAAATTGTTGCTTGAAAATGCTTTGCTAAAACTTCTGCTGGTAATCTTTCATAAGCTTTAAAGCCTAGAGTGTTTCGATTTTCAGTAGCGATCGCTTCTAATCTTTTTCTATTTTCAGTAGTTAAACTTTCAATTAATCCCATTACTACTTTTACGATGATTAAGTTACAAAAATCAGAGGTTTTAATTTAGCACAAATTTCATTGATGACTGAAGCGGGTGCTTGTTCGATAAATTTGATTTTTCGGGTTCTCCAATCCACACTTCTAAAATGATGAATTAAAACGACTCCTTCTATTTTTGTTTTTGTTGTCAAAGGCACTTCAAAACTAAAACCTTTCACTTTACTGGTGATGGGACATACAAAAACTAGAGAAGATAACCCATTAAATTCTATTGGTGAAATAACGATCGCTAGTCCATGTCCTGTCTGTTTCCTTCCCGTGCGAGGATCGAAGTCTAAGCAAACAATATCACCGCGACTAGGAATATAAAGATTTTTTTCATTACCAGATTTCTTCACCTACAACTTCTCCCCAATCATATTCACCTTTAAAATCTTCACTGCTTGCTCCTGCCAATAATTCTTCTAAAGTATACTCTGGTTTAGAAATCATATCGTTATACGCTGCTTTGACCAAAGATGCTAAAGCATTGGCGATCGCAGGATCTAAGTTTTTATCAGCACGCAATTGAATGGCGATCGCTTCAGGCTGTCTCTTATAC
>JBFRWG010000149.1:0-32303 GCA_051439445.1 Crocosphaera sp.
CGATAATTACCTTTGAGTTTCGCAGTGATGCTCAAGGAGAAATTCAGGGCATTGGTTTAGATAATAATGATAATCTTTTTGATAATACTAACACTTTCTTTCAACTCTACGGAACTCAAACCTTTGCCAATCAAACTTTCAATAATTACAGTGGGGAGGGTTGGCAACAATATAGCATCCAGGTGGGAGAGTTATTGGGGGGTAACAAGACATTTGATCGCTTAGTGTTTATGAATGATGATGATGCTAATTTGGGATCTTCCAGTCAATTTCGTAATCTTGTTATCTCTGAAATGGCCACGAATTCTGTTCCTCAAAATAACATTACTATAGAAACTGAGCCAACGATTTTAGACTTGATTTCCCAAAAGATGGGAATTGATCTCACAGGAGTTAATGCAGATCGTCCATTACTGGGAGAAAAGGGAACTTCCGGCGCAGATAGGTTTATCTTAGGGGATAAAACCCAAGGCTATTCCCATCAGAATGGGTACGATGATTTTGCCCTTATCCAAGGATTCAACCCCCAACAAGGGGATGGTTTGCAAGTTCATGGAAAAGGCGATTTATATAATATGCTAACCTACAAACAGATGGGAGTCAGTGGCAATGCTCTTCCTTATCAAGACGGAAATAAGCAAGATGTAATGGCCATCATCACAGGAGACGAAGTTGACTTAGAAAGTTCTGCCGTTAAATTCCTATAATCTGTGATCTGGGTGGGGAGGATGTCACGGCGAAATTAAGGCCAGAATCCCTAACCCTGTATTCACTAGATAAAAAATGCCTACGATTTGTGTTTCAGACCAACCCGTTAATTCTAGATGGTGGTGTAGGGGGGCCATTTTTAAGAGTCTTTTTCCTTGACCATCGGGTCCTTTGGTCGCTTTATAATAGCTCACCTGAGCGATTACTGACAGAGACTCCACAAAGAAAATACCACTGAGGATAAACAGTCCCCATAAATGACCACTGAGAAGGCCCACTGCAGCTAAAGAACCCCCTAAGGCCAGAGAGCCGGTATCCCCCATAAAAACACTAGCAGGATTGCGATTATGAAGAATAAACCCTAAACATCCCCCACTCATACAAGCACAGAAAATTCCTAATTCTGGTGTGTCTGAAGCCACCATCAAACCTAACCCCAGAAAGGCTAAAGACACGGTTCCGCCGGCTAACCCATCGATCCCATCAGTGAGGTTAGTGGCATTACTTTCAGCCACTAGGACAAATCCTGCTAAAACCCAAAATAATGGGCCTAAAGGTAAGATTAGACTTCCCGGTAGCACCACATTGGTAATGTTAGCCGGTTGAGTCCAAACCATCCAGAGACAAAATAGAGAGGCGATCGCAATTTGTAAAAGGAGTTTCATGCGGGGGGTCAACCCTTTATTAGATTGTTGTCGCAGAATTTGCCAATCATCTACCCAGCCAATTACCATATAACCTAGGGTGACGAGAGACACTGCTATGGTAGCAGGGGCAAATTGCGATCCCACTAAGGCTATTCCCACAGCTACGGGAACGAAAAAAATCCCGCCCATTGTTGGTGTTCCTTTTTTTACTAGATGACTTTGGGGCCCATCTTCTTGAATGATTTGCCCTGCTTTCAACCGTCGTAAGAAAGGAACAGCCAGATAACCCAGAATACCAGTCAGGATGGCTGATACTGCCCAGGGTAGTAATAATATCAAACTAAAGGTAGTTAATTGACCCGATAATTGGGCATAACCAAGGACAAGAACCAACAGCAACACAGTGAGTAAGACCAATAACTGATTGCCTGATGGTTTGCTTAGGGATATTGAAGGAAAAAATTTTGCGTCCACCACGGAAGTTATACCATTACAAACTGAACACCATTTAGATGCAATGAAAGGGGAACTCAGATAATTGTTCCCCTTATCCTTGATCTAATTTTGGTGATTAATCTTCATCGTCTAAACTGATATCATCGTCATCATCGTAACTATCGTCGACATCAATTAAATCAGAAATTTCTGCATCTTCTTCAACAGGGGTTTTTACCTCTTCCTGTTCACGGTAAATAAGACGATTCGTTGCTTCTAACCAGTTGATGATAGAAGAGTCTCGTTTGACAGGAATAACGGCGGCGGGTTCGTATCTGGGTTCTTGTGTTAATGCAGGGGAAGGAGAGTCGTTTGACATAGACTTGATGCTTATAACTGACCCTAATCATTATATCTTGAAAATGCAATCATCTGGATTCTTGATAATTGAATATAATAATAGTCTTAATTGAGTCAGTTTTCTCCTCCTGTTAATTGAGATAATTGATGATTAATTGCTTCTCTAATTATTGTTTTTAATAAGTATAAGTCATCTTCAATAAAGCATAATTTTTCTTTTTTATCTGACTTTTATTAACATTTTATCTTAGTCTAAAAGAATTATATTTACCTCCAAAAATTCTATACTTGCAGCAAAAATAGCAGATTCAAAAGCTTCTTATAAATCGTTTTTCCAGTCTTCTTTTTAAACTACGATTCTATTGGGAAACATCAGCCTATTAATTGATCAACAAGTTGTGTGAGTTGAGATAAAATTTCTTGATTAAGTTCTAATGTTTGAAATCCATGTACAATCTGATTCCTAATTTTCGATAATTTCATAGCTAGATTATATTGTTCTATGGAAATTTCTCCTTGAGAATAAAGATGGTTAATAAGACATACTGGGCTAAATCTTTCAATAGGAATAGATACTTCTTCCGCTTGTTTACGAAGTAAAACTTCCAAAATTATCCATAATACTAAAAAAGCACTTTCTTGATCTTCTAATCTAATAAGATTATCAACAGTTTTTCTTTTCTTGATAATTTGTTCCCAAGATAGTAAAGGATTTCCATTACTGGGATTAATGGGAACTTGATCGTCTCCTGTAATCAATAAAAAACGCCACCCTGAATGTTGAGCAACTATTTCAGCTATTTCTTTATATCTATCTATAGTAATCTGTTTTGAAGATTGGGATTTGATTTCGATAATATAACCTTCATGCTCAGATTTTTTAACCACTAAATCAGGTCGATATCCACTTAAATCAAAAGGAACAGCATCAGGTTCAATCCATACTTCATACCCCTGTTCTCTATATTTTTGAGCAATCCTGTTTTCTAGTTGACTATGTTGATTTCTAATTGTTTCAGCATTCATAAATAACTCTCAAAGTTTTAGATTGACATATTCTTACATAAACACATTCAGAACCAATATCAATTCCTTGAAGTAATAGATCAGGACAGTTTAAAATATCAAAGGTTCCTTTTAAATGTCGACGATGTGCCTGAACATCTGTGATTTGTTGATCATCTTGATAAATTAAACCAACTAAGGCATCTTGTATTGGTTTAATTATATTATCTATATCAACAGGAGCAGTGTCATATAAATAAACTAATGTAAGATGCAAATCTAAATCTTCTGATAATACTGTTCGGTTCCAAGTTTTTGCTGCTTCAGCTTTAACAAAAGCTTTCCAAGCTTGCAAGTTGCTTCTATTTTTAGTTTGTAGTGATACAGGCCGTTGGGGAATAAGAAACTCAAATATCATTACTATATCAAATTACTATATCAATAGTAGGGTGGGCATTGCCCACCCTACAAATAGCTAAACGGCTGAAACCATAGGATAAGGATGGGTTAACTTATCTAACTGTTGTATCAGTAAACTGAGGAATAAACCGACATCGGTAACGATACCCACAGACTCCACAGAACCCCGATCGCTTAATTTGGTGACCACAGCAGGGTTAATGTCCACACAAACCATTTTCACCCCGGCAGGAGTCATATTACCCACGCCAATAGAATGTAACATGGTGGATAACATCAAAATCATGTCTGTGCCTTGAATTAACTCAGCATAGCGACTTTGTGCCTTAATTAAATCCATTTCTGTGTCTGGTAAGGGTCCATCATCACGGATCGAACCAGCTAAGACGAAGGGAACGTTATTCTTAACGCATTCATACATCACCCCTTTGGCGATCGCTCCTTGTTCTACGGCTTGGGCAATGCTACCATAACGGCGTACTGTGTTAATAACCTTGAGGTGATGACGGTGGCCCCCACTGACAGGGACTCCTCTTTGCATATCCACTCCTAGAGAGGTTCCCATCATGGCCTGTTCAATATCATGAACAGCGATCGCATTCCCTCCTAATAAAGCATCAATATAACCGTCTCTGATTAATTTGGCCAGGTGTTGCGCCCCACCAGTATGAATGACCACAGGACCTGCGGTAACAACGACTTTGCCCCCTTGATCCCGCACTTGACGCATTTCCCAGGCAATTTGTTCTACTAATAATTCTACCCGACGTTCGCTGGAAACCCCAGATCCCATAAAGGTAAACTCTTGTTTAGCGTTGCGTTGATCGCGATCGCCCGCTTGTCTGATAGTACGAATACCTTCAACTCCCACCATGACATGATCTCCCACGGCGAGATCCCGTAATAACTTACATTCTGCGCTCATATTTTGGGGATCAACCACAATAGCAGCATCCATGCGCTGATTTTGGACTTTAACCCATTCGCAGTTAACCCGTACTTCTGTTGGATAAATGGTACTTACATAGAAGTCATCCGGTGCTACACCTGCTTTAGCAACGGTTTCGGTGTTGATGTCACACACTTCTTGAGGAGGCGCAACAGCACCAAGATCAATTAATTGTGTCATAATTTCTTCCATGACATCGTGATCCGGTGCAGAGACGCGAACTTGTGCTGCTGATGTGCTTTGTCTTTCGATTCCTAACTCAAAGTTAAGTACCTTGAAACTGCCCCCATTTTCTACAATGTTATCTAGGGCTTTGTTCATGATACCAGCATCTAAGAGGTGTCCGGTTAGTTGAATGGTACGACTTTCAACGGGGGTTTTCGCATGAACATCTTCTAAAACGGGTTCATTGACTCGTAGGGTTAAACATTTGGCTGCCCCACCTGCTTTGAGAAACTCAGATAAAGGGGTTTGTACCACTTCAAAACCCACATCATTTAACCGTTGTTGTAAGCTTTCGCTTATTTGGTTCATGATGATGGTGTGGTTAATATTAACCGCGTTACAAGCGAATTTTACGGCATCTGGTTCTTCGACAACAATGCGCTTTTCTTCGGGGATACGTAGTTCTATTAAGCGATTAGAATAGGAATCAAACGCAGGGGGATAGTAGAGTAAATAACCGCCAGTGAGAGGACAGAAACAGGTATCGAGATGATAGAAGCGTTCATCAATAAGACGTAGGGATAATACTTCTGTGTCTAACCATTGCGCTATATACGGATGGGAGTCTAACTCGGATCTAAATCCATATCCGGCCCATAACCAGCGGCCTTCCCGATCAAATAAAGCGTCTCCTGCACCTTCAAAGGGTAAGTCTTTGGGCAGTTCAAAAACGTTGAACCCATTGGCAGCAAACCATTCTTTGAAGTAGGGTTCTTCTCCTTGTCTTTCTTTATGATAAAAACGACTGACGATGGCATTATCCCCTAACACGAGTCCTGCGTTGGCGGTAAATACCATGTCAGGCCAGCCTTTTTGGGGTTCTACTAATTCTACGATCGCCCGTTCTTTGATGGCGTGATGTAGTTGGTTCCATTGTTCTACTGAGCGATCGCGGGTTGATTTATGTATATTCCCTTCCATCCAAGGATTGATCACATAATCTACATCATAGTGGTCTGGGGCGCACATTAAAATACGAATCTGATCTGCCATAATAGTCTTCAATTAAGCTCAATTTAGATATCTGTTGTCGATGTTATCCAGTTTGTCGCCTCCTCACTGATACTGAATAATCCAACTTTCCATCATACCGTGATTTTGACTTGAGAAGTAGGGGTCAACGGCCGTTGACCCCTACTAAAAATAAGTATAAATACGGGGGCGAGAAAGTCCAATTCTGTCTAGTTTTGTCCTGACTTTTGCCAAGGGTTTAGTATTTTCGAGGTAAAACTATGAATATATAAGGAACTTTCACCCATTTTTGCCTTCATTTTTTGTCAAAGTCCCAATAGAAGAAATGTTCACCACTTATCATCCCACCTGATAACTATAGTTGACAATTCTGGGTATGTGAAATACAGTTAACCTATGCTCGAAGTTCGTCAGACAGAAATATTTGCCAACTGGTTTAAACGTTTAAGAGATCGTAGGGCTAAGGCTCGTATACAAGCGCGTATTGACCGTCTAGAAATCGGTAACTTTGGCGATGTCAGTCCAGTGGGAGAAGGGGTAAGCGAGCTTCGTATTCATTACGGCCCTGGCTACAGGGTGTACTTTGTACAACGTGGACTCTTAGTTGTTGTACTTTTATGTGGTGGCGATAAAAGCTCGCAAAATTCTGATATTACCAAAGCGAAAAAACTTGCGAAACAATTGGAGGATTAAATCATGGCTATTCAAACTACTCGTTGGGACTCGGCAGAACACCTCAAAACCGAAGAAGACATTCAATTGTATTTAGAGGCGTGTCTTGAAGAAGCTGGTGATGATCCAGCTTTAATTATTCATGCTTTTGGTGTCATTGCTCGGGCCAAGAATATGAGTCAGTTGGCCAGAGAGACAGGGCTAAGCCGAGAAGGGTTATACAAAGCATTGTCTCCTGATGGCAACCCCACTTTTGCCACAGTAGCCAAAGTTGCCAAAGCCCTCGGTTTTAAGCTGACCGTTGAACCCCTGGCTTAACTTTTGCCCAATTAATATAACAGGTTATAACAGGTCAGAAAATAGAGAACCCATAGCGACTATGATTGATTTATACTCATTGATTTAAGTTCAATAATTATGAAACGTCTTCTTTCTCTTTTTTCTGGTTGTGGAGGAATGGATCTGGGATTTGAAGGTAATTTCTGGGTTCATCAAGATTGCATTAATGAAACGATTAATCCCCATTGGATTATGAAAAAAAAGAAGCATGGGTACTCTTAAAAAATACTGATTTTGAGATTGTTTTTGCTAATGATATTGAAAAATATGCTTATAATGCGTGGATGTCTTATTTTGGTAAACAAAACATTAATAAAATTTTTCACCTAAATAGTTTAGTAGATATAATTAAATTATCTGAGGCTAAAAATTTTAAGTTGCCTGATAATATTGATATTGTTACAGGAGGGTTTCCTTGTCAAGATTTCAGCGTTTCAGGTCAAAGAAAAGGTTGTCTTTCTCATAAAAGTCATACGGGAAATTATTTAGAAGATGATGAAGATCATCTGCAAGAAAATAGAGGGGTTTTATACCAGTGGATGATTAAATTAATTGAGAAAATATCCCCCAAAGTCTTTGTTGCTGAAAATGTTAAAGGAATCACTTCTCTCTCAATCTCAGAACAGATTTTTCAAGATTTTAAACAATGTTATAATCGAGGTTATTTTGTAATTCCTAAAGTGTTATATGCTCCAGACTTTGGTATTCCTCAAAAACGAGAAAGACTATTTTTAATCGGTCTGAAAAAAGACGTTTTAAACAGAAAAGCTTTACAGATTTTTCAAGATGAATATCAACATAATTTATCATTTAAGCAAAGTTTAGACAGAGAATTTAAGTATTTTAAATATTTTCCTTTTCCTCCTGTAACTCATTATAACTTGGAAGATAAACAAAACTTATTGAATCAAAATTTAAAACCTTACGCTACAACAAAAAGCGTTTTAGAAAATCTAAATGAACCAGAAAAAGAGACAAAAGATTTATCCCAAATGAAGTATTCTAAGGCAAAATTTTTAAAAAAAGGACAAGGACAAATTGAGATTAATTTAGAAGGATTAGGTCCAACAATTCGAGCAGAACATCATGGTAATATTGAATATCGTAGACTATCATTAGAGTTAGGGGGAAGATATTTAGATGAATTAAATCAAGGTAAAATAATGAGAAGATTAACCGTAAGAGAATGTGCTAGACTTCAAACTTTTCCTGATGATTTTGAGTTTGTTAGAGACAAAAAATCAGGTTATTCTCTTTCAGCAAGCCAAGGATATAAACTGGTTGGTAATGCTGTTCCTCCTTTATTAGCTTATCATATTGCCAAAAGGTTAGAAGATTTATGGGATTGTTTATTTGTTAATGATTAAACGATTTAAAATACTAAGAATTAGGTAAATAGATAGGAAGATATAGCAGTTCTCGCGTCTTGTGAGGTTCAGACTTTTCTAGTTTTAGGAGTCAGGAGTCAGGAGTCAGGAGTGGGATTTAAAATATTAGGTGTACCTCATGACTCTGAGAAACGCTATAAATAATACCATTTTCTCTTAGTCTGACTACACATTCTCGTAGGGGTCAACGGCCGTTGACCCCTACAACATTTATATCTGTAGTCTAAGTTTTTGAAATTGGTATAAAATAGATTCTAAACTTTTTTCATCACTTGCAAGATATATAGTCGTTTCAAATAAGTTTGAGACAGGGGAGTGTGAGCATCTTGCTCATTATACTAATAACAAGGGAGATAGGTTTTGTCTCATTTTTATTTGAATTAACTATAGTTTTGCTTCAGGAGTTTCCTGGAATTGACCATGACTATACTTTAGCTCATTACTCTAGCTAAGTTATTACAGCTTAAGTATTCCCTTAGTTTTTGAATAATTAACACTTTGCCATTAATGCACCGTCTATTCTTAATCCTTTTTAGTAATTTAGTTAATAATTAAATCCACTAAATTACTAATTAATCGTTCAGGTTCCATAGGAATAATAGCCTTACCTGATAACATATTTTGAGTGAGAATATGATGGATTAAACTACCGACAAAAATATGAGCAATAACTTCAGTATCTTTAATTTTTAGTTCAGGATGTTGTTGTAAATAACCTCTAAAAATAGCCATCGCAGGTTGAGCTACATTCCGCAAAAACAATTGAGATAACTCAGGATGTTTCCCTGACTCAGCGATAATTAAACGAACAAAACAAAGATAATCTGGGTCATTAATTTGTGATAAGATCCGTTTAGCCAATTGAGTTAAAACCTCTCTGGGTTCGCCTTCTAAGGGTTGGGACCAAACTAAGCGAAACTTGCAACAAGCAACATATTGAATTAAAGCAGTAAACAACCCTTCCTTATCATCAAAATAACTATATAATGTCTGTTTAGAAACCCCTGCGGTTTTAGCCACTTGATCCATTCGGGTATTCGCATAGCCATGTTCCAAAAATTCAGGTAACGCTCCCCGTAAAATTTGTTCCGCTTTTTTATTTAATTGATTCGAGGAGAAATTCGTACTAACCATAATTATACTAGCTATAAATAGAGCCATTTGGGCAGGAAAAAAGACCGTATTTAATGGCCTCTTATATTTTACAAGATCCCGAAACAACAATTGAGTAACCTTATTTCTTTTACTGTGGCTAAAACCCTTATGGCAATTTTTATCCTAGATTTTAGACGTTTGTATAGTACAATCGTTGATTCTGAATCGTCAATGGGGGGTTAACCCTCATTAACAAGGGTATCCATCAAAGATAAAATAGAAAAGATCAGACATTCAGGGAAGTCCAGAAAATTCCCATAACCACAGGAGCCTTATATTACTATGAGTTATGATTACGATCTATTCGTCATTGGTGGAGGATCAGGAGGGGTTGCCACCGCTAGACGTGCCGCTGAATATGGAGCTAAAGTAGGATTAGCAGAATATAATCGCTTAGGGGGAACCTGTGTTAATGTCGGATGTGTTCCCAAAAAATTGATGGTCTATACCTCCCATTTTCCGGCACAGTTTCAAGAGTCGCAAGGGTATGGTTGGAGTCCTGTTCAAAGTACCTTAGACTGGTCAAAAATGATCACTGCAGTCAACCAGGAAACCCAACGGCTTAACGGTATTTATGAACGGATGTTAGATAATGCTAAAGTTGAAGTCTATCGAGACTATGCAAAATTACTCGATCCCCACACCATAGAAGTGGGAAATAGTAAAGTTACTGCTGATAAAATTTTAGTTGCTGTGGGAGGACATCCCGTTAAACCAGATATTCCAGGCAGCGAACATACCATTATTTCTGACCAAATGTTTACGCTTCCCACTCAACCCAAACGCATTGTTATTTGGGGAGGGGGTTACATTGGCGTAGAATTTGCCTGTATTATGCGTGGGTTAGGGTCAGATGTCATTCAAATTATTCGACGGGATAAAATCCTCAGAGGGTTTGATGAAGACATCAGAAGCACCATTCAAGAATCCATGGAAAATCATGGTATTCAAATTCTCAAGAATTGTACCATCACGGGCATCGAAAAAACAGCCCAGGGCTTAAAAATAGCCGTTCAAGGGGATCAAAATAATGAAATGGTCTTAGCTGATACCATTGGTTTATCCGCTACCGGACGTAAACCTAGCTTAGATAACCTAGGATTGGAAAATACAGGGGTTGAAGTTAACAATGGGGCGATCGCTGTTGATAAATATAGCTGCACCAGTCAAGAAAATATCTACGCCGTGGGAGACTGTACCGATCGCATTAATTTAACCCCCGTTGCTATTAATGAAGGACGGGCCTTTGCAGATACCCATTTTGGCGGAAAATCTCGTATTATGAGCTACGAGAACATTCCTTCTGCGGTGTTTAGTACCCCCGAAGCAGCGACAGTAGGGTTAACCGAAGCAGAAGCGAAAGAAACCTATGGAGAAGATGCTATTAAAGTCTATCGCGCTAAATTCCGTTCTATGTACTACGTTTTACCAGGGAAAGACGACAAAACCCTGATGAAATTAGTGGTTCATCAAGAAAGTGACAAGGTTTTAGGGGCCCACATGGTGGGAAGTTACGCAGGGGAAATCATCCAAGGGGTGGCGATCGCTGTGAAAATGGGGGCGAAAAAATCTGACTTTGACGCAACAGTTGGTATTCATCCTACATCGGCTGAAGAGTTTGTTACCATGCGTTAATTTTCCCCTGTAGGGGCTTAATATTATTAAGCCCCTACAGGGGTTAGCCACTCAATCAGTAAAGTTAATTTAGATTAAAGACGGGGAATCAAAAAAAAGGTGGGCATTGCCCACCCTACGGGTTTAATAATAATTACCGACTTTTCGGTGATGACTTGCGGTTAACCCATCGGGTTTGGAAACTCGACCATTGGTTACTTTACTGTAAACAACCCAATGATCACTACATTCCATACGACTGACCACTTCGCATTCTAAGTAAGCTAACGCATCCACTAAAATAGGCGAACCATTGTTAGCGGTTTGCACATTAATTCCTTCAAAGCGATCAGCCCCTGGGGGAAATCGTTTGAGAAAATGCTTCATTAAGGGTTGATAGTTTCCTTCTTCTAAGATGTTTAAAACGAAGCTATCACCCACCTGCATTAAGGACTCGATCGCCCGATCTTTAGCCACTGCAACGGTAAATCCTGGGGGTTCAAAACTTGCTTGTGTCACCCAAGAGGCTAACATTGCCCCTTTGATTTCTCCTTTGGTGGCGGTTAGGATATATAAACCGCCACTGATGCGACCGATGGCTTGATCTAAGTTACTGTCTAAGGACTTCCTTTGTTTGACTTTACGAGCTTGGGTTAAAGCTTGTCCTAAGTCCACTCCGGCTTCTTCACAGAGTTGATAAATGGCTTCGGTTGGCGTATCTTTAACCCGAATGGAGTTAAACCCTTTACTTAACCCTGCTTCTCGAAACTTGGTTAAGAGGGGATCGATAGGTTCATCATTACCCCCATAAGATTCAAACATCCCAATATATTGCTTATTTTTGGCTGCAGCAAGAATGGTACCTAGATTACTGCTGATTTCTTTATGATGATTACCTTCTAAGGGAGGCATACCAATGACCAAACCAGCAGAACGACCAACGATTTCGTGGACATCTTGGGTATCAGCCGATTTTAGGTCTACCATTTCCACTGCTACTCCGGTCTTATTAATCCCTTTGGCAATGGCTTGGGAGAGGCGATCGCTATATCCGTAGTCGGAGACATAAAAGACAGCGACGCTTTTATCAGCTTTGGTTTGTGCCTCGCTCCAAGTACGATAGCGTTCTACAAGCTCATGCAAATTGTAGCGCAATAGTGGACCATGACCATTAGCAACAGTGGAGATCGTTCCTAACTTATCCATGCGTTTCATCGCAGAGAGGACTGATCTGGCATTAGGACCCATCAGACATTCATAATAAAAGTGATAGTCTGGTGCGATCTCTTCTAAGTGTTCATCATAGAGAAGATCAGAACAGTAGTGCATCCCAAAGACATCACAAGTAAACAGAGTTTCTGTCCCTTTGTCGTAGGTTAAGATGGTGTCAGGCCAATGTAAATTAGGCGCACTAACAAATTCTAAGACATGACCTTGGCCTAAGTCTAAAGACTGCCCACTTTTAACTAAGATGCGTTCAAAGGGTTCATGAATAAAGTCTTCTAGAAACTGAATAGCGACTTTAGATCCCACGACCGTTGCTTGGGGAGCGAGTTCTAAGATATCTTTAACCAAACCACTATGATCCGGTTCGGTGTGACTGATAACGAGATAATCAATGGTTTTCGGGTCAATGAGTCCGGTTAAGGTATCGATATAAAGTTGACGAAACTTAGCATGGGAGGTATCGATTAAAGCGATTTTATCCCCTCGAACGATATAGGAGTTGTAAGTGGTTCCATTTTGTAGGCCAAACTCAATATCAAAGCGATCGCGATCCCAGTCTAGGGATCTGATGGTGGTAGTATCTTCAGCAATATCACCAGTCTGTATGGTTAAACGGTTTTCTGTTTTGATTGGAGTTGCAACCATATACTTCTCCGTATAATATTTTCATTTTTGTTTCTATTGTGACACGCTTCTTGAATAACGTGCGTTTAAGTTACTTATCAAAAGGGTCAGATTCTTTTAATTAGTTATCGATCTTCAGAAATCATTTAATTACTCATACTGATAATAACACTGACTAAAATAGCTAGGGCAGCAGTGACTAAAACCCCTAATGATACTAAATCCGCTTTAGATAGTAGACAATCATCGTTCTGGAGCAGAGGAAGCAGAGGAAGCAGAGAAAGCAGGGGGAGAAAGAATATTACTCTACGATAATAAGCGGATTTGGTCTGAGACATTTAATTGTTGTTTATTAGCATCGTGATAAGCTTTAATGTCGTTTCTGATCGCACTAAGTTGAACATCGGCTATTTTTTGAGATTGTTCAGTAGATTACTGCATTTAAGCTATTTTTTCATCAGATACCTGTTTATATAAGTCTAATTTTTCTCCTAGAAGGTTATCATTTTTCTCTAAGATTTCTAATTTTTCAATAATGGTCTGAAACTCTTTTTCTGTTATTGACTTCATTTACCCATAACTTACTTATCCCTACTGTAGTAGATATCTCTGTGAATTAAATATAACTTGATTGATTATAGTGGATGAAAAATTAATACAATGTTTGTCAAATGAGAAAAGATAGGCTACAATTTAGTTTTAATTTATAATATTCTAAAGTTATGAGTGATATTGTTCTTGAAGTTTCTCAACTCCGTGTTGAATTTCCCCAACCCAGAAAATCCAATAAAGTTGCGGTAGATGATGTTACTTTTCAACTGAAAAAAGGTGAAGTTTTAGGAATAGTTGGAGAATCAGGATCGGGAAAATCTGTGACTTCTTTAGCTATTATGGGATTAATTCAAAACCCTGGAAAAATTAGCGGGGATAGTAGTATTAAATTTTATTCATCTCCAAAAGATTATATTGAACTTACTCAATTAAAAGCGGAACAATGGACTCACTATCGTGGCGAAAAAATTGCTATGATTTTTCAAGAACCTATGAGTGCTTTTAACCCTGTTTATAATATTGGTTATCAATTAACTGAAGCGATTAAACTACATCAAAATTTTACTCAAAAAGAAGCTAATAACCAAGCCATTGAGTTATTACAAAAAGTCAAGGTTTTAAGTAGTGATGAAGAATTAGAAGAAAAATATTTAAACGAAGTTCATGAAGCCTCCACAAACAACAATAATGACTCAAAAACTCAACAAGATAAAACTTATATTAATCAACAAAAAAAAGCCTATTTAAAACGTTATCCTCATCAACTTTCTGGTGGACAGTTACAACGGGTTATGATTGCTATGGCTATCTCTTGTAACCCAACTATTTTAATTGCAGATGAACCGACAACTGCCCTTGATGTTACGGTTCAAAAAGGTATTTTAGAGTTATTGAGAAGTCTCTGTCAAGATAATAATATTGCGATGATTTTTATTTCTCATGACTTAGGTGTTATTAATGAGGTTGCTGATAATATATTAGTTATGTATCAGGGTAAAGTAGTTGAGAAAGGTGAAAAAGAACAAATCCTTTATCATCCTCAAGATCCCTACACAAAAGGATTATTAGCTTGTCGCCCTCCTTTACATATTAAATTGGATAGATTACCCACTGTTAAAGATTTTATTGATTCTAAACAAGAGTCTAATCAATTAAAAGAAAAAGAATTTAATGATTCTAATACAATTGAAGATAAAAAAGTATTACTCTCAGTAAATAATCTAACGGTTGAATTTAGTAAGCCAGGATTTCTAGGGTTTAATAAGGAGTCTTTTGTTGCAGTTGATAATATTAGTTTTGATGTTAAAGAAGGGGAAACATTGGGGTTAGTTGGGGAGTCAGGTTGTGGAAAATCAACGTTAGCAAGAACCATTTTACAACTGATTCCAGCGAGTCAAGGAACCATTCATTTTGATCCTCTTGGTATTACTCAAGTTGAGGGAGATGTGAATGAGAAAGATCAGGGACTTGACTTGTCTAAAATTACTCATAAATCTCTGAGAAAAAGAAGAAAAAATATGCAAATTGTCTTTCAAAATCCTTATAATTCTTTAAACCCCAGATTAAGTGTTGGACAAGCAATTACTGAACCCATGATCATCCATGATATAGAAAAAAATAGTCAAAAAAGACGAAAAATAGCAGAGGAATTATTAGAGAAAGTTGGATTAGAAAAAAATAGTTTTGATCGTTATCCTCATGAGTTTTCTGGTGGACAAAGACAAAGAATTTGTATTGCTCGCGCTTTAGTCTTAAATCCTCGTTTCTTGATTTGTGATGAGTCGGTTTCTGCGTTAGATGTTTCCGTACAAGCAGAAGTTTTAAACCTCTTAAAACAGTTACAAAAAGAATTAAATTTAACCTGTATTTTTATCTCCCATGATTTCAGTGTTGTTCGCTTTATGAGTGATAAAATTATGGTGATGAACAAAGGAAAAATTGTTGAATTAGGAGACGCAGAAGACATTATTAATAACCCTAAAGAAGATTACACCAAAAAATTACTTGATTCGATTCCCCAATTTCCTGAAGACCTTAATTTGAATGTAGAATTTAGAATGTAGAATTTAGAATTAATGTTTTCTGTTTATTCTTCAACCATTAAAGTAGGGTGGGTTAGACGGCCATAATTTCAGTTATGACAACAACAGAAAAGTCCGTCGTAACCCACCATTTGAGTTTAAATACTTCCATCTTTTTCCATCGTTACTAACTTTATTTCCAAACTGAGTTGTCTTTGATGCGATGCTATTAGTAAAACTTATTTCAGGAACATTTTAAGTTAATAAATTTATATCAATAGGGCTGTTTACATATCGTAATGTGTGAAAATTATTATCAATAAGCAACGAAGTTACGGGCTTGTGGTATGATAGTAGAGAGTAACAATCTGTAGCCAATCTGTCTACTTAAAAAATAAACGCCTCAACACCTTATTTTTCGTTATCACAGCTAAAAATTAGACTATCATCGCCTTAATTTTTTCTATTAATTTGAGCAAATGTACTTGCAAGGGTAAAGTTTTGCAAAAATCTTCATAGTACAAAAATATTTATTTTTAAGGGCTAATTTTTATCTCTTCCATACTTTTTGTTGACAATTTATCTGACACTTTAAAAATTTTATGCGCTTAATAGCTGACAATGTTATTTTTGTGTTAGCGTAGGAGTGTTCTAGTTCAAGGTATGGATATGCCTGACGGTGACAAAATTCATGACAAACTTTGGTGGGGTTATCAAAAGCCATACAAAGAACTTTGTGAAGGGAAGTCTAACGTTCAAGAATGTGCTTGGACTATAATGGAAAGTCTGCTCAAAAATATTAAACGAAATGGAGATATTCCGCTTCAAATTGCTCAGTTAATGGAGGAATCAATCAATCAAGCGTCTTTGAACATTGGTAATTGTCAAAATTTAGATTGGAGGAGCTTGCGTCAACATTTTGATAGATTAGTACAACAATTTAACCTGTCTCATTACCTCAAAGAAACTGTTCTGCGTGCTGGGAAAAAAGTGCTTCACGATCTCAGGTATGCCAGGCCAATCAATGGCAATAGTCCATCAGAAGCTATTGTGACTCAATATTTTTATGAGTTATATCAATACCAATTTCGCGATCGCATTCCCTTAACACACCAACATCACGCTGGAATTGACCATAGGACTCTTGAGGAAAAGATCACAAGTATGGAGGCAGAAATTGTCCCTGTGTTTAGTAAATGGGGACAAAAAGCCGATAAAGAGGGAACTGTCACAAAATTAAGACGACCTCGACGCAAGAGCATAGAATCAGTTGACCTACAAGAAGATTTACTATAACTAACATTCTCAATATAGAACAAAAATATTATACAATGAACTACACATTAATTTTTAGTCCAGTGCGAAACAGTAACGGAAAGGTTCGTTTCATCGATCATTCTAATAATCAAGAACAATATATGGACATCAATGTAGATGATAAAGAATTCCAATATCGTCAAACATCAGAGTTTCCATCTGTTATTGCCGATCTTATTGACTTAGCTGTTGCGATTAGTGCATCAGATCGTTTAGTTAAACAACCCTTTGATAAACATCAGTGTCAGATTAAAGTTGAGCTTCCGATACGTCATCCAGACTTATTCAATGCTTCATCATTACAAGAAAAACTAGAAAATTTAATGTATTGGACAACAGGTAGTCAATGGACGTTCGAGTTTACAAAAAGACCTAATAAAAAACGTTCATTTGAACAAAATAAACTACCTCTTGAATTTTCGTCTGAAGTTAAAGAAGTTGCTCTCTGGAGTGGTGGTTTAGATGCACTTGCTGGATTGTATACAAGACTCTGTAATAATACAAAAACTTCATTTATATTGTGTGGAAGTGGCAGTAATAATAAGGTTTATGCTCATCAAAAGCAAACATTTACAGCAATTAATTCTCTTTTTCCTAACTGTCTTACGCTTTACCGTATACCGATTCGTTTTTCTAATAGTAAAACACATAAAAAGAATGATATTTCTCGTGCTAGAGGAGTTGTATTTACGTTAATGGGTGTTGCTTGTGCTTATCTGATGGGACAAAAAGTTCTTAATATTTATGAAAACGGGATCGGAGCAATTAATCTTCCTTATCGCTCATCTGCTTTAGGATTAGATCATTCTCGTTCTGTGCATCCAAGAACTTTGTTAATGGTTGGTGAACTTGTTTCAGAACTATTAGGAGAGTCATTTAAAATACAAAATCCTTTTCTTTTTTGGACTAAAGGTCAAATGTGTCAAGCATTAACTACAAATGACAAAATTGACTTACCATCCTTAACGAAATCATGTGACAGACCATATCATGAAAACCCGTCTCAATGTGGATGTTGTTCCTCTTGTCTTTTGAGAAAACAAGCTCTTGCTGCTGCGGGAATAAAAGATAAAACAACCTATGTTGTTTCCCATAGTAATCATTCACCAAAAGAACCTGATTTATATTTCCGCAATATGCTGGAACAAGTTAAAGTATTTCGTGATTTACTCCATATTTCAGATAATTTTACTGTTCAATGGGAAGCTTTAACTAGAAAATTTCCTGACTTAGATGACATAGTAGATGACATCATATTTACTAATCAATCAGTTCGCTCTGAAATACAAAAATCCTTCTTACAACTTTATTCAACTTATGTCGATGAATGGCAAACTGTAGAATCTCAAATTAAAACAACTCTTACACCAAAAGTTAACAATCAAGTGGTAACATCAAAATCTTGTGTTATCGTTCAACAAAGTTGAGGAAACTGCAATGGCTAATAATGTCCTTAACAAAATAAATGTTAATCAATTGGGAGAACGACTCCAAAAAGCCCGAAAACAATGCGGAATGACCCAAGCAGACGCAGCCAAAATCATTAATGTTGCTCGTACTACCATCGTCGCCATTGAAAAGGGAGAACGTCGTTTAAAGTCCTCTGAATTGATAAAACTCGCTCGTGCTTATGGACGGAATGTTAGTGATTTTGTTAAAGAGACTCCCGTTGCAGAATCTTTTGACGTACAGTTTCGTAAAGCTTATGGTCGTGGTGAAACGATTGAAGTAGAAATCAAACCCGTTATTTTAGAGTTTGAAACCTTGTGTCAAAATTATCTCGAATTAGAGAAAATAATGGATGCTCCTCTTACTCGAAATTATCCACCAGAATATCATCTAGAAAAGATGCCGTTAGAGAGTGCTGCTGAAAGTATTGCTAACACAGAAAGACAAAGGTTAGGATTAGGAGATCGCCCCATTCCCCTATTAAGAGATATTTTAGAACAAGAAGTTGGATTACGCATCTTTTATTTACCGATGCCGACAAAATCTAAGTGTTCAGAAATGTATAGTTATAACGAACAAATGGGGGGCTGTTTAGCTATTAATGCTTATCATCCTAAAGAACGCCAACTTTGGTCATTGGCACATGGTTATCTTCACTTTTTAGCCCATCGATATAAACCAGTTATTGATTATGAAAACCAATATCAAAGAATGCCTATAAGTGAACAATTAGCGGAAGCCTTTCCTAAATATTTTCTCATGCCAACCAGTAGTTTATTCAAGCAATTTAATGATATGTATCAAACTCATGGTAAGTTTACTCCAACGAATTTATTAACATTGGCTCATTATTATGGTGTGTCAGTTCAAGCATTAACTTATCGTTTAGAAGAAATGAAATTAATGCCATCGGGAACGTGGGAACGCTTGAAAAATCGGGGTTGGAAAGTGAGAAAAGCACAACAAGAAATAGGACTGAAAGATCGTGAATCAAGGAATGATTTAACCCCTATTCATTATCAACATTTAGCTATAGAAGCCTTCGATCAAGGATTAATTACAGAAGGACGTTTTGCTGATTTTCTAAGGGTTGATCGTTTAGAAGCTCGTCGTATTGCAGAAATTTTACGAGATTCTTCTAGTGGAATGACAGAGGAAAATAGTGATTTCGATTTGTCTCAAAGTGAATAAAATGGGAGATAACATAAATAATGTTTATTAATAAATCTCCTCTTTTATTAGATTCTTGTTGTGTGTTTAATTTTGTTGCTTCTGGTTATTTTTTAGCCATTATCAACACTATCACCGTTCAAGTTGCTATCACGCAGACTGTCTATGAACAAGAGTTAATTAAGTTTGACAACTTTACCAGAGAAGATAAACAACAGTTTGATGAAGCTATTGTTAAAGGAATAGTGAAAATTGTTGATTTTGAATCAGAAATAGAAGCCGATTTATTTATTTATTATGTTAGTATTTTAGGAGATGATGGAGAATCAGCCACAGGAGCGATCGCTGTTAATAGAGGTTGGTCTATAGCCACTGATGATAAAGCAGCCATTAATTTCTTTACTCAAGAAAGTCCTAATTTACCAATTTTATCAACTCCAGATATTATTAAATATTGGTCAGATCAGAGTAATTTAAGCTCAAAAGAAGTTTATCCTATTCTCAATGCGATTAGCACAAAAGCACGATATCAACCCCCTAGAAATCATCCCTTAAAAAGTTGGTGGCAAATCACTCTTAACACTCAATGAAATTTTGTTCTCAGTATTATAACACTGAAAAAACATTTATTCTGTAATAGCTTCAAAACTTTCCTCATTTTCCTCAAAAAGAGTTGAGTCAATAACATAAGGTAAACCCGAACCGTTTAAACCTTTTTTAATACGTTCTAAGGTGTTTTCAAAGATAACAAATAAAGGATAAACTTTATCTGTCCCCTCACTAAACATATGAGATTCTTTCATCGGCATTAACCATTCATAATCTTTATCTAAATAGATTTGAGTTTCTCGCCAACGGCCTAATAAATGGGAAAAATCTTCATGAGGACGATGAATAAAAACAATAATTTCTGACCCTAACTTAATTTTCCATTCGGGATCACACATAATAATAGCCAGATCACAAGGTAACTGTATGGCCTCCTGAATATTGGGAGAGGTAAAACGATTTTCATTTAAAGGTTTCGGGTGACGAACTTTAACAACTGGAAGAGGAATGGTAATCAAACTTTCTTCAGGACGACGTAAACTAGGAAGCATTTCCAGATAAGAACGATGCTGTTTTAAAAGAGAAATAGCCCCCAAGCGATCGCTATATTCACAGAGAAGTTGTTCGTAGTGAGATGGTTTAATAGACATAACAGTATCAAGGAAAAAATAGGCTCTAAAATGATAATAGAGATGTTCAATAAAACATCTCTAAACTTCGGAAAAATCGAAAAATATTTTTAAGCAAGTTGATCGAATATTTTGAACATAGGCAAATACATAGATAAGAGAATAACCCCTACCATACCAGCGATCAATACCATCATTAACGGTTCAATAATACTGGTTAAAGCTTTAACCGCTTGTTCTACTTCATCCTCATAAAAATCAGCCACCTTCATCATCATCGCGTCTAGTTCTCCCGTTTCTTCCCCAATAGAAATCATTTGAATGGCTAACTGTGGAAAAACATTGGCATTTTGTAGAGCGATACTCATCATACCCCCTTGTTGAATTTCTGCTTGGGCACCCGCTACAGCATTAGAAATAACCTTATTTCCTACCGTGTTACAAACAATTTCTAACGAGGTTAAAATAGGAACCCCAGAACGAGTTAACGTCCCAAAAACCCGACAAAAACGAGCCACAGCAGACTTTTCATTTAAGTCACCAAATAAGGGCATTTTTAGGAGAAATTTATCAATTTGTAAGCGACCTATTGGAGTTTTATAGTATTGTTTAATACCAAAAACTAAGACAACAGAACCAACAATAGGAACGAGAATTTTCCAACTGCGCATGATGCCACTTAAGTAAAGCATAAATTGAGTTAAAGCGGGTAATTCTGCTCCTAAATCTTCAAAAATTCCGGCAAAAACAGGGATTAAAAAGATAGTCATAGCAAAGAAAACAATTACGGCCAAAAGGCCAACAGTAACCGGATAAGCCATAGCTGATTTAATTTGGTTTTGGAGTCTTGCCATATCTTCAAGAAGTTTCGCCAAACGGTTTAAAACTTCATCTAATACCCCCCCAGCTTCTCCTGCTTCTACCATACTGACATAGAGTTGATCAAAACAGTCGGGATGTTTACCTAAAGAGTCAGATAAACTAACCCCTTGCTGTACTTCTCCACTAATAGCAGCTAATGCTTTTTTCATTTTAGGATTGGTCGCTTGTTCCGATAAAACACCCAAACAACGAACAATAGCAACCCCTGCATTAATCATTACAGAAAATTGACGAGAAAAGATAGCTTTATCCTTAACGGTAACACCATTTAAAGCCCCTTCAATCCCTGATAAATCAAACTGCATTCCTGCTTCTTTAATTTTTCCAATAGCAGGGTATTTTGTTCTAAGGATTGCTCTAGCTTGTTCAGGAGAGGTTGCTTCTACTTTTTGCTTAGAAACTTTTCCTTTTAAATCTTTAACTTGAGCGATATAAGTAGGCATCTTCTTTCATAAAAAGTAAACAGTAATATCCCGTCTTTAACGACGGGTTTTTAACGACGACTTTTTGCTTTCATTCCCATACTAGCTCCCCCGACTAATCGTTGTAATTCATCAGGTCTAGCACTTTTAGAAATGGCCTCTTCAAAGGACACTGTTCCACTGATAACAAAGTTAGCTAAAGCTTGTTCCATCGTCTGCATTCCCAGTTTCATTCCTGTTTGAATAGCGGAATAAACTTGACCCGCTTTTCCTTCCCGCATCAAGTTAGCAATGGCAGGAGTTACAATCATAACTTCTTGAGCCATAGCGCGACCAAATTCACCAGGTTTGGGGTTCTTTTTCTTGACTAAACATTGACTAAATACGGCAATTAAAGAGTTAGATAACATAGCCCGAATTTGAGCTTGTTGGTTAGCAGGAAATACGTCTACAATACGGTCAATTGTACCGGCGGCAGAATTAGTGTGTAACGTTCCAAAAACTAAGTGTCCCGTTTCTGCTGCAGTGATAGCTAGACCAATGGTTTCTAAGTCCCGCATTTCCCCCACCAGAATGATATCAGGATCTTCCCGTAAAGAGGCTTTTAAAGCATTAGCAAAAGACTTGGTATCTTCTCCTTTTTGTCGTTGATGGAAGAGGCTTTTAATATTGGGAAAAACATATTCAATGGGGTCTTCAACGGTTAAAATATGTTCCTGTCGAGTCCGATTGATTAAATCTAAAATCGCAGCTAAAGTTGTTGTTTTACCTGAACCGGTTTGTCCTGTGACTAATACCATCCCCCTCGGACGTTCAGCCATTTCTCGCACAATATTGGGCAAACCTAGCTGCTCAAAATTAGGAATTTTAGAAGATAAAGCCCGTAAACAAGCAGCGTAACAACCCCGTTCTTTGTAAACATTAACCCGAAATCGAGCTAATCCTTTTACCCCATAAGAACAGTCTAATTCCCAGTTTTGTTCTAACTCTTTCCGTTGACTATTATTGAGCATACTGAAAATTAATTTTTGACTTTCTTGGGGAGAAAGGGGTTCTTCATCAATGGGGGCCAGCTTCCCACTAATACGAAAATAAATAGGCGCACCGGCTTGAATATGCATATCAGAACCCCCCATTTCTACGAGTTGTTCCATCAAATCTTCAATCATTACTCCATCCATTGGATTATTCCTCCTTAAAATTAAATTGAGCTAGTTATTAAGTAAATCTGGGGGTCATACAATAAGGGCAGTCCATCCATTCGGGTTCTAATACCGCAGAACAGGTTTTACATTCAAGAGAACTCTTGCGCTTGGCCTTTAACTCCGCTTCGAGTCCCGTATCCGTAAAGGTTACCCGTTCTACTTCTTCGAGGGTGGTATGACCTTCTTGCACCAGTTGCAAACTGTAAGCCAAGATGGTGATCATGCCTTCTTCCACTGCTGCCTCTTTAATGCGATCGGTGGTTGCCCCTTCGTTGATCAAACTTTGGATGCGTTCGGTATTGCGCATTACCTCATAAACCCCAACCCGTCCCTTGTAGCCAGTTCCGCCACATTTTTGACAGAGACTGCCATCTTTTTTAGCTTCGGTAATCTCTTCTGGGGTTAATGTATTGGCTTTATAAATGGTGACTTCTTCCTCATTGGAAGCGGATAAGCCAAATCGGGCTAACTCCGCCTTGGTTGGGTTGTAAGCAATCCGACATTCACTACAAACCCGACGCATTAACCGTTGTGCCAATACTCCCAATAACGCCCCAGAAATCATAAAGGGTTCAACCCCCATTTCATCCAGACGGGCAACCGCTCCAGGTGCATCGTTAGTATGTAAGGTGGTTAATACCAAGTGTCCCGTTAAGGCTGCTTCAATAGCGGTTTTTGCTGTTTCTACGTCCCTAGTTTCCCCCACCAGGATCACGTCGGGATCTTGTCGCATAAATGCCCTTAAGATAGAGGCAAAGTTCATGCCCTTTTCTCGAATCACCTGAACCTGGGTAATACCGGGTAAGGAGTATTCAATAGGATCTTCGGCGGTACTGATGTTAACCCCTGGATTATTGCGTTCAGCTAAGACAGAATAGAGACTGGTGGATTTACCCGAACCCGTTGGCCCTGTTACTAGCAATAAACCAAAAGGACGACTTGCTAAGTCACGGACGATCTCTAAGGTTTCTTGGTTAGTAATTAATTTATCTAACCCTAACTGAGTGGCAGAGTTATCTAAAATCCGTAAACAGACTTTTTCTCCGTAACGACTGGGTAAGGTATTAACCCGAAAATCCACTTTTCGCCCTTGATAGATGCGTCGGATTTTACCATCTTGAGGAAGACGACGTTCGGCAATATCAAGATCCGCCATAATTTTAAATCTGGCCACCACCGCCGGGGTTACTTTACGGGGGAGGGGATCGAAAGCTTGAGATAGCACCCCATCCTTACGGAAACGAATACCAAGGGTTTCTTCTTGGGGTTCAACGTGAATATCTGAAGTCCCTTCTTGTAAGGCTTTAGCTAGGATTTTATTGACCAGATTAATCACCGGCGCTTGACCGGCATCCTCAGAGTCTAGTGCATCATGACTTTCATCATCAGCTTCAGCCATGCTGGCATCCAGGTTGCCCACAATGTCCGTGAGATCGGCCATTTTTTGCAAGGCTTCCTCTTTACTGAGGCGTTCATTCTCCTCATCAATTTCCCCTTGAAGTTCATGATACTGTTCTAACAAGCGATCATAATCTTCTTGGGTGATGACCATACGCCGTAAATCCAGGTTTCTCGCCCTTAAGATACGAGTTAAGTCATCTTGTGCCGCTAGGTTATCGGGATCAACCATAGCGACTAAGACAGAAGGGGGTTCCCCATCATGTTGGGAAAGGGGGAGGAGTTTATGACGACGACAAATATCAAAAGGAATTAAAGAGTTGATTAATTCGGCCATCTGTCGATCCGCAACGGGAGAGACTTCGGGATCGATGGAGTCGACACCATAAAGGATTTTGAGTTCAAATAAATGGTGTTTTTTATATTGTCGTAATAAATCTGGGGTTAAGGGTTCCCCGGTCATCACCTGTAACACTTCGGTTAAGGGACGACCACTTTTACGGGTTTCCATGAGGGCCTGTTTCATCTGATCCGGGCCAACATACCCCGCTTCGATGAGTTTGTTGCCAAAGGGGGAAAAATAATTACGCAGGGCCACTGCCCGGTTGCGTTTAGAAGACGTTAAGTTTGAAGTAGACAAAGAGGACATAAGGCAGTAATCATAGGCTGCTTACATCCTTATTGTTCCCAAAGCTGTGATCAAAATTACCACCCTGGCGAAAAATTTTTCTTTGACTGTTGTTTTAGGGGTTAGGAGTTAGGGGTTAGGAGTTAGGGGTTAGGAGTCAGGAGTCAGAAATTAAATTTTAAACGTACTTTACTGAGTCCGAAAAAGGCTATATTTCAAGCAACTTTTTTCATTTCATGTTCAATGGGAGAAAAGTCTTGAGGGAATTTTGTATTTTCACTATACAGTGCATTTTTGAAACTTGTTTTATCATCAATGATCGTCTTAGAAAGATCCGCATCTACTAAGTTTGCTCCTTGAAAATTACTATTAATAATTCTTGAGTTGGTAAAATCTACTTTTTTTAAAATTGTTCTATCAAATGTAGTTTCGATTAAACGACAGTCTTTGAAAATTGAACCAGATAGGTTGAATATTATATTTGGGGAAACGATGGGGGCTTTAGATATAAATGCTAATTTAACAATAAAACCAAATAATTTAAAATTCATCGTTTGATATTGCCTAAATCTTTCAGCTTTAAATGTTACTTTTTCCAATCTAGATTGATAAAAAATAAGATGTTGTGGTGAGGAAATAATTTGCAAAAATCTAGATTTATCAAAGGCAATATTTTGAAAAAAGGATATAATTGGGTAAAAATGACATTTATTGATCTTGCATTTAATAAATTCAACATTATCTAATGGACAATTAAAATTAGTATACTCTAAATTTGATTCTATAAAATCAGAATGACTTAAATCTGAAATGATAAAATCAGTTCCTTTCAAATTTGATTTTTCCCAACGAGTTTCTTTAAGGGTCGTATGCAAAAATTGTCCGTTCTCAAAAATAACTTTTAAAAAGTTCATTCCTTCTAGTTCATATCCTCCTAAAAAACATGAACCAATATTATTACTTATTGTTGGAACTGTATAAAATTTAGCATTTTGTATTTTTATTCCTGTTATATCAGCATCTTTAATTAACTTATTTTCAAGCCAATTTCTTTTTGATAAATATTTAATATCATCAATAGTAGCCCCTTTAAAACTAACATTTTTGACAATAGCTTCTCTAAAATCTACATTAACTAAATCTGCATTATCAAATTTAGCCCCTGTAAGATCACTTTTCTGAAAACTTATATTAGATAATTTTGCATTACTAAAATCAACACCTCTTAATTTCTCTATATTTATCAGATCAATATTTTTCAACTCTATTGACTTAAGAACTTGAGAGATTGTTAAACGTTTAATTCCCGGATAACCTTTTTTTTGAATCAAGGATGCGTCAGCAAGAAAATTGAAAACTTTTTTGACCCTTTCTTCGTTAACTGCATAAATAACTTCTTCTGTTAAAGCTTTAATGATGAGTTTGATTTGTTGTTGATTATTATCTGATATAGATTCCTTAGTTAAAATATCTTTTATATTAGATAAATAAGATTGAAAAGATTCGTATTCATTGCGTCTTTTAGTAAAGTATCGAGTTAATATTAAGCCAATCAAGCCAACAAAAATAAAATTAGAAGCATTAATTAAAATTAACAAGGAATCTCGGTAACAACTAATCCAATAAACCCGATGAAGTAACCAAGAAACTGACATTGATGAATTAGAAACAAGACATGAATTAATTTCTTCAGGAGTCATGTTAAATTAAACAACTAAAAATACCGTTTAATTGTATTGAAATAGTGTTATTTTGTCCAAATTTCAAGCATCCAACTTAAGGGTTCAGTAATTCTAAATTCTAAATTCTAAATTCTAAATTCTAAATTCTGAATCTCTGTTCTTAATCCTCGTATACATGGTAAAATAGTAAACTCTACAGATTCGGGAGGAACCATCGATTGTCCAAACCAGTCAACGTCGCTATACTAGGAGCGACAGGAGCCGTCGGTACTGAGTTACTAGAACTCTTAGAAAGTCGTGACTTTCCCCTAAATAACCTCAAACTCTTGGCTTCTCCTCGTTCAGCCGGCAATACCCTGACCTTTAAAAGGGAAACCCTTACTATTGAAGCAGTGGAAGAAAGCTCTTTTAAAGACATTGATCTGGTCTTAGCTTCTGCCGGTGGTTCGACCTCTAAAGCTTGGGCTAAAACCATTGTAGACGCTGGTGCAGTGATGGTCGATAATTCCAGTGCCTTCCGCATGAACCCAGACGTTCCCTTAATTGTCCCTGAAATTAACCCAGAGGCAGCAGCAAACCATCCAGGTATCATTGCTAACCCAAACTGTACCACAATCCTTATGGCGGTAGCTATCTACCCCTTACATAAAATACAGCCCATTGAACGAATTGTCGTCTCTACTTACCAGTCTGCCAGTGGTGCTGGTGCGAGGGCAATGGAAGAAGTTAAAATACAATCTCAGGCTATTTTAAACGGAGAACAACCCCAACCAGAAATTCTACCTTATCCCTTAGCTTTTAACCTCTTTCCCCATAACTCTCCCTTAACAGACACAGGGTACTGTGAGGAAGAGATGAAAATGGTTAATGAAACCCGTAAAATATTTAATGAGCCGACTTTGAAAGTAACCGCAACTTGTGTTAGAGTACCTGTATTACGGGCGCACTCAGAAGCTATTAATCTAGAGTTTAAAGAGCCATTTTCCATCGCACAAGCTAGGGAAATTATTGCCCAGTCTCCAGGGGTTCAACTGTTGGAAGATTGGCAAAAGAATTATTTTCCTATGCCCATAGATGCTTCTGGTAAAGATGATGTCTTAGTAGGAAGAATTCGTCAAGATATTTCTCATCCCTGTGGCTTAGAATTATGGATTTGTGGGGATCAAATTCGTAAAGGTGCTGCTTTAAATGCGGTTCAAATTGCTGAATTATTACTAGAAAAAAGTTGGTTAAAACCAACGGTATCAACCGTCAAGGTTTAGAAATCAATATTGGCAAATGTTATCCCCAATCTCACTGTAAACTGACAAGAAAACGAATGAATGATCCTGGTTTTGGAAAGGTGATTACCGCCATGGTAACCCCCTTAGATGAAGAAGGTAATGTTAACTATAATGTGGCTGAAGAGTTGGCTATTCATTTAGTCAATAATGGTAGCGATAGTTTAGTCGTATCTGGGACAACAGGAGAGTCACCTACACTTAGTTGGGAAGAAAAATGTCAGTTATTTCAGGTAATTAAAAAAGCAGTAGGGGATAAAGCCAAAATCATTGCAGGAACGGGAGGAAATGGCACAGATCATGCTATTGAAATGACCCAAGAAGCAGCAAAAATGGGATTAGATGGATCATTACAAGTGGTTCCCTATTATAATAAACCGCCCCAACAAGGACTGTATGAACATTTCAAAAAAATTGCGACAACAGTAGGCAATTTTCCCATAATGTTGTATAATGTACCTGGACGTACTGGACAAAATATGACCCCAGAAACCGTTGCTAAATTAGCAGAAATTCATAACATTGTTGCTATAAAAGAAGCCAGTGGAAACTTAGAACAAGCCTGTAAAATACGTAGAATGACGGATAAGTCTTTTTTGATTTACTCTGGAGATGACTTTTTGACATTGCCATTACTAACAGTAGGAGGTGTGGGAGTAGTAAGTGTAGCCAGTCATTTAGTTGGCCAACAAATGCAGGAAATGATTGAAGCCTTTAATAATAATAGAGGCATCCAAGCGAGTGACATTAATGTGAAACTTTTTCCCTTATTCAAAGTCTTATTTTGTACAACCAATCCTATACCCATTAAAGCAGCATTGAACTTACAAGGATGGCAAGTGGGTGGCGTGAGACTACCTTTAATGGAATTATCAGAAACGTTGAAACAAGAGGTTAAATCAGTATTAGAAGAATTATCTTTGCTCGAAAAAACATAACCTTGATCTAAATTAAGAGATTTACCCACTGTCCGACAAGACAACTATCTAGTTGTTTTGAGGAATGCTTTTATTAAAATTTTTCAGTTTTTCGCGAACCGAAACTATCAACAACTGACTTAACTAACCAGAAGGAGGAAAATGAGTCAAACTAAACAACAACCTAGCCTGAAAATTATTCCCCTAGGTGGACTGCATGAAATCGGTAAAAATACTTGTGTCTTAGAATATAACGACGAGATTATTCTCATCGATGCAGGGATCGCTTTTCCCACTGAAGAAATGCACGGGGTCAATATTGTACTGCCCGACATGACTTATTTAAGAGAAAATCGTCATAAAATTAAAGGCATGATCGCCACCCATGGCCATGAAGATCATATCGGAGGTATTGCCCATCATTTAAGACAGTTTGATATTCCGATTATTTATGGACCCAAACTAGCGATCGCCCTTCTGAGAGACAAAATAGAAGAAGCCGGAGTCAGCGATCGCACCACGTTAAAAACCGTCAGTCCTAGGGATATGGTGAGGATCAGTCCCTCCTTTTTAGTGGAGTTTATTCGTAACACCCACTCCATGGCCGATAGCTTTACCCTTGCTATTCATACCCCTTTAGGAGTTGTTATCCATACAGGAGACTTTAAAATTGACCATACTCCTGTGGATGGAGAACACTTCGACCTACAAAAATTAGCTGAACATGGAGAAAAAGGCGTACTTTGTCTCCTCAGCGACTCCACTAACGCCGAAGTTCCAGGTCAAACCCCCTCAGAAAGTTCTGTCTATCCCAACTTAGATCGCATTATTGCCCAAGCAGAAGGACGGTTAATGATTACCACCTTTGCTTCTTCGGTTCATCGGGTCAATATCATTTTACAACTGGCACAAAAACACAAACGGAAAGTTGCAGTGGTGGGACGTTCCATGTTAAACGTCATTGCCCACGCCAGAAACTTAGGCTATATTAAATGTCCTGATGATCTATTTATTCCTCTCAAAGCTGCGAGAAACTTACCAGATGAACAGGTTTTAATTTTAACGACGGGATCACAAGGAGAAACCTTAGCCGCATTAACCCGTATTTCTAGAGGATCTCACCGTCATATTAAAGTCCGTCCCGGCGATACCATTGTTTTCTCTGCTAACCCCATTCCTGGCAATACTATTGCTGTGGTAAACACCATTGACCGTTTAATGATGCAAGGGGCAAAAGTGATTTATGGTCGTCATCATGGTATTCATGTTTCGGGTCATGGCTGTCAAGAGGATCAAAAATTAATGTTGGCCTTGACCAGACCTAAATTTTTTGTGCCGGTACATGGGGAACATCGTATGTTGGTTAAACACGCTGAAACAGCCTATAAAATGGGGGTTCCGGCGGAAAATATCGTCATTATTAACAACGGTGATATTGTAGAAGTTTCTGCTGATAGTATTGGGGTGACTGGAGATGTTGCGTCCGGTATTGAGTTAGTGGATCAAGCCGGCGTTGTTCATGAACACGTGATGGAAGATCGTCAACAACTTGCCCAAGATGGTGTCGTAACTGTCGCTGCTTCTATTAGTTGGGATGGAAAGTTAGTTAACCCTGCTGCGGTGGACTTACGGGGTGTGGTTACTAAAGTTGAAAAGTCCTTGTTACGACAACTTATCATTCGTGCCATTGAAAATATTCTAGAAAATCGTTGGGATGAGTTTGCGGATAGTCGTAACACAACGCAAGTTAATTGGTCTTACTTAAAAGAAGAGGTTGAAAGTACCTTGCAAAGACTTGTGAAACGGGAATTACGTAGTTATCCTCTGGTGATCTTTATTGTACAAACCCCAACCCCAGATAGTTCCCCTGAACCTGAACCTAAAGCGAGTCGCAAGGTTTATCGTCGTCGTCGTCCTACTGCTTCAGCCGCTTCTTAAGGAGGCCATAAGCAATTAATTTCATTATGAATCTAAGACGGGGGTTTTCCCGTCTTTTTTATTTCCTCGTCATATAACCTGTTATAACAGGTTATATAAGTTGAGATTTCAACACGAGGGGGAACAGGGAACGAGGAATGAATGCAAAAATGTCCTCATGTATTTGCGTAAGGCTATATAACAGGAGTTTTCATATCAATAGACTAATATGAAATCCTGTTGAATACCATACGTTAAGATGAGGTGAGCAGGGGAGGCAGAGGAAGCAGAGGAGGCAGAGGAAGATGGATTTACTAGAGGAATTTTAACGTTTACTGATTAAGCGGATTTCATATAAGGATATGAATAAAAAATCCTCCCACGCCCAACCTAACTAAAATCTTGCTACATCCAATTAAAAACTGCTATAAGTGGACAGTTTAAAAAGTTCACCACAGTAAATCAGAATTGAATGACAATAGCTGCTAAATTATTAAAAAACAAACCATAACATTCAAAATTATGATTAAGTCTTTACTATTTATTATTGTCGGATTTTTAGGTATTCCTAATCTTATGCCTATTTATGCTCAAGATCCTCCTGCCCAAACCTATCAACCTGGATATTGGCAACCAGTGGCGCGTTTTGATATTAAACGGACTGTGGAAGTTAATATTATTAATAAGACTGATGTTCCGATTGAATACGATTTAACTGACTTAGAAGCGATGAACCCCCAAAAGTTGCAACCAGAAGAAACAGGAAACTTAAAAGGGTTTGGTGGTACCGCAAATATTGTTATTTATCCTTTGGTTAATGATACCAGCGAGTTTAATTTACGTTATAAAGTAAAAGTGGATGAAGACAATAATATTGTTAATGTTTCTGTAGTTAAAGATGAACCTAGTTTTTTAGGACATCGTTCTATTAATTTACAAGGGACAGGTGCAATTTATCTATATTAATTATAAAAATTTTAAGCGATCGCAAAGTCTGTGTATTTCCGAGTTTCGGGGTCATGAAAGGCTAAAACAATATCTTCTTTTGGGATACCTTCTCTTAATAACTCATTAGCGATACCTTCTTCTGTCCAATCTTCTTCTATATAGATTTTATGATTTTTAATGCGGATATGTACATGAATATTTCTGATTTTTTTCTTTCCTTCCCATCCCATAAATAACCACATATATTGATCATGTTCTTCATCAAAAATAAGACAGCTTTCCCTACTTAACTTCGATGAACCTGAAACCCATTCGTGATATTCTGTTAGAACTTTTTTGATAGATGTACGATACTTTTCTAACTTATCCATTCTACAATTTCCTCTTGTTCCATATCAACAATAATTAAAAGTAATTGGTTTATTTTGCTAATTTCCTTAATAGAATCTCTTTCAAAAAAGTTTACATAGATACTATAATATGAAGGGGACGGGAATAAACATGATCTTCGCTATGATAAACTTCTAAAAAAGATTCAATGGCTTCTTTTAGTTTATCAATAGATTTTTCTGGGGTTTCTCCTTGTCACACTAATCC
>JBFRWG010000150.1:0-17101 GCA_051439445.1 Crocosphaera sp.
TAATAAAATTTTCTTATAATACTGTAACACAACTATTTTAATTAAAACTCCATAATTCTGCTAATTTTTCTATAATTTTTTGCCAGTAACTGGGTTATAATTTTCCTAAACGTCTATTTATTAATGATACTGAATTAAGATAATGTCTCCAGATTCATAATTATTCATGAATTAAATTTGATTATAAATTTCATCTTCTTCACTATAATCTGCAAAAAATTGTTCTGCTGCTAAACGTGACCAGTTTTGTTGATCTTTATCCTCTGATTCTAAATCATCATTAATCAGGATAATAACGCTTACTTTTTGACTGGGAGGTAGTTTTTTCGGATATTTTTGGGACAATCTATTTTACCATTAGAGGAAGTGTGTGTATGAAATTCGTAAGCTTTCATCTTTTGATAATTAGTTTTGAGTTTAACTAATAACTATTATATTTTATTTTTCTTCAAGGCTTTTATCTGGTGGAATAGTGAACCAACAAAGAATCCTACTCATACTCTTATATTATTAGAAAATCCCCCAAACTATCCATAGCTGAGGGATTACTCTAATAAGCTAGTTTTTCCTATTTTTTCTTAGCTTTAGCCAATTTACGTTTGAATCCTGTTCCAAAAGCAACAGCAGTTGCTGCTCCAAGAATAGTAAGGGGTTCTGGTACAGAACTTAAATTAATATTAGCTGAAGAATCTTGGTAAGTGTACCCTCCAGCAAGTCCTAATTCACCCACAAAATTGATGTCGGAATCATATCGACTTAGGGTATATCGAGGAGCATCAAACGCAATCCCAAAATCAATGGATAAATCCCAATCAGACGCAGAAGAGAAATCAAAACTGATAGTAGGAATTAAATCATCTCCTAATTCCCTATCTAGAGCGGAATCAGGTGTCAAGTTTAAGTCTAACCCATCAATAGTAATAGCAAAATCTTCAAGTATCCCATTGTCTTTATAGAGAATAAAACCGGAATAATCACTATTTTCTGGCGAGAAATTCACCAAAAAAGGACTAACCTCAATGCGACTAAAGTTACCGTCAAATTCCTGTCTAGTTAATTGAGCATTAGCAGGTAAAGAAATCATTAAGCTAAGGCTAATAATTCCTAAAGAAAGTTGAGTTGGAAGTGCTTGTAAAGTATTTTTCATGGGAGTTTATCAAGTTATGTTTGATTTGAGAGATTGAACAACAAACTAGAACAATTGTTGGTTATTTTAGGAACGTCCTAGTTTCGAGAAAAAGAAGATTAATCTTCCCATCTATTAAAGCACTTTTTTTCCGAGTGGGGGTGAACATAGCACAACAAAAATTTTAGAGACTTTTCTCAATGGACAATAGATAATTTTCAATTATCCACTATTGAATAAATACTCTCTTAAATTAATTAGTAAGAAAAATTTGCATTGGATAAGATTCCGCAACTAATTGATTGGCTTTATTCTTAATATTGAGATTGGATTTAAACGGTAATTTAGGCTTAGTTTCTTCAAAATTAATTAAAGTTTTAATCCGTTGATAAGCTTGATATGCAACGGTTGGAAAGAAAGAAAATTTACCGGGTAAAACACATAAATAATTACTGTCAGTATCGGATTCAATCCAATAACTATAACGTCTTTTTTCTTGTTCTTGACTAATAAATTCAGTCTTGACACATTCGTAACTATATAGTTGACGACTATATAATTTTTCTTTGCCAAAATAACGTTCTGCTGACTCTAAAATGGGTTCGATATCGACTCCGTCTATACTATCATCATTAGCATAGCCAGAATCAGCTAATAAGGAGTAAATATATCGTTCTTCTCCTAATTCTCTTTGCTGGACAAAATGATTAAAATGAAAGCGATTTTTAGTTGACATTCTGACAAAATTAGTATCTACTAAAGCAGGATAAGCAACCACCATTGCACTCCGACTTCGCTTTAGTTTTGCTCTTACTTGTAACTGATTTAAAAAGGGTTCAAATCCTTCCCCAACTGCGAAGATAAACAGGTTTGCTTTTAATCTTTTTGAACGGCCTTCTTGAGTTTGACATAATAAACTTTTGATACGAATTTTTCCGTAACTATCGATTAATAATTTATCAATTTTTACACCTGTTTCAAAGGTAACACCATGACTTAAACAACTTGCTACTAAATCTTTTAAAATGTTACTCGTGTGCATGGAACAATCAAGGGTTTTAATTAAGTCATAATTTGATGGCTCAATGTTATAAGATAAATCTAATTGCTCACAAAGATTTTTAAGAGTTGCTGTTGAATTTTTCAAAGAACAATTTAATCCTTCATAGTTTTCTACTTGTTTATAAGTCGGTGCTAAACATTGATTATTGACTAACCAATTATGTTGTCTTCCATAAGCAGCTTCTAATCTTCCTAAGACTCTATTTCGTTGGATACTGATTTGTATTGCATCACTTTTTAGACGAGATGAGCGAATTTCTGGGGCATCTTCTTGAGGATGAATTAAATGAACAGGAGCATCATTAAACCATCCTTTATTATTAGGAGTAATGGCAGGAGTGAAAAAATCAGTTTCTTTTTCTGTTAAATTGACATTACATTGTTCTTGAAAATAAGGGCTATATAAATTAATTAAATCTTCGACTCCATTGACACAATTAATAAAAGTTTGAGCATCATCTTGACCAGAATATAATGCTCCTGTATGATACCATCCTTCTAATTTTCCTGATGCTAAAGTTCCTAATTGTGGTGCTTTTTCTAATAGTTTGATGGATAAATTACTGTGACGGGCTAAAAATTCTGCAATGGCAACACCAGCAATACCACCACCAATAACAACAACGTCAACGTATTCAATTTCTGAGACTTGAAGCGGTTTCATAACTGTTAAGATTTGTTTGGTCTTAAAACTAATTTTATGGACTGAATGAGATTATAACGTAAAATAAAAAAATAGGTTATAGGTTAATTAATTTTTTTAAAAAAATGACTGATTCTAATAATCAAGAACATCAAAGAGAAATTTTAGTCGCATTGTACCAAGAATATCGAGAACACGCACGTCATATTGAATCAATAACAGAAAGTGCTAATAATTTTATGTTAGCTATTGCTACTGCAATTATTGCTATTATTACAGTAGATAATAAAGTAGGGGTTACTTGTGAAACAAAGCAATATTTGTCGCTATTTTTATTGGTTTTAGGTGTTCTAGGCACTATATTTTCTCTTTCTTACACCATGCGTTATTATCGTAATACATTTCAAGGAGAGAAAATAATAGACAGATTAGATGAAGTATTTTTTAAAGATGAAAATCAAGATAATAAAAATAAAAGTATAAGAATGCTTAGAGATTAAGCAGATGTTAGATTACGATTTGAAAAAGAAACAAAATATAAAAGCACAATTTTAAAGTTAACAGTGAATCAAATTTTTAAAGCAAATAGTTAAATATCCTCTCAATTAATTCCTAATTCTCTTGATTTTGCTGCTAATTTTTCAGCCTGTTTTCGCTCATTTTCAACCCTTTTTTTCTCCTCAGTAAAACTAGAAAAAGGTTCACCATCATGATAATAAATAATCAATTCAGGTTCTGTTACTTGAAACCTTATCCCTAAACGGGGACTAATCCAATTATCAATTTTCTCAATAACTTCTAAACTTTCTCCGTTCCTTAATAATCCACTAAAATCATTTTTATTGGGATCATAAATATAATATTATTCAACTCCATTATGTTCATAAAAGAGTAGTTTTCGACTCATTTCTGCTTGAGTATTTCCTGGAGAAAGTATCTCAAAAACAACTTGAGGAGCGATACTTCCCTCTTTCCATTGTTGATAGGAACCTCTATCTCCTTTAGGACGACCAAACACCACCATAATATCAGGAGCTTGTCATTTTTTGTTATTATTTTCTGTGGGATCCCAGAGTAAATCTCCTGCGACAAATACCTGTTCATCCTCAGCAAATAACCAATCTAAATTCGCTTTAATTCTGATAATCCAACGAAATTGAACTGTATTATCTGCCTAAGGATTACCATCCCTTTCAGGATAAATTATATCTAATTTCGTTGTGTTTTCAAATTTAGCAATCATAGGATTGATGATCAAGCATTTAGAGAGCTTACCTATTAGGTTAACAAACTTTTAGCCTCTATGACCCGTCACAATATAAGAAACCCGTTGAGCAATATTAGTAGAATGATCTGCCATTCTTTCTAGATGACGAATAATCAAAGCGAGGAGTAAAAAAGGTTCAATATATCCTGGGATATCTCGTTGATAAGCTAGATATTCATATAATTTTTCGTAAGCATCATCCACCGTATCATCTAATTTTTTAACTCGACTTCCTGCCTCTTGATCTAAATCAGCTAAAGCAACTAAACTGGTGGCCAACATCATTTGAGCATGATTAGACATAGCAGCAATTTCTGTCATACAATCATGAGGATTATAGGGGAACAATTTAACAGCAATGTCTCCTAAATCCTTAGCGTAATCTCCAATCCGCTCTAAATCTCTAACTAACTGCATAAAAGCACTTAATAAGCGTAAATCTTGTGCAACAGGAGACTGTAGCGTCATTAATGTAGAGCAGTCGAGTTCAATCTGACGATAATAACGATCAATTTGTTTATCCAGAATAAAAATTCTTTGTGCCGCATCAATGTTGCCCTCAAATAATGCTTGATGACTGAGACGAAATGATTCTTCTACCAAGGTTCCCATCCGCAATACTTCTTGTTCGAGTCGTTTGAGACATCGTTGAAAGTAGGTCCTTTCCGGATAATTATCGAAGTAAGATACATTCACAACCCTATTGTTAACCTATGTCTAATTTAACTTTATTGGAAAATCTCTTTAATCTTAATCTCCAAGATAACGTTTCTTTTATGCTAACGACCATAAACCTCAATATAAATTTAGTCTAAGGACTATATAATAACCTTTAAAAGTTAAGGCAAAATCAAGAAGTTAGGGGTTTTTGGTTAATAAAATTTGTATCCAAGCTCCTCCCGTATCAGGATGATTTTCTGCGGTGATTGTTCCCCCATGAGCTTCAATAATTTCTTTGACGATCGCCAGTCCCAAACCACTTCCAGGCCGTAACGACTCAAAGGAAGTCTCTTGTCGACTGCGGGAGGTGTCTCCTCGATACAAACGCTCAAAAATATAAGGTAAATCTTCTTCTAAAAACCCGGAACCTTGATCTAAAAGATTAATTTCTATGGTTTCCTCTTGTTCATCTTCGGCCACATTAACCATAATCTCACTGTGAGAGGGACAGTGTTTAATACTATTATCGAAGAGGTTAATAAATACTTGCATTAAACGAGAGTGATCCCCGATAAATTCTACCTTTTGAGTTCCTTGACAATTTAAGGTGATTGCTTTTCGTTGTGCGAGGGGTTCTAAGACTTGCCAAGCTGAGTGCATAATCCCTTCTAGATTGAGGGGTTCTAAAGATAAACTATAATAGGGATTTTCTTGTAATTGACTCAATTCTAACCAATCTTCCACTAAACTCATCAAACGCTGCGTTTGTTGTCGCATTTGACTTACCCTGCGTCTTTCTGGATCTTCAAGACGAGTCTCCAACCATTCAGAAACTAAAGCAATGGAAGTTAGGGGAGTTCGTAACTCATGAGTCAGATCAGAAAACGCGCGATCGCGGGAACGAGATAACTCCACTAAAGGCTGTTGATTTTCAATAAAAATGGCAATTTGTCCTTGAGTTAAAGGATAACTAAAACCCTTTAAAGGGATGGAGGGGATCGTTAGAGGTTTAACTGGAGAATTGGCAGTTTGGGGTGCATAATGACTAGGGTAAAATGTCCATTGACTGATCTGGGGGGTTTGGGTTTGACGGGTTTTTTCTATCAGTTGATCCAGTTCGTAAGATCGGACTAATTCCAGTAATAAGCGAACTTGTCCCGATTGCCAGCGATCGATATATAGTAATTCTTGGGCTTTTTGATTACACCAGAGCAGTTGATTTTCCTCATCCACTCGCAAATAAGCGATAGGAGCAAGATCCAAAATTTCTTGTCTGATATCTAATTCTTGTTGTTTTTGCTGATCTTGTTGTTGAATATAGAGAATTTCTCGTTTAATTAGGGTAATAATGGGCAGTGACCCCAATAAATTCGCTGTATCTGGGGATGCAGTTAAGAGATTTTTTAAGTCAGATTTGAGACGATAACGGTTCCATAAAAGGATGATCATCCCTAAGAGGAAACCTAAAATAAAGGGATACAAGGTTCAATAAGGGAGTTTGTCGACATTGCTTTTATCCTATCTTAAAGCGAAACGTTTTTGAGGCGAGGCTTGAATGAAGTCAGAAGTCATTCGTTTTAATTTATAGTTGCGGATTCTAAAATGTTAGTCACAGAAGAGAATTTATAGATGGGGACTTCTCCCGACATTTTAAGTTAAATCCTCTTCTCAAAAACAACTTCGGACTTCGTTAAAGTCCTCGATGGTGCTGTATTTCTTTGATGATGAATAACCCCATAGCAACCATTAATGGCAAAAAGTAATAAATGGTTCGATAAGCAATTAAACCCCCTAAGATATCCCCTTGGGAAATAGTTGCAGGAAGGGATAGTAAAATAACCGTTTCAAACACCCCTAAACCCCCAGGAACATTACTAATTAATCCCGCCGTCAGCCCTAAAATATAAATACAAAAAAAGCCAGGAAAAGAAACCGTTTTTGATAGGGGCAGTAATAAATATAACACCCCTGAAGCTATTCCCCAATCCATGGCAGCAACACAAATTGAAGCTAAAGAGATTTTAAGAGAGGGAAAATAAATCAACTTGGCTCCAATTTTCAAAGGTTTCTTTCTAAAGAAACTGACGATAAAATAGAGAGAAACTAAACTTAAAAAACCTAATCCTATGGGATGAGCTGATTTAAAAGGAAGGTTTAAAATACTCGGTAAACTAAAAGGAGCGACTAAAAAAACTACCCCACTAACTCCTAATAAACCTACCCAAAAAGTTAAATGAGTGAAGATGATTAATTGAGCAATTTCAAAAGAAGAAATTCCCCAAAATCGATAGAAACGATAACGAATTGCTGTTGCTGAAAACGCAGTAAATCCTATGGTATTTCCTAGAGCATAACTAATAAAAGCAGTCAACATTATTTTACTAGGGTTTAAATATTGGCTTAGATAGCGAAACCCTAAGAAATCATAACCCGTCATGGTTACATACCCCAAACTGGTTAAGGCGATCGCCCCTATTTTTCTACGATAAGAAAGGGTACTTAAATAGTCTAAAATATCCGATAAATTGTGTTCCTTAAATTCATGAATAATCAGGTTAATTGAAACAATTAAAAATAATAATGCTAGGGCCATAGGCAACCCTTTCAGAAGATGGCGAACCATGAGATAATTTTCTTAATTGAGATAAGCTATCTTGTTATTATAATAAACAAGTAGAGATTACCTAAAGATCACAACTTGAGGAAATTATTAATGTTACAGCGTTTTAAAACTTATGGAATTAGCCTTATGATAGGAGTTTTATTCTCCTTATTAACTGCTTTCTGGAGTCAAACTGCCTTAGCTTTAACGAATATTCAATTATTAGATATTTCCTATAAAGATTGTCCCCCAGAACTCGCAGAAGGTAACGTTACCAGTGGAGGTTCAAGTCTTCCGGCTGCTTGTTATATTATTACAGGTAAGGCGAAAAATACATCAGGAAAAACCGTCTATGATGCCGATGTTTTTGGACGCATTTTAGATGCCAATAATGAACCCGCTTTACAAAATAGAAGTCGTGTGGGTTCTATTGCAGAAGTTCCCCCAGGAATTAGTAATTTTGAAGTGAGAATTACCGTGCCAGCGAACCAACCAACCCCTTTGAAATTAAAGAAATTCAAAGCCTCTGGATTTACCACCAAAGTAACGCCAATTTTCTAAATAACTCAAGACCCCATGGCTAGATGGGGTCTTGTTTTCAAACCATTAAAACCCCGTACTAACAGGAGCAAGACTGGTTAATATTCTAGCCAGAAATTGTAAAGCAAAAATTGCTAAAATAGCAGAAAAATCGATGCCACCCAAAGGAGGAATAAAAGAACGAAAAATGTTGAGATAAGGGTCGGTAATAGGACTTAAAAAAGACATAGCATTATAAGCCCATTCTGCGGTTTGAAACCAAGATAATAAAATACGTATAAAAATTAATACCAAATAGATATTAAGGAATTGGATGAGGGTTTGAAAAATTAACTGTGTAATGTCCATAACTAACGATTTCCCTGATAAATAATACAGTTAGTACCGATCTTATCTCAAATTTACCTTAAATGTAACTTTGAACAGCATAGATAGAGACTGAACAATAAGATAAATTGAAATCAGGCTAAGATGGCTAGGAAATCAGGGTACAATGAAAAAGGCCCAAGGAAAAGCCACGTCCGAGGAGGTGCGAGATGAAAACCTTAAGTTTGACAGAACAAGACATTTCTGCGATGACAGAGCAAGATGTTGCCGATCTTGCCGGGCGACTCGAACAAGATGATTATACCAACCCTTTTGAAGCTCTTAAGGATTGGCACACATTGCGGGCGATCGCCTTTCAACGTCAAGACCTCGCAGAACCCTATCTGTATCTGCTGGATATCGAAGCTTATGATGAAGCATAATCATGCTCAAGTCTAAATCTGTCCTCATAGGCATAAGTGGCGGTATTGCTGCTTATAAGGTCTGTGAGGTTATTTCTTCTCTTTTCCAAGCCGGTGCAGAGGTTCGTGTCATTCTCACCCACAGGTCCCAAGAATTTATTACTCCCCTAACCGTTACAACCCTCGCTCGTCATCCAGCTTACACAGACCATGATTTTTGGCAGAGAACCCAGGGCCGTCCCCTCCATATCACCTTAGCAGAATGGGCGGATATCTTCCTCATTGCACCCTTAACGGCCCATACCCTAGCTAAGTTAACTTACGGCCTAGCAGATAACTTACTCACTAATACCGTTCTGGCCTCTCGTTGTCCTATTTTACTTGCCCCAGCTATGAATACAGAAATGTGGGAGCAAGCAACAGTACAACGAAACTGGCAACAATTACAAGACGACCCCCGTTATCATAGCCTCAGTCCAGGAACAGGGTTATTAGCTTGCGATCGCAGAGGAGCAGGACGGATGGCTGAACCAACGGAGATCATCCCTCGCTTACAATCACTCCTGTACACCCAAGGGAGAGCGGATCTCAAAGGAAAACGGATCGTTATTAGTGGGGGAGGAACCAGAGAAAACCTTGATCCCGTCAGGTTTTTGGGAAATCCTTCTACGGGAAAGATGGGTTTGGCCTTAGCTCAAGCAGCCAGCGATCGGGGTGGAATCGTTACTTTTATTCATGGACCGATTGCCTCTGAACTACTGCCTCCTTCCCCTGATTATCAATCCATTTCTGTCGTTACTGCCGAACAAATGGAAAAGGCGATCATCAGCCATTTTCTTGAGGCCGATATTATGATTATGTCAGCAGCCGTCGCCGATGTGAAACCAGCTGATTATACTAACTATAAATTACCTAAAAAAGAGCTACCCACTCATTTAAAATTAGAAGCTGTGACTGATATTTTAGCCAAGCTAGGAAAGCAGAAAAAAAATCATCAAATCCTAGTAGGTTTTGCAGCACAAACAGGGGATATTGTCAAGCCAGCTTTGGAAAAATTACAAGGTAAAAATTTAGACATTATCGTTGCTAATCCTGTGGATAAAGAAGAAGCGGGGTTTGGTAGTAATAATAATCAAGCTATTTTTATTAATAAAAAAGAAGAACAAAAAATTGTTAACTCTTGTTCTAAATTAGAATTATCTCATCAACTATTAGACTTTATTAAACATTGGGCTTAATAGTATTATGCCCCTACAGAATATGAAGGGCGATCGCTCAATTTTCAGAACCGTTACTGTAGCGCAACAGTTAAAACAGCAATCATTCCATTTTCAGAATAAAACCCTAGCACCCTTAGTAAAGAGGCAATCACTCAATTTTCAGAACCGTTACTGTATCGCAATAGTTAAAACAGCTTTAGAAGACCCCGTTATACCGTCTAAGCGGTTAACTAGCAGGAGAACGTCACTTATTGATATTTTCTAACCCCAAAAGACGGGTTTTCAGACCCAAAATTTTCGATGAAGTTCCGACGCTGATCTAACCACTGTTGTAGAATAATGGTGGCTGCACGGCGATCGACTAATCCTTTGTCATGACGTGAATATTTTTTCTGGGACTTCAATTGAGCTTCGGCTTCAACGGAGGTCAGGCGTTCATCGATATATTCTACGGGTAATTCTAGGGCTTTTGAGATACGTTTAGCAAATTTTTGGACTTGTTTGGCCTGAAAGCCAATACTTCCATCCATCGAATAAGGAAGACCAATCACCAACAGTTGTGCTTCTCGTTCTTTGACCAATTCTTGCAACCGTTGAACATCCTGAACAAATGATTGACGTTCAATGGTGGTTAACCCTGTGGCAATTAAACCAGTTCCATCACAGCCGGCAACCCCAATCCGCCGCTTACCTACATCTAACCCTAGGGCCGAAATTTTCTCCATAACCTTTTGCACATAAGATAATTATTTCCTTGTAACACGGGGAGGAACAGGATCGTATCCTCCGGGATGAAAGGGATGACAACGTAAAATTCTTTTCAACCCCAACCAACTTCCTTGTAAGGCCCCAAATGTTTCAATGGCTTCTAAGGTATATTGAGAACAGGTGGGTTGAAAACGACAACTGGGAGGAAATAAAGGTGAAATAAATTTTCTGTAGCCTTTAATCAGTATAATTAGGAGGTTTTTCATCATAGCTTACGGGTTCCTTTTAATTTATAATGAGGGGTGAAACCATTATTATCCAATAATTTTCACTAAATCTGATGACTTCTTTCATAGATTAATATGCCAATTACCGATATTCTGGGAGTCCCTCACGCTTACCAGCTAACCTCTACAGTCCCTCAATCTTCTAACCCTGTCTTGGTTTTTGTTCATGGCTGGTTGTTAAGCCGTCAATACTGGCATCCCTTAATTCAAAGTTTCTCCACGGATTATCCTTGCCTTACCTACGATCTTCGGGGGTTTGGGGAATCGCAACCTTCAAATAATTTTCCGTCTCATGATGGGCCGGTTTCCTCTGACTACACTTTAGAAGCTTACGCTCAGGATTTAATCATTTTACTGGAAAAATTAGAGATTAAACAGAGTTGGTTAATTGGTCATTCTTTAGGGGGTAGTATTGCTTTATGGGGGGCTAAACTTTGTCCTGAAAAGGTACAAGGAGTGATTTGTTTAAATGCAGGTGGGGGCATTTATTTAAAAGAAGAGTTTGAGAGATTCCGTCAGGCGGGACAACAACTGATTAAATATCGTCCTTCTTGGCTATCTAGCGTGCCTTTGATAGATATACTCTTTTCTAGGATGATGGTAGGCACTCCCCTTGAGCGACAATGGGGAAGACAAAGGGTTCTCGATTTGCTCAGAGCAAATTCAGAGGCGGCTTTAGGTTCCTTGTTGGATTCTACCACTGAAACAGAGGTTCATCAACTCCCTCAAATTGTTTCTCGCCTAAGTCAACCGGTGTACTTTTTTGCAGGGGATAAAGATACAGTAATGGAACCCCAATATGTTCGCTATTTGGCTAGTTTTCACGAACTTTTTGATTTTCAGGCTAAAAATGTGATTGATCTCCCTAATTGTGGTCATATGTCTATGGTAGAACAACCAGAACTTTTAGAAGAAAAAATCTTAAAAATTTTAATGACTCATTGTTAACCTGATTTCGGTGTTCAGAGTGATGGGTTAGTTGCAGCGTTATATCAAGCACCTTGAGCAAAAGATAGCAAAGCTTAAAGACTGTTCTGTTAGAGTTAAGATTAAAAACCTCTCTGTCTTGATTGTGGGTAGCAAATACGAGAGGCTAGGGAATCAATGCTGCCAATGGGATGGTGAACTCTTAACAATGCGTGTGCCATATTGCTTAGAAGCAAAGTACGGTAGGAGTGTTACTTGCTATTTAGGAGGCTTTAATCGAAAGTATAACAGACTTCCTGTTGTTATCTTCTTGTTAGGATCTAAATTATAGCCGTCTAACCCACCCTACGATCTGGCTTGTGCTTAAGTATGATCGCCGACGAGCGTAGGTTGGGTTGAGGAAGGAAACCCAACAAGACTAAGAACTACATATTGAAAATGGTGGGTTACGACAGATTGTTATCTTCTTGTTAGAATCTAAGTTATCGCCGTCTAACCCACCCTAAGATATGCCTGATTTTTAAGGGATAACAGGAATTTGCTGTTGCTGAAACTGACGATCGCGTATGGTTGGTGGTTGGGTACGAATATAGTCAGGATTAGCTGTTAAAGAAGAGTTAAAAGGGTTAACCAGGTCAGGAGTGCGGATTCTCGGCCCTGCGGTTTGTTGTCTCAAACCATCCCAGATCACGGCTTCTAAGGTCTTAGCATCATTGGCAATGGTATTATCAAAGAAAGAGCCAGGAGCATATCGCCAACCAAAAATCTTATTCATTTGGCCAAACATATCCGTGTTGTCGTAGAAGCGGAGACTTTCGTTATAAAAAGCACGGTTCACCACATTGCTAAAATGCTCTCCTGGCTCTGTGGGAATCGCTTGAACTTGAGGCGGGGTTCCCTGATAGGCTGGGGTCCGTTGGTTGCGGGCTTCGAGTAAACGCCGCTCTAACTGTTCCATACAAGCATTTAACCCGGCAGCAAACTCATCACGACTCAACGGGCGATCGCCGCGATAGGTGCGATCAGGATATCCTACAATACAACCATAATTTTCTACTAAACTCCTTAAGGCTTGGTAAGACCAGTCTGTAGGAGAAACATCCCGTAGTTGTTGGATACTACTAAGTTGTTGTAAGACTGTTTGATAATCGTAGGTTTGGGTTAGGGGTGGGGTAGGGTTCAGGATATCATCAGCATAACTAGGGAGCATCATAGTATTGCCTAGTAGTGCTGACCCCAATATTAAGGTAGATATAATGGGCCTGTACATTGTGTTGGCATTTCCTCACAATCAACTATAATTGATGTGGTCATAGGCAATTTTTCACCCTTAGTAGAGTTTACGGGGATTTTGTCAAGAACAAAAAGTAATTGCTATCAACTTTCCCATCTCTCTATGACCACCCGTATTCTAACTAATTTTTTCTAATCAAATCTTTCTCTTAATTTAAGTTTGATGCCTATGAGTTCTGATTTTGTGATTGCTAGTGCAGATTTATCTAGTTTACGTTCCTATGTTCTAGATTTATTGGTTAAACTTGCTTACCAAGAAGGAGAGTTTGTCCTCTCCTCTGGTCAAAAAAGTCGTTACTATATCAATGGCAAACAGGTTACACTGACGGCGGAGGGAGGATTAGCCATTGGTCGTTTATTGTTATCCTTATTACCGCCCCATACCCAAGCAGTTGGGGGTTTAACTTTGGGGGCTGATCCCATAGTGACGGCTGTGAGTGTGGTATCTGCTTATGAAAATCACCCCCTTCCCGCTTTAATCGTTCGCAAAGAAGCTAAAGGTCATGGAACTCAGGCTTATATTGAAGGGCCAACTCTTCCCCCAGAAGCTTATGTAGTTGTTTTAGAAGATGTGGTGACAACGGGTAAGTCAGCTATGTTAGCAGTGGAAAGATTGCGGGCTGCAGGTTACAGAGTTGATACGATTATGGCTTTGGTTGATCGCCAACAGGGGGGAGCGGATTTTTATCAGAGTCAAGGATTAGAGTTTATTTCTTTGTTTTCGATTACAGAAATACAAGAAGCTTATCAGATTAAATCCGTTTGAAATCAACCATAATATCAAATCCTGTTGAATACCATAACTTAAGATAAGGTGAGCAGGGGAGGCAGGGGAAGATGGATTTACCATAGGAGTTTTAACGTTTACTGATTAAGCGGATTTCATATAAGAATAGGATTATGAAGGATATTCCCAAAAAAACCGCAACTAAGAACACTGTTTGTTTCTTAATTGCGGTTTTTTAGCTGATGGTTAGGGGAAAAAGATTTCCCACTAAACCTTTAACAAAAGAGATTAGATGACAGTCTCTGGATTGACATAGAAGCTCAAATCTTGATCAGTGAGACCATTAACCTCAACAGTACCTACATTCTGGTAAACATCACTTTCAACAGTGCCGATCTGCTGTACCTCTAACTCTTTGATCTTGAATCGATCATCAGGAGTGTGGTCAGAGATAGAAGCAGCAATGACGAGTAGATTGCCATTAACTTCACCATTGTTGATATCTGCCCAACGGCTAGATGAACCACCATTATTGTCTGCGCTGAATTCCAGACTGTTTAACAATTCATCATCCAAGGTGTTGTGGTCATTGAAGGCATTATCCTTGTTACCCACCCAATAGGTAATATCACTGTCATCTCCCACAGAATCTAAGAATGTACTATCAACAACAACCTCCTCGGAGAATTCAAAGAGAACGTAGTTGTCTCGATATACATTATCTACACGATGGAGTCCATTACCACCATCTCCTTCTGAGGTATCTGTTACCCCTAAACCGGTGGAGAAACTACCTAAAAAGGCTTCTTCCCAGTTTCCGTGTTCATCCCGACTGAACGCACTAGCATTGACCTGGACATCACCAGCACTAAAGGTGCGAATATTACCATCAGGACCATCTAAACCACTATTACCTGTGAAATTAAAGATTTCGGTTCCGCCATCTGTAACAGTAGTCAAGTCTTGAGCGATTCCTGTTTCTTGGTACACCCAGGTCTCACCAGGAGCTAAGATGTTATCCCCGTCTCCTTGATCGCTGATGTGAGTAATTGCACCTTCCTGGTCGTCAGTTACATGAATATCAGCTTTGTTAAAGGCAACATCACCAGTGTTAGTGACTTCATAAGTCCAAGTAACAGTGTCATGGGGAGCAATGACTGCTGCTGTCTCTAACGTATCAGCATCTAAACCGTTGGTGAACTTTTCAATATTGATACCAGGGTTTTCAGGTTCAGGTTCCCCTTCAGGGTTGGTGTAACCACTTTGGTCTTCATCACTAACAGAACCAGCAGTGACAGTTCCAATGTTGACGTAGTTGCCGATGGTTGTTTCACCAGGTACAGAAATATCAAGTTTTTTCAGCTTGAAGGCATCCTTAGTGTGATCCTCACGAGCAGAAATAACCAGAGTATCACCAGTTAACTCATCAGCATTAAAGTTAGCCCAGCGTTTGTAGTCAGTGCCACCATTACCACCATTGTTATCTTCCTTGGTGAAGTTATTTAAGATATCACGATTTAAAAGTGAGATATCTCCATTGCGATCGCCAATCCAGACTGAAATATCACTGTCATAGTCGATATAACTAAGTAATGCTCGATCAACCGTAACTTCTTCGTCAAATTCAAAGAGGATATAATCGACGCTACCAGCATTATCGACTCGGTGAAGAGAACCACTTTCATTGCGGTTGGTAACTCCTAAACCACCGCCATAAGCACCAAGGTAAGCAGTTTTCCAGCCTTCATGTGCATTGAAACTGAAAGCACTAACATCAACTGAAACACCATTTTGAGTAAAGGTACGGACATTTCCATAATGACCGGTTGTGTAACTATTACCTGTCAGGTGGAAGCGAATATTTTCGGAACTGGTAGTCGTGGTTAAATCTTGAGCGATTCCTGTTGCTTCGTAAATCCAAGTTTCATCAGGAGCTAAGAAGTTATCTCCATCTCCTTGATTAATGATGTTGGTAATTATTCCTTCTTGGTCGTCAGTAACCACAACTTCATTTTGACTGAAGGTTACATCTCCAGTGTTGGTTACTTCATAAGTCCAAGTCACTGTTTGACCGGCAATGATTTCTACTGCTTCAGCTATGGTGTCAGCATCTACACCATTGGTGAACTTCTCAATATCGATACCAGGATTTTGAGGTACGGGTTCAGAGTTAACATAGTGGCTAGGATCGGAATCTTCAAGACCATCAGCAACCACTGTACCGATGTTTTTATAGAGACCATCAGCAATGGTATCAAAATCTAAGCCAGAAATAGCACCACTACCAGCTAATTCAACTTCTATCTTGACAACATCACTGTCATTGATATTTAGAGTTTGGAGACTACCATCACCAGGAGCAGGAATTGAAGTAATGGTTACATTTCCATCAGCATCAGTGGTGAAAACTTGACCCCCTGTTTCCTCAATATCTACGAAGTTAATGGAGTTGAGTTCGATTGGATTATCTAAGTTAAAGGTGATTACGCCACCACCAGCATTGTCATCGGGATCGGAACTGTCACCATCTTCGGAAATGATTAAGATGTTGCCTTCACTATCTGTCGCTAAATCAGTATCTCCACCCGTTGGGTTCGCACTATCAAAGATCATCGCACCGAATTTAGTAGCGGAAATCGTTACCCCTAAATTCTGGTATTCATCATCAATAATGGTACCTGCGGGTAAAGCATTACCTGCACCATCGGTTTCAAAATCAATAACGATGTTAGTAGAAGTAGATAAATCTTGAGCGATTCCTGTCTGTTGGTAAATCCAAGTTTCACCAGGAGCTAAGATGTTATCTCCATCTCCTTGATCAACAATGTTGGTAATTATTCCTTCTTGGTCGTCAGTAACCACAACTTCACTTTCGTCAAAGGATACATTACCAGTGTTAGTGACTTCATAAGTCCAAGTAACAGTGTCACCAACACCAATCTCCGGTGCTTGATCTGGGGTGTCAGCATCTACTCCATTAGTGGATTTCTCAATTTCAATACCTGGAGTGAGCTTAATTAACCCTGCGTCTAAGGTGTCGTTGAATTCTCCTGACTCTAGCACTACGGTTTGCGTCATACCATTGCTGGGATCGGCATCACTGTCCACTGCGTCATTAGTTCCTACATTAGGAGTGGTGAATTCAAAGCCTTCTGGTGCAGAGAAGGTGACTTTGTATTCTCCGGGGGTTAAACCGGTGAATTGATAACTGCCATCTGCTTCTGTACTGGTGGTGATGGGGTTGCCCTCTCCATCTAATACTGGGCTGCCATCAGGATTTTGCAGTTGAACTTCTACTCCTGAAACACCGG
>JBFRWG010000151.1:0-16017 GCA_051439445.1 Crocosphaera sp.
AAATCATTGTTAGCTAAATCAACTTTTAAAGAAGCGGTTCCTGTCCCTGTTGAACCATCGATCTCATTGGTTTTTGTCCCATCTGCAACAATACGTTCAACATTATTTAATAGATCCTTTCCTAAAAATCCTTTATCAACCTTTCCTGCTGCTTCTAAAGTGATAGCTTGACCTAAATTTTGATAATCAATGGTATCAAAACCGAACCCTCCATCAATGATATCATCTCCAGCCGAACCCCCAATAAAATCATTGCCTCCCTCAGCGAGCAATTTATTATTGGCTTTATTGCCAATTATGGTATCTTGATTATTACTTCCTGTTACATTAGAGAAGTTTTTTATCTTAAAGAGAAAGTTACCAACAGGGGTCCCAACAACGCTTAAAATCTCACTACTTAAATCAACTTCAATTAAAGCATTTCCGTTACCAGTTGAAGCATCAATGCTATTGATTTGTAAAGCATTTCCAATGATGGTTTCAACTTCAAAAATTTGATCGACTCCAGCATTCCCTTTATCAATAAGTCCAATAGCTTCTAGGGTAATTCCTTGATTAAGAAAACGATAATCAACGGTATCTTTTCCAGGCCCACCGAGCATTACATCGTCTCCTTCTCCTCCATAAAATGTATCATCACCATTACCACCAAAAAGGAGATCATTATCAGGAACACCAGGAGAAATCGGCCCACCAAAAATAATATCATCTCCATCTTCTGCGAAGACAATATCATTCCCGGCTAGTCCAATAACAATATCATCTCCTTCTTGAGCAAAAATGAGATCATCTCCCAGAGTTCCTAAAATAAAATCATCAAGAGGTGTCCCATCAATACGATTAAGGAAGCTCCTGCTTAAGACATTTTGTAATCCCAACTGAGATAATGAAGGTTCGGGGCTTGATAATGATTTTTGTATGTCTTCAATACTATACTGAACAGATAAAGGATTGGTATTACCAATAATAACTTTATTAACTACCTCATCAGCGATCGCTGATGAAATTGGTTTTAATTGTGGATAAGATTTAAAGAGTTTAACAAGGATATCACTTACAAGAATTTTTGATAGTTGTTCAAACATTTTTGGATTCCTCCGTGAGTGCAGAATAAGCATTAAAACTTGTTCGATCACAGTTTAAACTTAGTCGATCAATACTGAAAACCTAAGTTTAGGAACTTAAAAAGAAGTTAAACTAGAAATGATAAATTTTTCTAGGAGAAAATAATTATAGTTTTTATTTATATCAATCATTAACCAAACTTATAATTGATGTGATTTTTGAGCCTTTACCAAGGGGTTAAACACATAAGTCAAATTAGTAACTTATTGTTAAGAGATTATGAGTTAAACTAAGAAAGTTTATTGGGGATTCCCTTGACGTTATCAGTAAGGCAACAGGAGTTTAAAACAGTTATGAATGGTAAAACCTTGACAGATAAAGCCAAAGTTGTGATTGTCGGTGGGGGGTTTGGAGGATTATATACAGCTAAAGACCTAAACCATACCTCTGTAGAAGTGACTCTCATAGATAAGCGTAATTTTCACCTTTTTCAACCCTTACTGTATCAAGTAGCAACAGGGGTTCTTTCTCCGGCAGATATTTCTTCTCCGTTACGTTTGGTATTAAGTGACCATAAAAATACGAAGGTTCTTTTGGATCATGCTATTGATATTAATCCAGAGAAAAAAGAGGTTATTCTAGACAATCATGAACCCATTCCCTACGATATGCTAGTGTTAGCAACAGGGGTGAGTCATCATTATTTTGGTAACGATCAATGGGAACCTTTAGCTCCTGGTTTAAAGACCATTGAAGATGCGATCGAGATTCGTCGCCGTATTTTTATGGCTTTTGAAGCAGCAGAAAAGGAAACTGATCCCGTTAAACGTCAAGCTTGGTTAACCTTCGTGATTGTTGGAGGAGGCCCCACTGGGGTAGAACTAGCAGGGGCGATCGCAGAAATTGCTCATGGGGCCCTAGCGGATGATTTTCACAGTATTGATCCCAAAGAAGCCAAAATTTTACTGATTGAAGGGTTAGATCGAGTTCTTCCTCCTTATCCTCCTGAGTTATCAGCAAAAGCAGCCGAAGATTTACGTCATTTAGGGGTGACAGTACAAACCCAGTCTCTCGTAACGGATATTAATGACCATGTGGTAACCGTTCGTCAAGGGGAACAGATTAAACAAATTAACTCTCGCACTATTCTTTGGGCCGCAGGTGTGAAAGCGTCGAGAATGGGTAAGGTGTTAGCAGAAAGGACTGGGGCAGAATTAGATCGCGCCGGACGGGTTGTGGTGGAACCGGATCTCAGTATTCCTGGATATTCGGATATTTTTGTCATAGGGGATCTGGCTAACTTCCCTCACCAAGGAGAACGGCCTTTACCTGGGGTTGCTCCTGTAGCGATGCAGCAAGGGGCTTATATTGCTAAGTTAATCAAGAAACGCTTACAAGGAGAGACCTTAACCCCATTTGTCTATAAGGACTACGGTAATATGGCTGTGATTGGTCAAAATAAGGCCGTGGTTAATTTAGGGTTTGCTAAACTCTCTGGGTTCTTGGCTTGGTTTATTTGGGTTTGGGCCCACATTTACTATCTCATTGAATTTGATAACAAATTGGTGGTTATGGTTCAATGGGGTTGGAATTATTTTACACGGGGTCGTGGCGCTCGTTTAATTACTGGGGTTGGGGAAGGAAAACGCAAGGTTAAACCCCAAGAAACATCTCAAGAAACGACAGAAACCGCTACGTCTGTAACTCGTTAAAATAGTAGGGTGGGTATTGCCCACCTTATTCACTTTAAGGGATGAGTACAGATTCTTGAGACAAAAACAATAAACTACACACTTCTTCATCGGTTGTTTGGGAAAAGTCTTCGTACCAGAGACTAATGGAGTTAAGAGTGTGGGGGGTGCTTAAACAGACTAGTTGATCAACTTCGTGACGTAATGCTTGACAGACGGCAGGTGGAGCAACTGGAACAGCAATAATGATTTTTTTAGCTTGTTGTTTTTCTAGAATAGCGATCGCTGCCCGAATGGTGGAACCGGTGGCGATACCATCATCCACTAAAATAATAGTTTGATCATACAGGTGAGGAAAAGGGCGATGGCCTCGATAGACTTGTTCACGACGGTGTAATTCTTGTTGTTCTTTGCGGGTGACTTCTTCTATGATTTGTGGTGGAATGTTTAACCAGTTGACCACATCTTGATTAATCACCTTCACCCCTCCGAGAGCGATGGCACCCATGGCCAGTTCCGGGCGATCAAGAACCCCTAATTTTCTGACAACGCAAACATCTAAGGGGAGATTTAATTGTTTGGCAATTTCAAAAGCAACGGGAACCCCTCCTCTGGGTAATGCTAAGACTAAGACGTTGTCTCTATTTTTGTAGGTTGTTAATTTTTTAGCTAATTTTTCTCCCGCTTCGCTGCGGTTATAAAAGCGCATTTTCATGGTTTTGCCCCCCAACTTCACTGTCGCCCCAGTTGATTAATGTAGCGTTTAACTAAGGTTTTAAGCTTTTTTATATTATTTATTGTAACATGGTCAAACAGGTGTTGATGTTACAAAATATCAAGTCTCTTGACTTTTAACCAATGAGGTTAATTGAAAATGCGATCGCCTTATTTTTGGCAAGTTTGCTTAGTTTTAATAATTGGGGTTTTCTCTGTTTCTTCTACGGCTATTTTTATTCGTCTTGCTTTAGAAGCTGCGGGAAAATTAGGCTTAGAATTTAGTTTATTTCTATCTGCTTCTCGCTTAATCATTGCTTCTCTTTTTTTAGTTCCTGTTTGGCCATCTACCCTCAAAAATAAAGTTAATAATTCTGCTTACTATTATGCGATCGGGGCAGGAATTTGTTTAGGGTTTCATTTTGTTTTGTGGATTACTTCTTTATCTTTTACGTCTATTGCTGCTTCTACTACTTTAGTCACAACTCATCCTATTTGGGTGGCTATCCTATCTTGGATTTTTTTTCACGAAAAGCCACAAAAAATGACGCTTTTAGGCATCATCATTGCTTTTTTAGGAGGAATTTTTATTGCGGTATCAGGAGGACAGGAAACAACCTCATATAGTCAACCTTTTCTGGGTAATACCTTAGCTTTAATGGGAGGTTTATTGGTTAGTTTTTATTTAATTTTAGGCAGAGAAGCACAAAACCAAGGATTAAAAATTAGTAGCTATAGTGTTATTGTTTATACCACAGCAGCGTTACTACTTTTTCCGACACCTTTTATCTTTGGCTCGGGTTATACTCATTATCCTCAATCTGTCTATTTATATGTATTGTTAATGGCTATTTTTTCACAACTGATTGGCCATACTAGCATTAATTGGTCTTTGCGTTGGTTATCGACTCCTTTGGTTACTTTAGCGATTTTATTTGAACCAGTTGGTTCTAGTATTTTGGGTTTTTTCCTCTTTCAAGAAGTTCCTTCTATTTTTGTTTTTATTGGTGCAATTTTTATATTAATTGGAGTCATTCTTGCTGTGATTAGTTCTCAGGATAAGCATAAATCCGTTTAGCATTACCTTTTAAAATCGCTGTTGCTATTTCTAGAGATTCTTGAGCCGTTAAATCTCCATTTGTAACAGATTCCTCTAAGACTTCTGCTAATAAATCTCTTCCCCATTTTGCTCCTAAATAATATAATTCTGGAATATTATGAGCATCAGAAGAATATAAAATTTTTGTAGTTGGAGCTAGTTCTAATAGTTCCCCTAAGACTCGTTTCATTCCTTGAATACTTAAAGAGGGAATAGCTAACCCGAAATCTAGATAAACTTGAGGATAAACTGCCGCTAAATATCCTGCTTCTTTTGTATAAGGATAGGAAGCGTGCAACAAAATAATCGTCACCTCTTTCCAACGAGGGTTTTCTAATAGTTGACGTAAACATAATGGGTTACTAAATCGTAAATCTAAATCTCGATCGCCAAACCCTGTATGAAACTGAATGGGTAGTTTATTTTCAGCAGCAATATCTAAGGAAACCCCCAATAAAAAGTCAATTAAAATCTTGTCGGTTAAACGAATTTTTTGCCCCTGATTTTCTTGTTTGATTTGTTGAAATCTTAATTTTGCAGTGCTTTCAGGAATAGATTCAATGCTTAAACCACTCCTATAAGCTGCAATACTTTTTAATCCTATAACTTCAGGAGATTTTGAGATGATTTGGTTGCAAAAAGAGTCTAGAAAATCATCAAAGTTGTCTATTGAATTTAACAATTGCTCTGCTATATATTCTAATCTAATCAGTCGATAAATTTTGGTAAATTTTTGATGCCATTGCCAAGGAAAAATATAGTCTGGTAAAAACCCATCATCTAAAAAAATGCTCTCTAAATTAGCTTGCTTAAAACATTTTTTTGTTAAAGCTTCTATTCCTAAATCTTGACGTTTTTTGATAATAGATTCTTCTGTTGTATCACAATTTAATAAATTAGAAATATCCCTTAAACTTCTTCTAAAAGATAAGGTATGATAAGCATGATATTTGAGGGTTAGAGAATCATTAGCTTCTGTAAAAGCAGTGGTATAAGGGGCATTATTTACCCAGTCTGGCTTTAATAAATTATGACAATGATGATCAATAGCCGCAATGTTTAAAAGGTCTGTTTTAAGCACAATCTTGTCTCAAAAATAAAAGGTCAATGAGAATTGAGAATTGAGAATTAACTAAACCTGAAGTTGGAGACTTGGAACCCTTTTTTTTGGTAAATATAGTATTTACCGTTAAAATTTAAACAGATCGATAATATTCGTGGGTTAAAAAGGGGACAGCTATTAATTCTCCTGTTGCTTCTCCTATATTGATTTTTAAGCCTTCTCCTCCTGCTTTAGTCTTAACATATCCTAAACCAATCACTTCATTGTCTATTTGGGTACAACTGGTTAAGATACCCACCTTATTATCTTCGACGGTAATAGGTGTTTTTAGGGGGACTAACTGATTTAATTTAACCCCCCAAAGTCTTTGTTTTACCCCTTGATAGGTGTTTAATCTGGCGATGGTTTCTTGTCCAATGTAACAACCTTTATCAAAGGAAATGGTTGACCATAATCCTGCTTCTAATGGGTTATAATCTTCTGTTAGTTCTTGCTCAGGATAAGGCCGTCCTTGTTTAATTCGTAATTGTTCCCAAAGGCGATCGCCGATGGGCATTATCTCTAGATTTATTAATGTCTCCCAAATGGTTTTTGCTTGGGTTGCTGGAACAATTAATGTATAACCTGGAAGCTTTAAACCACCACCATCAGCGATGATAATTGTTTCGTTTTCTACGGTTATTATGCTGTGGTTTCCTGGTGATAATTGAGGGATAATGTTTTTGGTTAGCTCCCATTTCTGTAACTTATTAATTGCTTCCTTTCCTAGGATTGTCAAGATGACATTTTGCTGAGAAATATCAGCAATTTCTACTTTATCCATAGGAAAAATATAACGATCCATCCACTCCAGTAAAAATTTACGACGGTTGGGAGAAACTAATAATAAAATGCTATCTTCTGTTACATAAACGGTTGCTAAATCGAGGGTTCTTCCGGTTGAATTGACAAAAACTGTATCAGATAATTGTCCAGGTTTAAGACTATTAATATCATTGGTGGTTTGATTATGGAGAAACCGCCAACGATCGCTTCCTGTTAATTTTAAGAGTCCCCAATGACTGCGATCGCAAATAACAGCATCATTATAAGCGTATTTGAGTCCTTGACTATCATTGCCAAAACTATCGACAATTGTCTCTTTTTCTCTTAAAATTGCTCCTGATTGTTTTTGCAGTTCTCTTAATTTTTCTAGCATCTTCTTTTAATTATTTGTAAAGTTATCAATAATGTTTTGGATTGTTTTCTGGGTTTTTTGTTCTAATTTTTGCCAATCAATTTCTCCTTTTTCTTGAAACAGTTGACTATCAATATCTACTATTGTAGTATCTTGTCTCGATTGTTCTGAAGAGAATTGATAGTCTAAAAAACAAACTTTAAAACAAATTTCCCAGATACTGATAGTAGTAGATTTATCTCCATGATTTAAAAGTAATTGATGACCGGGAAAAGGATCTTGTACTTCTTCATAAGTAGCAACTAAGTTAGACTTTTCTAGTTGTTTACGAAGATTATCCATAACCCGAATAAAAGTAGGCTGCATTAAAATTTCTGCTTTTTCCCAGTCTGTTGTATTCCTAAAAGTTGGCTTCATTAATTAATCAGTAAGGTGAGCAAATTTACAATAAAGATAATTGGGGTCTATCTTCGAGATTACAATAAGGACGACTAAAGCTTAAAGGGGCTTCTAAGGCGTGTTTTTCTAAGAAACCATGTTCTCCCATGATTCTATCAGTTTTTCCATCATAAACCACCTTTCCTTGGTTTAATATAATGGTTCTCTCACATAATTCCCAGGCCAGATCAAGATCATGGGTTGCGATTAATAAGGTTAAGGGTAATTGATGGAGTAAATTAATGAGTTGACGACGGGAGGCAGGATCTAGTTGTGCTGAGGGTTCATCTAATACTAATACTTGGGGTTGCATGGCCAAAACACCAGCGATCGCTACTCGTTTTTTTTCACCTCCTGAAAGGTTATCCGGATTACGAGAACGATAAATTTCTGGGTCAATATTAACAGCTTCCATTGCATCTATTACCCTTAATTTGAGTTCGTTTCCTCTTAACCCTCGGTTCATGGGACCAAAGGCGACATCTTCCCAAACTGTGGGCATAAATAATTGATTATCGGGGTTTTGAAACACTAGGCCAACAAAGTTCCTTACGTTGACTAAGTTTTGATTATTAATCTTCCATTTTCCGATGTTTATCTCTCCTGTTTGTGGTAGGAAAATGCCGTTTAAATGTAGTTGTAATGTGGATTTTCCTGAACCATTTGCCCCGATTAAAGCTACTTTTTCGTTGGCTTTTATGGCAATATTAATATCATCAAGGGCTAGATTTCCATCAGGATAACGATAACTGAGATTTTTAATGGATATTGGATTGTGGTGCATAAGCTGTTAAACATCTAAATTGCTATATAATACTGACGGGAGAGGGTTGGCTATCTCGTTGCTAAACTTCAAAATATGCTGTTTAAATGCCAAAAACTTTAATGATTTAATAACAAAAATCCTTCCATACACTTAGTCTCACTTAACTGGAGGCACTAGTATAAAATTTTAAGGCAAATTGCCAGAAATAATGAGATAGGAGCAGGAGAAAGGTTGCTAATAATCCTGAAAAAAGTAGCCAAGTTTCTTGATTTTTTCCTAGCAATGTTTCGGCGGGAACAGTGGTTAAAAAGGTAACAGGAACGACAAAAGTAAAGAAAACTCGATAGGCGGCAGGATAGGCAGAAATGGGATATCTTCCTGCTTCTAACAACCCTCTTAATACTTCGGTGACATTATATATTTTCACAAACCAAATACTAGTAGCTCCCAACATAAACCAAATACTGTACAAACTAATAATAGCAAATCCTACTGTTATCATGCTTAAGAAATAATTAGAAATATTGAATTGTAATTGATGACTAGCATAGATAATAATAATGAGTCCGAAAATGATATCAGAAACCCCCCAAGGGGAAAGGCTTCTCAGGGATAACCAATATTGACTACTGATGGGTTTGAGGAGTATAAAATCAAGGGTTCCTTGTTGTACTTGTTCGACAATACGATTCAGATTAGGAACCAATAATGTAGCAGAAATTCCGTTTAATAAGGTAAACATTCCCAAAACAATTAAAGATTCTTGCCAACTCCATCCTGGGAATGTGTAATCAGTTTGATAAAATAAAGATAAACTAAATACACTCCCTACTAAGTTGGTTAAACTGCTTAAAATAGCGATTAAAAAATTTAATCGATATTCTAATTCTGCGGCGATCGCTGTCATCCAAAATAATTTTAAAACTTGCCAATATACTTTGATTTTCTTCATACAATTTTTCGGGTTGATAAATTTTCTTTACCCAAAGAAATTATCTAGGTGCTTAATCTTATTAGACTCCTACATAATTTCTATTTTTGTTAAGGCATCCATTCTAAAATAACACTAAATTGACTATCTTTTTTAACCCGTGAATTTTGCTTTTCTATTTCAGTTGCTATGCGAATTGTTTTAGTAATTGCATAACCAAAAGAAACATTAGTTACCCCCACTTCATCATCTTCTCCAGGAGAAATAAAAGTTTGAGAAAAAGATAGATCAGCAGCCCCAGATCGAGATAAGGGAAAGATAACTTTTCCTCCAATATTCACCCCATCTTCTGAATAATTATTAGTGCTAATGGAACGATAACCCACCACAGGAGCAACGTTAACATAATACCCTAAAGGTAATAAATAATATTGTAAATTTACCCCTCCTGCATCTCTTTTTCCGAAGGAGGTTTCATAGTCTCCACTAATAGTTAAACCTGTGCGCCCGATAAAGATATCATGGACAGAAACATTAATTCCTCCATCGTGTTGAGTAGAGGGAAATTCTGCATAACCAATACCAATTCTAGTGCGAAAACTGGGATCGTTATTAATATCTTCTAGAACATCAGGAACCTGTTGCATCCATTTCTGTAATACTGGACTATTATTAATAATTTCTGGTGGTAAATCTAGAGGGTTTTCAGCATTTGCATCAGGGTTTTGACTATAAACCTTCTCAGTTAAAAAAGACAAGGAACTTAAAATAATTGCTACTGAAATAATCTGAACTTTGAACTTAACCGTCTTATAAAACATAATTTATATGGCTCCTAAAAAAACATTGAATAATCAAAATTATCCTTTAAAAATTGTACTGTAATCAAAGGATAAATCCCCTACAGATTGCCAAATAACTTGACGGCCTTCTCCCTCAATATAAGATAATTGAATTTCTAAATAATTTAAAGGAACTAATGGTAATTTTTCTGGCCATTCAATGGCGGTAATACCTGGTAAGACTTCCCCTTCTTCCCAATATTGTTCTAAATATAACTCTGCTACGGCTTTGGGTTCCAGACGATACAAGTCTAAATGATACAGGGGTAAACGTCCTTGATAATACTCATTGATCAAGGTAAAGGTTGGACTAACAATGGGATCGGTGATACCTAAACCTTCTCCTATACCTTGGACTAAGGTGGTTTTCCCCGTCCCTAAGTCGCCTTTAAGCAACAAAACAGACCCTTCAGGTAAATTTTGACCTAATTTCTGGCCAAGGGTCTTAGTTGCCTCAAAATTAGATATTATTAAGACGTTAGAGGGTTTCATCATCTTTATTGCCACGAATCAAAAAGCGCACTTCTTCAAGCAAGATATTAAATCTTTGATCATTTTCAGCTTGTCTTTGACTGATTTTCTCCATCTCTTCAGCGTGTTGTTGTCTCATTGACTCCATATTTTCTTCAAAGCGATCCATTCTCTGTTGATGTTGAGCAGCTACTTGTAATAATGCTTGGGTTGTGACTCTCAAACCATCAACACTATCTCTGACTTGCTCAACACTATCTCTGACTTGCTCAACACTTGAGGCCAACTCATCGAGCATTTCATCGGTCCAACGTTGTGTGGTCATTCTTTCATCTCCAACTTACTTGATTAACTATTTTTTATTTTAATTAAAATTATCACTTTGATTTAAAGGACTTTCCCACTCTTCTAAGTTACCTGGAATACTGTCAATATTGTCAGGGGTTGGAGTTAAGTCTCGCTCAAAATTAGGAATACTCTCTTTTTGCCTTCTGCGATTTACTTTTTGAATTTGTGCGAGAAAATGTTCTTGATTATGATTCAAAGAACGGGCTAAAATTAAGCCTTCTTGGAAGGCAGATAAGGCGGTATCATACTGTTTTTGTTTTAAATAAATTTTACCTATTTTATCATAAGCTTTCATTAAACCATAATAATTATAAGATAATTGTTCCACTTGAATTAATCGCTGATAAATTTCCAGGGCATAGTCTTCTTGATCATAATTAGTGTAAAGATTAGCTAGTTTCGTTAATGCTTCAGCCGCAGCCCCAAATAGTTCTAATGACCAAGCTAAGGCATAAGCTTCTTGATAATTTTGACTGGCTAATTCAGGTTGATCTAAGGCTTCGTAATCTTGACCAATCTCAATTTTTAAAGGAGGAACAAACTCGATTTTTTGACTCGCTAGATAACTATCCACTAATTTTTGTTTGATATCGGCTGAATTATTGGGTTGTAAAGCGGCTGTATAAATTTCTGCTAAGGTTTGTAAATATAAGCCTTCTTCATAAGTATTTTGTTGGACTTGAGCTTCAGCTAATAATTCCTCATAAACGACGGCAGCTTTGGGATAATCAAACTTAGCTAAATAGAGTCTTCCTAGACCTCGTAAGGCTTCTTTTACTGTAAAAGGTTCAGTATTTTGTCTGGCATAGTCAAGCACTTTTTGATAAATAACAATGGAATTATCTAAACTATGTAACTTAGCATAAGCATTGGCTAAAGCAATTAAAAATTCTGGACTTAAGGGGTCTTCTTCTTCGGATAATTGTTGCAGTGTTACTAATCTTTTACTAATAATTTGGACATCTTCTGTCCGAGTTTTCTCCCAGGCAACTTTTCCCACTCTTCCTAAAGCATTAACTTCTTCAATTCGTCCTAAAACTCGTCTTAATCTTAACTCTCGATACCAAATTTCAAAAGCAAGGTTATCATTGCCAGCCTCTAATTCTTTTCGTGCCTGTCGATTTAATTTATTGAGTTCTCTTCTTAATCTTTTTTGTTCAAAAGGTGTCAGGGGTCGAGGAACGGTAGGAATTAAAGGATCATCAAGAGGAATTTCTAAAGGGTTTAATTCTGGTTCTGGTAGAGAAAACACCATCCTATTTGGCTGTATAAAATCAGCCCCCATTAAGATAAGGGTTAAAATAATTAAAAAAGGAAGTTTATAATAAGAAAAAACGCGGTTCAACATAGTTTGACTCAGCAAGATTTACCAATATCCTCAAATAAGATAACATTTAATTAAAGAGGAATGTTTGAGGGAGAGCAATGTGAGGAAATTAATTAACGTTATCTTAGCCTTAATGGTAATCATTGGTTTAGGTGGATGTAGCACTGTGCCACAAATTCAAGCAGAAGAGCGATTATTTCCTTCTATTTCTTTAGATTTCCTTGAAAGTTATCAGTTAACTCAACAAAGTTTCCAAGATACCCCTATTGGTGGCCTTTCTGCCCTAACTTATGACCGTCGCAGCGATCGCTTTTATGCCCTATCGGATGATCGCTCTCAACAAGCACCGGCTCGATTTTATACCCTGAAGCTCGATTTTGTTGCCAGCGATGACCAACCTGCCCAGATTGAGGATATTAGGGTAGAAAAGGTGACGTTTCTTAAAGATGCAACAGGAGAAAACTACTCACCTCAAACCATCGATCCAGAGGGGATAGCCTTGTCTCCTAGAGGGACTTTGTTTATTTCTAGTGAGGGGATTCCTAAACGGGGAATTAATCCTTTTATTGGGGAATTTGACCTAGAAACGGGACAATTGCAACAAGAAATACCCCTTCCTAAGCGTTACCTCTTGCCAGAAACGAAGGAAGATAGTCCTAGGGGAGTCCAAGAAAATCTTGGCTTTGAACCCTTAAGCATTGCAGCCACTAGTACGGTAAAAGATGACCCCTTTCGCCTTTTTACGGCTACTGAAGCCTCATTAACCCAAGACACCTCCCCTGATCCTCCTCTGCAAATTCCTGTCCGCTTACTTCACTATGTCATTAGTCCTGTGGGTCCCCCAGTGATTGTGGCGGAACATTTATATTTATTGGATGAAACCCCCAAGGGTGCGATGATCAATGGTTTAACGGAATTATTAGCTTTACCGAAACAAGGATCGTGGTTGAGTTTGGAGAGAACTTTTGGGGTCTTTGGCAATGGGGCAAAATTATTCCAAGTGGTTAATAGTGCAGCCTCAGAAACGTCAACAGTTAGCAGTTTTCAGGACGGTATTGTTGGGATTCAACCCTTACGCAAAAAATTGTTATTGGATTTAGCAACATTGGAGCTTGAGTTAGATAACCTCGAAGGGATGACCTTTGGGCCGATTCTCCCTAATGGTGCGCAGACGTTACTTCTAATCAGTGATGATAATTTCAATGATCAACAAAAAACTCAACTCCTGTTATTTGAAATTAAGTAAGGTCGGCAGTTTATGGGCCGACAATAAGTCTTGAAATCTCAACTTATACCAATTTCAAAAACGTAGACTACAGATATAAATGTGGTAGGGTTCAACGGCCGTTGAACCCTACCACAATGAGTAGTTAGACTTTAGGAAATTGGTATTAACTGGAGCATTAAGACGACGATGGGGAAACAAACCTTTGAAGACTTTTCCTAAAGCCTTGTACCTCACGAGTATGAGAAGTGCTATATAATATTTGTGTTTTGAAATATTAAACTCAGTTCAATGCCTTTAATAACAATTAAAAAAATTTATAAATTAGCAATAGTTATATTTTGGATATTTGCTATATCAAGAATGTCAGAAATATTGAAAACTCATAGATATAATCTACAAAAAGATTTACATTATAGCAATTTAGAAAAACTATTAAGTAGACAAGATTGGGAAAAAGCTGATTATGAAACAAGTTTGTTGATGCAAAAAATTACAGACCAACATAGAAATATACTATATAATGTTGTAAGGTTTATTCTTATAGATCAGTTTCATCAGCGAATTATAATTAATGATATTTCCTGCGAAGACCTATTAAAGATTGATAACCTATGGACTAGATATAGTAAAAATAGATTAGGATTTACTGTACAAAGGACTATCTTAAAACCATTAGATTCTGAACTTAAAATTGAAACAGAAGAAGATATGGATTCTAGATTCACTAGAAGAACTATGGAAATACTTAAATGGAAAGAATATTATCCATATCCAAATTATTTATCAGAATTGGAAAAACAACATGATCAAAAAATTCAAGAAGAACATTATCAGAAGATAAAAAATATTCCTATATCAAAAATTCCTTATGGTTATTTACCTTATAAACTTTATACTGATACTATGTTTACAAAAATTATTAATAGTTGGGGATATATAAATATGCCACATAATATAAGCTCCACTGTTAAAAAAGTAGAGGAATGCTCTAGTATTAAACCTAGTTCTTAAATCATTTTAAATTACTTATATAGCGTTTCTCGGACTCATGAGGTACACCTAATATTTTAAATCCCACTCCTGACTCCTGACTCGGAGACTCCTAAAACTAGAAAATTTTGTACCTCACAAGACGCGAGAACTGCTATAATATATATTAAGGTTTTGAAAAATATCAAATTTTAGAATTGCATAGAACATAGGCATCCTACTTTAATATAGCACAAAAAATAAAAAATTTGTAGTACGTTTCTAGAAACCCCATTCTCTCGTAGAGCATTTTCCTCATTTGTCAAGATATCATCACAAAACTAGCTAATTTTGGTATCGAATAATACACTTTTTTCGGAAAAATCCCTTTTTATTTTTTTAAAAATTACAAAGATAATACAATTATGGCAGTTTTTTCTTGAGACAGAAATTGTGGTACACTTGTAGAATCGGTAATGTACGTCCTAGAAAACAAAAGGGTTCTAATAACCGTAATAAATCTAGAAAGAAAGTTAGCTTAGTACACCGTAAAATAACTAACTTCTGTTGATATAACTTAACTTATTCTCAAAACTAATGATTAAAAGCGATCGTTGGATTAAAGAACAAGCTCACAAGGGAATGATTAACCCCTTTAAAAAAAATCTCATTAGAGCTATCAACAACATCCCTGTAATTTCTTATGGAGTTAGTAGCTTTGGTTATGATATCAGATTATCAGACCAAGATTTTCGGATTTTTAAGCATATTCCTGGCAAAGTGGTTGACCCTAAACACTTCAATCCTTTGAATCTAGAAAAGGTGGAATTAAACATTGAGCAAACGGATAAATATTTTATCTTACCGGCTCATTCTTACGGTTTAGGAGTAGCACTCGAAAGGTTAGAAGTCCCTGATAATATTAGTGTACTTTGTATTGGAAAAAGCACTTATGCCAGATGTGGCATAATAGCCAATCTTACCCCGGCTGAAGCGGGATGGAAAGGACATCTCACCTTAGAACTCTCCAATAGCTCAAGTGCTGATTGTAGAATTTATGCTAACGAGGGCATTGTTCAGTTACTATTTTTTGAAGGAGAACCATGCGAAATTCCTTATGGTGCTCGCAGAGGAAAATACCAAGAACAAAAACAAGAAATAACCTTGCCAAAAGTTTAACAGAAATGTCGGGAGAAGTCCCCAGCTAAAATCTCCTTAGCTAAAAATATACGCTAATTTAGCTGGGTCTGAAAAATGTTCCAACTCCGAACTCCGAACTCCGAAACCCGAACTCAAGTTAAATTGCGATCGCTTAAGCTGAGTCCCTACCTTGTCTCAAGGGGGACCTATTATTCTTCTCGCGAGCCAGTTGCAAGAAGGCACTAATGTAATCGATTTCCGCTTCATTCTCGCGAATGCCGAGGTATATTTGTTTTTGAACTCTTTTAGCTCCAAGAGCAACTGGAGCGACTTGAAACCGCTCTCGAACCTCCTCAACGAGCCACCGTGGTAGAGCAGCCACACCTCGCCCACTCTCAACCATCTGGAGCATGATATCGGTATTCTCAATCACTTTGTGTTCTTTGGGATGTATTCCGGCTGGGGCCAGGAACTGTGAGAAGATATCTAGTCTGTCAATTGATACTGGATAGGTAATCAGAATTTCTTTAGACAGCGCTTCTGGAGTTATAAAATCCAACCCGTATAGTTGGTGCCGCTTCCCGACCACAAGCACTTGCTCGTAATCAAACACGGGCTCAAATAGCAATTTTTTTTTAAAGATACGAAGAGGTTTTAGTGAAACTTGCTGCTGCTGGAGCTCAGTGGCTCCAGCTTGACGAACCGGTTTTCTCTACAGATCTCAGCTCCCAGCAGCTCGATGCCCTCA
>JBFRWG010000152.1:0-18903 GCA_051439445.1 Crocosphaera sp.
ACCCCATCTTCTGCCAATTTTTCCTTGTAAGTGGTGGCTACAGAAACACTATCAAAAATAGCATCTACAGCTACATTACTGAGGCGTTTTTGTTGTGATAAAGGAATTCCTAACATTTGAAATGTTTCTAGTAAAGCAGGGTCAACTTCATCTAAATTTTTTAGTTTTTCTTTCTTCTGTTTTGGAGCAGAATAGTAGATAATATTCTTATAATCGATTGGGGGATAATTGACATGAGGCCAGGTGGGTTCCGTCATTTTTAACCATTGTTGATAAGCTTTGAGACGAAACTCCAACATAAAGGCTGGTTCCTTCTTTTTCGCCGAAATAAGACGAATAATATCTTCATTTAAACCGCGAGGAATAGTATCAGCTTCAATGTCAGTAACAAAGCCATATTTATAAGGTTGGTTGACTAGGTTTTTGACGGTGGTTGCACTCATTAGATTTTGTGTTCTCCGTTTCAGTTTAATGTCTTTCCCCAACAATGGAGAGTCGAATAATTTAAGGATGGTGGTTGAGCAGGGAATGAGTCTTTAAACCCCACAAAGCCCATGTCTCTTGGGTAGAGATTAATAAAACAACATTTCTGTTTCTTTATTATAGCTTACAATAGATTAACAACTCAATTGTTGTCAAAGTCACATTCCCCTAAAATTTTTCTGTGACCTTTCTCTTGTATATGACTCCATAAGTTTAAAAAATGACTACCATACAGCCCCCTTCTACAAAAGAAGATATTTTGCAGTATTTACTTAAACAGGGTCAAGCTACCGCCCAAAAACTTGCTGAGACGCTTGATATCACTCCCCAAGCAACTCGTCGTCATTTAAAAGACCTAGAAGCGGAAGGGTTGCTGGAACATCATCGTCTGCAAGGAGGGTTAGGACGACCCCAATATCTCTATTCTCTCAGTAAACAAGGCCGCGATCGCTTTCCCAATCAATATGGGGAGTTTGCGGTGTCTTTTTTGGATACGTTAACAGAGACAGTAGGAGAAAGTCAGGTGAAAGAGATATTGCGCAAGCAATGGCAACGCAAAGCTGATGATTATCGGCGACGCATTGGCAAAGGTTCCTTAAAGGATAGGGTACAGAGGTTGGTTAAAATGCGCCAGGAAGAGGGTTATATGGCTGAAATACACAAAGCCAATGGAAAAAATGGCTTAAAAGCTCAACAGGAGGGTTATCTCTTGGCCGAACATCATTGCGCCATTTCTGAGGTTGCCGAATCTTATCCAACTGTCTGCGGTCATGAGTTAGAAATGTTTGCTGAGATCCTGCCTGATTGTATTATAGAACGAACCCATTGGATTAATGAAGGTGAGCATAATTGTGGGTATTTAATTAAGGCAAAATAAGGTAAAAAATAGACCTTTTTCTGATAACAAACAGTAGTGATAAAATGATAGATCAACAACGTCTAGATTTTTACATTCATTTAATTGATCAGTTACTAGCAAATCCAAAACAAGGATTAAGTAAAATACAAGAAAACATCAATTTATTAGATGAAGACTTTGTCAAACTTCTTGTTCAAGTTGCTCAAGAAGCTGAAAATGATAATGACATTGATTTTGCCAATTTTTTGTATGTAGTTTCCCATGAAATAGTCAATCAATTGCACCTTTCTTTGTCAATTCCAGTTCCTTCCCCTCCTCCTAAAGTTAGGCTAATATTGCAATTCTTAGAAATTGCTTATCAGAGTAACCTTAATCGTGATCTAATCTATTCATTTTTAGAAGAAAATTTAGATCAAGTAGATGATGAATTTGCCGAGCTATTTGAGTTATATATTCTTGATCAATTAAATCGCCATAATAACAATGATACCCTTAACTTTGTTGTTTTTATTGTTGATCTTTGCCCTATATTAGCAGAATTTCCTTTAGGGAATCAAGAAAATAATCTAGAAATTGCTATCAAAGGATGTGAGACAGTTATTAAAGAATTTTTGAGTATTGAAAACGATCCTTCAGGATGGGCATTAGTTGAAAATAGTTTAGGCAATTTTTATACAAAACGTATTCGAGGAAATCGTTCTGATAACTTAGAAAAAGCCATTAATTATTTTACAAATGCCTTAACCGTACAAACAAAAGAAAATGATGCTGAAGGTTGGGCATTAGTTCAAAATAATTTAGCTAATACCTATAATCAACGTATTCAAGGAAGTCGAGCCAATAATATAGAAAAAGCCATTAAATGTTGTTATAATGCTTTAGAAATTCGGACAAAAGAATTATATCCTGAATATTGGGCAGATACACAAATCAACCTAGCTAATGCTTATTTATATCGTATTTTTGGCGATCGCTCTCAGAATTTAGAACAAGCAATAAAGTGCAATCATAATGCCTTGAAAATTTATACTTATGAAGCATTTCCTGAGCATTGGGCATCCATTCAAAGTAATTTAGGAGGTGTTTATTTTTATCGAATTCAAGATAGTCGTAGTGAGAATTTAGAACAAGCAATTAATTGTTATCAAGAAGCTTTAAAAGTACGAACCAAGGAAAAATCACCTTATTTTTGGGCAGACACTCAACATAGTTTAGGAAAAGCTTATCAAGAAAGAATAGAAGGAGCTTGGATTAACAACTTTTTTAAAGCCATTGAATGTTATGAGAATGCTTTAATAATTTGGAAAAAAGATGCTTTTCCTGAACAATGGGCTATGGTTAAAATTAATTTAGGGGAAACCTATAGAACCAATCGTCTTAGAAAGTTAGAAGAAAATTATGAATTGGCAATTAAATGCTATCAAGATGCTTTAAAAATTTATACTGTCACTTCATTTCCCGAACGATGGGCAATGACGCAAAATGATTTAGGGTGTGCTTATGCAGAGCGGATTAAAGATAGTAAAAAAGAGAACTTCAACAAAGCAATTAAGTATTTTCAAGCAACCCTAACTATTAATAATAAAGATGCGTATCCTCGTGAATGTGCAGAAATATTAGGAAATTTGGGCCGTGTTTATTATGAAAATGAAGAATTAATCAAGGCGTATAAAGCCTTAAAAGCTGCCATTAAAATTATAGAAAATTTGCGAGATGAAATTATTTCTGGTGATCAGACTAAACAAAAATTAGCATCAGATTTTCATTATCTTTATCGTTTACTGGTAGAAGTTTGTTTGAAACTTGGTTATAATCAAGAAGCTCTTGAATATGTAGAACGTAGTAAAACTCGTAATTTAATTGAACTTATTTTTACTCGTAGTATTAAGAATATTTTTCCTGATAATGTTGCTGTTCAATTAGAAAATATTAGAGATAATATTGCCAACTATCAACAGCAACTACACGGAGAAAATATTGAAAATTCATCTGGATTAGTCGAGAAAATTAAAGAATTACGTCAACAAAGAAATGATTTGCAAGATCGCTATTTACCCATTGGAGCTAGTTTTAAGCTTGACTTATTTCAGTCCACTTTAGATGAAGAGCAAATCATTCTAGAATGGTATATATTGTCCAATTATTTTGTTACTTTTCTAATTACTAAAAACTCTTTTAGAATTCTTTATCAATCTCAACAAAAACACATAAATGAGCTTGAAGAATGGACATCTAATTATTTAAAAAGCTATCGTAAAACCAACTCTGAATGGAAACATAATTTACAAAAAGAACTTGAAAAGTTTACAGAACTTTAAGAGTTAGATTACATTATTAATAAATTAAATTACAAAAAATATAATCATCTTATTATCGTTCCGCATCGTTATTTACATTTACTACCGATTCATGCTTCGCCATTATATAATAATCATATTCTCTTGAATTACTTTAAAAAAGGTGTTAGTTATGCTCCTAGTTGTCAACTTCTTCAACTTACGCAAGATAAGCAACCCTTTGATTTCCAAAACTTGTTAGGAGTTCAAGATCCAACAAATAATTTAGTTTTTAGTAATATTGAGGTAGGAAGGATTAAAGATTTCTTCACCGAAACTACACTTTTTACTCAAGAAAAAGCGACCAAATCTGCCATTATCAACCAACAAAAATTATTATCAACTTATTGTAGTCACTTTGCTTGTCATGGAGAATTTAATGTAAAAGAGCCACTAAAATCTGCTTTAATTTTAGTGAATCATGAACGATTAACCCTTAATGATATTTTTGAACTCAATCTTAGTCAGTGTTCCTTAGTAACCCTTTCTGCTTGTGAAACTGGAATCACAGATGCAACCAGTATTAGTGATGAATATATTGGTTTAACGAGCGGTTTTTTATCCGCAGGAATCCCTAATGTAGTTAGTTCACTTTGGAAAGTTAATGATCTTTCTACAACTTTACTAATGAACAAATTTTATGAAAACTTGAAATTATCACCTTTATTAAAATCTGGGAGAATAGCTTGTGCATTAAATCAAACCCAAACATGGCTAAAAAATATGACAATAGAGCAATTTGAACAAGAAATAATTAAATTCAAACCTTATATTGAGCAATTGAGAAAAGGACAAAGGATCATAGTAACAGAAAACATCAGAAAAACAAAGGAACGTCAACCTTATCCTTTCGCTTCGCCTTATTATTGGGCTGGTTTTATTGTTGTTGGTTTCTAATCCAACCTGATTATAAGAATATTTGTAGACAACTTAATCAAATCAGCAGTCTCAAACCCTCATTGTCTCCTTTAAAAAACCATAACTCCCAACTCATGTTAATCCATTGGGACAGAAGATTCACAAAACTTTTTGATTCCTACTTTAAAAGCATATACAGCAACCACAGTAGCAACCCCTGGAGGAATGGCTGCACTAACCACCAGTGGTTCAATTAAAACACCTATTAAACCAGCAGCTAAATCGTTGCGAAACTCCTCTTGACACAAAATCTTACGACCACGAACTAACCAATCTTGAAAACCTCTTTCAGAATCATCCCTCGTTTCTCTGATTACTATTAATTGCATAGCATCTTCTAAATATCCGTCACATTCCTTAATCGTATTTAGGGCTTTTATCGCCTCTGGATAGGTGCTTAGTTGAGAAGAAAGTGCTTCGATTTCTTTATTACTGATTACTATCATATTTATATATCTCCATAATGAGTAATCTCTTCAAATATTATAGGACTTAGATATCTCCGTTAACAAACTGATCATTGTGGTTAACATTTATAGGTTATTCCCTTTGTTGCCTTCTAAAATCTCATGGAGCATCCATCGAGTTATGACTTGTTGAAAATTCCTATTTCCTGATAATCAGAATAACCAGAACTATGTTAAAATTTGAAGGAATTATCAATTATACTACCATGAATCAATCGGGATCTCCTGCTCAATTTTTAACCCCTGAAGAATCATCAGATGTGGATAAAGCATTATTAACCGCTCCCGAAAAATTCTTAACCCGTTTAACCATTTCTTCTCTAAGATTATTAACCATAATTGCTCAAGATTATGAGGTTTCAGTAGAAGAATTAAGCCATCAACAGGTGATTGATTGGTTTGAGAAAGATGGGAAAATAAGACGAGAAAAAGGAGCAGACGCTGCTGTTTTAAAATGGTAATTTTATTCTGTTTAAACGAAGCAATGGTGATTATACTGAAAAACTTTTCAAAAAATAAACTAAAATCTAGAGAAGAATACTGATATTTATGAAAAAATATCATATTTTTCTAAAAAAAGCATCCCAGAGTTCCTAGAAATCTTTTTACAGGGTAAAATAAACTAAGAATACTTCTGGAAAAAAATTCAATGAATGAAAGAGTTGTAAAAACTTCAGAAGAAACAACACCAACCATAGAAACGCCGAAAGAACCCCAGAATAGTTTATCAGAAATGATAAAAACCTTGGGCCTTAATCAGATTCAAAGACATTTGTTTCTGTGTGCGGATCAAACCAAACCCAAATGTTGCTCTAAAGCAGTCAGTCTAGAAGCTTGGGATTATCTTAAACGTCGTCTCAAAGAACTGGGACTCGATCAAACAACCCAAACTCAACCCACTTGTATTTTTCGCACAAAAGCTAACTGTTTGCGAGTTTGTATGACAGGACCGATTCTAGTGGTCTATCCTGATGGAGTCTGGTATCGTCAAGCAACTCCTCACGTCATTGAACGCATTATTCAAGAACATCTCATTGGCAATCAAATCGTTGAAGACTATGCCTTTTGTACTCATCCTTTACCTCAAACATTTCTGCCTACCTCCGACTCCCAAACCCCAGATACTCAATCTAGCAGCGACCTTGACCATGAGATAATAGAGCAAAAGACGGAATAAACTGTCACTTAAAAGGGTCATAAAAGGTTAAGATTGATTTAAAATAGTCTTAATTCTACCTATGACTTCTAAATAGAATCCTTATCAAAATTTAACAGAGAAAACAGATGCCACCCCAAAAAGATAACTCCCAAAAAGATAATAAGCACTTATTGTTAGTTGACGATGATCCTAACCTAGTATTGCTCGTTAAAGATTATCTTGAGTTTCAAGGTTATAATGTCAGCACCGCAGAAAACGGCAAAGAGGCCCTTGACCTCTTAACTAAACAAATTCCTGATATGATTATCTGTGATGTCATGATGCCAGAAATGGACGGTTATGCCCTGATCGAAAAAGTACGTCAAGATTCCCGTACCAGTTGGCTTCCTGTGATGTTTCTTTCTGCCAAAGGACAAAGTCAGGATAGGGTAAAAGGACTCAATACAGGGGCAGATGTCTATATGGTAAAGCCTTTTGAACCTGAAGAGTTGGTGGCTCAAGTCGAGTCTTCTCTCAAACAAGCTAGTCGTTTGATGCGTCACAAAACCAATATTTCTCTCGATGATAGTACCCGTATTCAAGTTCCTAGTAATGTAGAATTAACCCCAACCGAAACCAAAGTAGTGCAATTAGTTGCCCAAGGACTTTCTAATAAAGATGTGGCTCAAAAATTAAGTGTCAGTCAGAGAACTATTGAAAGTCATGTTTCTAATATGCTCAATAAAACGAATCTTCATAATCGAACGGAGTTAGCCCGTTGGGCAATTGAAAATAGTATCGCTTAAGAGTGAAAGTTCGTGTTACAATGATGCCACGAACTTTCTACATAAATGTAGTCAAAGATTGTCATCTATGGTAGTATATGGCTTGAGTAGATTGGGTTTTCAAGAGTCGATGACATCTGATTGTTAGGGTGAAAGTCCTTCTGGGGTGCGAAGTTGGTAAACAATCCAACTCTATAGGTACTAGAAAGTAGATCACATCAGATCGAGATAATCAAACATAATAAAGGAAACCATACTTGAAACTAAAAAGTAGTCTCAAATGTCTAAGGGCTATGGGATATAGGAGCCAGTGCGTTGGGCGGGTTCCCCGACTTGAAGCAACTGGCGTGGTGTTGTAGTTCACGAGCGTCAGGGTAACACCGACAAGATAAGGCTATGTCATGTTTGACTAGATTTTTATCGAAAAATAATCGGTCTAAAACCCCGCCCTAACAGGCGTAATTGTGTTAAAATCGGACTGTAGCAATTTTAAGCTACCTACTGGGAGTCCCCCAGAAAGTGACGACTAACCCTGAATCGGCAGGGTGTCTGGAAACAGATGGATGTATGACCTAGTAAGGTAAGTACCTCCTCAGCCTAGTAAACCTCATTTGAGAGTATGTCAAGTCAAGAACTATTCCCTAATCAAGCTTTTACCTAACTTGATTGAGAGTAACTGATCTTAGATCAGTTCTTAATTGCTTCCTTAGCTCAGTTGGTAGAGCAACTCACTTGTAATGAGTAGGTCGTCGGTTCAAGTCCGACAGGGAGCTTTATCTTGTTTTGTAATGGAAAAAGCAGGGACAAAGCTATTTTTTGATTCAAGAGAAGCAACCGCATAATAAAGCCATTTGTTATCAGCTTCATTTAATTTTGCCTGAATCAATTTTGCTGATTTTAGGTCTTTTAAACAATATTGAATCATAGAAATAGGACGGTTTAAACGATCACTTAAACCTTTAACAGTTATTCCCTGAGGGTGGGTCAAAATCAATTCTAGAATTCTTTGTGATGTTGTTAATCCAGGGGTTGGAGAAATAATTACAAAGGACAAGGTTTAATCTTCTCACTCTTTTTCTCGGTAGATAAATTCTAGGACTTCTAAAAACCAATAAGTGTTCCTTGAGAAGTCAGTAGGGGCTTAATATTTTAAGCCCCTACATAATATTTAAGTCCGTACTAAAGTTATTTTTGTAATAGAGGAACTGCCCTAACACAAACTTGAAGAATTTTATCAATAACTTCTTCAACTGTTAAACCATCGGTGTTTATTTCTATAGCATCGATCGCTTGACGAAGAGGGGCTAAACTTCGATGACTATCTTGATAATCTCTTTGTTCAATATCTTTTTCCAGTTGTTGAAGATCAATCTGATCCTCTCCCTGGGTTTGAAAATCCAGTAATCGTCGTCTGGCTCGTTCCTGTACCGATGCCGTCAAAAAAACCTTAACCTCTGCATCAGGAAACACATTAGTACCGATATCTCGACCTTCAGCCACAATGCCTCCCATTTTACCTAATTCCTGCTGATAAGCAACTAATTGGTCACGAACTGCCCGTTGTGCAGAAATGGAAGAAACTAAAGCCGTTACCTCTGGGGTTCGGATCGCAGTAGTGACATTAGTTCCATTGATGAAAACTTGAGGGGGTGTTCCCTTGTCACTGGGGATAAATTCCAGTTTTGCTTGACACACCAATTCTGCGATCGCACTTTCCTCTGTCACAGAAAGGCCTGATTGTAAAATTAACCAAGCGATCGCCCGGTACATTGCCCCCGTATCCAGATAAGTAAAATTAAGTGTCTCAGCCACTTGACGAGTTACGGTGGATTTTCCTGCTCCCGCCGGACCATCAATGGCAATAATCGGTTTTCGCACCGATAAAATAAGATTATCAATTAATCGAGTTGACCCCACATAAGCTGCGATGGCCAATAACCCTGTTTCCTCAATGGTCTTTAAAGGGGTTAAGATGTGAGGATGAACGCATTCTACATATTGAACCCTTACCCCAACACCAAGGGCCAATTTTTCCTGAACTAAATCTATTAATACCTGGCTTTTTCTTTCCCCAGCCAGAAAAGCTTGTTTTGCCAGTTGTAAACTCTGGTATAAAGCGATCGCTTGCTCTTTTTCAACCTCTGAGAGATATTGATTACGAGAACTACAAGCGAGTCCAGAGGATTCGCGAATAATAGGACAACCTTTAATAACAACGGACAAGTTTAAATCTTTAACTAAGCGACGAATAATGGCTAGTTGCTGCGCATCTTTTTCCCCAAAGTAAGCCACATCGGGACTGACAATATACAATAATTTTGTCACAATGGTCGCCACTCCTGGGAAATGGCCAGGGCGAAAAGGAGCGCACAAGCCAGATAACATCATGGCAGGGGGAAGCACTTGCATGGTTTCTTCAGAGGGGTTAACCCCCATTTCTTCGGGGGTGGGAGCGAAGATAACCCCTACCCCTAAATCTTGACAAAGTTGGCGATCGCTGTCTAGTTGACGAGGGTATTGAGCTAAATCTTCATGAGGGGCAAATTGTAGGGGGTTAACAAAGATGCTAACCACCACGATATCAGCCTCAGAAACCGCACGACGAATTAAACTCAGATGACCTGGATGTAAAGCCCCCATGGTAGGGACTAAGGCAATGGTTTTGCTGTCCCTAGCAGAAGCTAAGTAAGTGCGTAACCCTGTTACAGTTTTGAATAGACGCATTGTTAGTTAACGTCCCAGAATTTCCAGTTGAACTGGAGCGACACCACTACTAATCAAGCCAATGACGTTGGCTGCTCCTTTGGATAAGTCTATCACTCGCCCATGAATATAGGGCCCGCGATCGTTAATACGGACAATGACGGAACGACCGTTCTTGAGATTGGTGACTCGAACTTGAGTGCCAAAGGGTAGGGTTTTATGCGCTGCGGTCAGACCGTTTTGATTGTATCGTTCTCCGTTAGCGGTTAAACGACCATGAAACCCTGGACCGTACCAAGAGGCCATTCCTTTACGACGACTGGCAACGGGTCGAACACTGGCTAAACCAGACTCATTAGTAGGGGTTTTATTGGGGTTTTTAATGGCGCTTAAGGGAGGAGCATCCCCCATTAAGCGACGTAAGCGGTTGGTGGCTTGTAAGGCATCAACCCCTTGGTTACGGGTGGTATCGGGTAAAATTACCCCTTGATCAAATTTGAGTAATTCTTCAGAATTTAATTTAATACTATGAGATTTATCGGAATTTAAGCTAACAGTAAGGTTTTCTGCTTTAAATTTATGATCTTGACTGAGTTCGTTCAAGCGTTTGGCAAAGGTTTGGGCGCGCTCTAAGGCTTCACTTTCGACTTTACTTGGATCTATGTCATCTCCTACTTCTTTAAGGGCTGCTAAATCAGCTTTGGTCCCTAAAAAGGTTAAGACAGGAATCTGACGGATTTTTAAGGTCACTGCCAGTTGATAATTCCACTGATGGAGATGGAGGGTTGCCGTTTCCTTGGAAGTGGCTGACTCATTGGCATTAGTGGACTCAGTGGTTAGTGGCCCTAAACTGATCAAATTATTGACCTCAAAGTCGGAACTTTGCCTGGCTACTAACGTCCCAATGCCTAGAAGTTCACCAAATTGCTCCACTTTGTCTCTGGCATCAGAGGCTTGTGATCCTTGTAAAGAGATACCGATCACAACAGTTGTTCCTAAACCTGTCATCAAGGCGGTGGCTAGTCCAGTCCAAAATTTTTTATTCATAGGTTTTGTGTTAAGTGAGTTGTTTAACCCCTCGAAACTCTTTTGATTCAATGGATTTTCCAACTTTGACTCCTCACAGAACTGCGTTTTACACTTCTTAAACTTTTACACAGTAGCACGAATTTTTCAGGGGGTGTTATTTTTCTGATAATCATTCAGAATAGGTTGCATTGAATCTTTAAATATAGGTTTACAGGAAAACTAGGATCGATTACGATAGTGGATTTACCTAACTTTCCTCACAAACGATCCCTAGAAATATTGTGATCTAGCTAATCATTAAGATCCGTTCAAGGGAGAAACCTGCGACATACTGTAAACTTAAATCTTGTAGTACCAAATATTACATTGTCCTCAATTTTCAGCATTTACACAGGGTAAGCTTTTAAAGCTAGTCCCCTGGAAACATCCATAACTTTAATCAGTTCTCCGTATTTATATCAAATTTTCAAATCGTATCTTGACAACAAACGACAGAAGAGAACTAAGGCATCTAGAAAAAAATCAGTATAATTGGGAAAGAATATAAGGTATCGTTTAATCTCTAAATTCCGAAAAAATAGGGATGTTTATTTTTTCATAGATCAAGTATTGTAAGAAAGTTAAAAGCCACAATTTATCTGAAAACTATGTTAGCTCTCGTCATTAGTTATTATTGGGTCATTGCCTTCGTTGTTTTTTCTATTTGGTTCAAGGCGTTCTGGACGGATGAGACAACGGCTAAACATGACTTATCATCGTGGATAGTATTGCTCGTTGGTGCCAGTTTCTGGGTTGTGGTTGTTCCTTTTGCTAATCTAGAATTACTGACTAAGGCTTATTCAATCAATAATTAACACAGTTGTTTTAACATGGAACAATATTGGAAAACGCCTCACAGTGGTTATCATTGGAATGGTAGTCAGAGGCGGTTTTTTGAAGGTTGGTATTATCGGGTTACGTTACCGCAACAGAGCCAAACTTTTGCCTTTATGTATTCTATTGATGATCCCATTGGAGGAAAATATTATAGTGGGGGGGCTGCACAAATATTAGGAGCTAATGAGCAGTATTTATATCGAATTTTTCCTAATACTAAAACATTTTGGGCGAGTTATGAGCAACTTGCTTTATGTCATTGGAAAAACCAAAATATTAAACTGCAACCTCAAATTCTTGATCCCCTTATGTTTCAAGAAAACATTGACGAAGGATATCAAGCAACAGCTACTTTAAATCAAGGCTCTATTGAAGATCCTGTGAGTCAACAATATTGTAATTGGTGTTATAAAATAGAACCAAAGGATGGCTGGGGAAATCGTTTTTTACCCCAAAAAGCAACGGCGGGATGGTTATCTTTTTTACCGATTTTTGATCCAGGATGGCAAGTTTTAATGGCTCATGGATGGGCAACCGGTTATATCGATTGGAATGGGAAAAAATACGAATTTGAAAAGGCTCCTGCTTACAGTGAAAAAAATTGGGGACATTCGTTTCCAAATAAATGGTTTTGGATAAATTGTAATAGTTTTAAGCAAGAATCTGAGTTATCTTTGACGGCTGCCGGAGCAATAAGAAAAGTATTAAATTGGCAAGAATGCGTGGGAATAATTGGGGTACATTATCAAGGAAAACTTTATCAATTTACCAGAGAAAATAGTCAGTTATCTTGGTACATTAAACCTTGGGGAACTTGGATAATGGAAGGAAAAAATGAAGCGTTTTTCATTAAAATTGAAGCAAAAACTGAGGATCTAGGTGCTTATGTGAGAGTGCCTACTGCTCAAGGATTAAAGTTTCTGTGTCGAGATACAGTTCAAGGAATTTTAACGATAGAATTAAAGAATAATCAAGGTAAGACAATTCTTAAAGATACCAGTTTTTTAGGGTGTTTAGAAATTGGTGGCTCACCTTGGGATAAAGATTGGATTTATGAAAAATAGTATAAATTATCGCAGAAAAATAATTGATCAAGGGTTATATTTTTAATAATTAAACTAAGTTTTAGTGAAATTTTATGAAACTTGGTATTATTAGAGAAGAAAAAAATCCTCCAGATTCTAGAGTGCCTTTAACCCAAAAACAATGTCAATTTTTAATGAAAATTGAGTCAGATTTAAAGATATTTATTCAATCAAGTGAGAAACGATGTTTTTCTGCTCAAGAATATCAAGATAGGGGGATTTCTGTGGTTGAAGATATCAGTCATTGTGACCTTTTACTAGGGGTTAAAGAAGTTCCCATTAATTGTTTAATGCCTGATAAAACTTATTTATTTTTGTTCTATCCTCATAAAAAAACCTTATAATCGCAAACTTTTACAAACAATTTTAGAACAAAAATACGTTTAATTGATTACGAATGTCTTTGTAACCAACAATGATCCGTTAAAAAATATGTCTTTAATTTTTTAGCGATCACCAATTAACAAACTTATTAAAAATGGGGAGCAAAAATAAGTTCAGCTTTCACTACTTATGATATACTACCCATTTTACCCCATATACTTGGAAAAGCTATAATCAAAGTGAGTTAATATCAATTGCAATCTGGGATGGATTGTTTTTTCCCCATTCTATGGTGTCATTATATTGCGGTTCTTGTTGACTAAAGTCTAATGGGTCATAACCAGTAACACCAGGTTTACAAAAATATATTTTGCTAGCTAGTTTTTGATCACTGTTATATTTCTTCATTCGATCAAGAAAAAGCGTAGTTAAATGATTCAGGAATGCTTGTGGATCAAAGTCTTCTTCCTCAGCTAACATAGCATTAACAACCTCAAGTGAGTCCCTTTTTTCATTCTTGGAAACAAAGTTAGGAGATATGATATAAATCTTATCAAAGTGTTGATTATAAGTCTTAAAAAATGTTTCAAACTCTGCAAAAACTCCATTTCCAAAAACTCCGAACAATGGAATAGAAAGACCACCATCGACAAACTCAGCAGCTTGATCAGCAGAATGTCGACTCGGAATAAAAGTATCTTCCTTTCCTTTTCTGTAATAAAGGGATTGGGATGGGAAGGTATGGGGAATAGCTGTAGAACACATTAATGCACTAACCAACTCAACTTGAGATTGATATTGTCTAAGAGTACTGAAAGTACGTGAGTCCCAGGAAGGATGTGGCAATTTTTGACTTACCTCTACAATATTGGTAAGCCAACAGTGCCTCAAAGCAAAAATATTTCTTGTAGTTGTAATAATTGCACTATCAAATGGTAGATTCTCAATTAAACTAACTCCATAATCATTAGATATTTCTGTTAAAAGTTTCTTAAGAGGAGTCGTATCATAAGGTTTTGTCGATCCACTGTAAACCTTGGCTGTAGTAAGCGGAAATAAAATCGTTTCTTTAAAATTTTCCCAAGTTAAAGAGGGTTTTTTGGAAAAAGTCAAGTTGGTTGCAAAGGTCATTAATGATCCTGAACTCAGACCACCAATAAATGTAACATCTTCTGTGAAATTCAATCCAAATCCTGAAACACCTGGGACATTACCCATTAAAAGATCTAACATTCCTGCTTCCTGAGATATGTAGGATGCAGCTCCATTAAACAAAATTGCTGTTTTACTCATTATTTTAGTTCAATTCAAGCAAAAGTACCTAAACAAACCGTAAAAGTAACGATTTATTGATAATCTTATCATGATACCAAATCAAGTTTAGGGTAGATTTACTAATTGAAGAATATTTGTCATTAAGTTTAGTTAAAAATTTCACGGCATTAGTGTAACTTAACTTAAAATAGCATTCTTTTTCTAACACCTATTTAACCATCAAATCTCCTTAAAAGAAACCCTGACAAACCTTCTGACTATTATTCTCTTGTTTTTATGCTTTGAAAAATACGTTTTTATTTTTGTGATTTACATAATAAGTTCGATAGAACCAGATTTTGTTAATTTTGAGTCATAATTTATCCATATTTTCTAGGGACATCATACGATTATGGTCACCAAGTCAACAAAACTCAAGCTTATTTAACCCCTTAATTGAATAACCTGAACTGCCAACTGTTGATGATCGATAATTTTTGGGCATTCTTAGATTAGTGGTCTTTCTATCCTAGAAAATATTATGACGACAATGATCCCAGTTCCTGACTTTTCTGAGCAGGGTTATCAGGTTATTGAAGAGTTAGGCTATAACTACCAAGGAGGTCGTATCACTTACAAGGTGATTGATCTTAAGGAACAACAACCGGTTGTGATTAAATGTTTTCAATTTATTGATGAGGAAACTTGGTCAGGATATCAACAACATGAACAAGAGATTAAGGTTCTCAAAAATTTGTCTCATCCAGGGATACCTCGTTATTTAGATTCTTTTAAAAGTGAGTTTGGTTTGTGTTTAGTTCAGGAATATAAATCAGCTAAAAATTTATCTCAATTTAGTCAATATAGTCCTGATCAGATCAAAACAATTGCCCTAAATTTATTAGATATCTTGATCTATTTACAAACACAAATTCCTCCCATTATTCATCGAGATATTAAGCCAGAAAATATTCTAGTTGATGAACAATTAAATGTCTATTTAATTGATTTTGGTTTAGCTCGTATTGGGGGTAATGATTTAGCCTTAAGTAGTGTAGCTGCCGGAACTTTTGGGTTTATGGCCCCTGAACAAATTTATAATAAAAAATTGACCACTGCGGCGGATCTCTATGGGTTAGGTTCTACTTTAATTTGTTTAGCTACCCAGACAAAATCTACTGACATTGAACAGCTTATTGATGAGACGGGACAGTTTAAGTTTGACCTTGATTATCATCTTTATAGCCGTGCTTTTTATCAGTGGTTAAAAAAGTTAGTTAATCCTAGGGTAACAGAGCGTTTTGCTTCGGCTCATCTGGCTAAAGAAGGTTTATCTAAGATTAATATTAATGTTAGTCCTGATGTGGTTTTAAGTCAAAATTTTCTCGATTTTAAAGGGAAAATTTTAGGGGAAACGCTTAGTCAAACGATTAAAGTAAAAAATTTAGTTTCCACAACTTTACTTCATGGAAAATGGCAAGTTGTTCCTCATCTTCATGATCCTCCTGAAAAGGATTGGATTCATTTTTCTTATCCAGATTTTCATGGTAATTTTCATAGTTGTAATGTTGAAGTAGATACCAGTCAATTACTTGCAAATAAAGTTTATCATCGTCAACTTAGTTTAACGGTTAATAACGGTTTAGAGCCTAAAATTATTGAAGTTACTATTAAGTCTGGAAAATTGGCTTTTCCTAAAATAAATGATGTTTTTGGCTGTTTGGTGGCTTCTTTAATCCCCTTATTCTTTTTTAGTCTTTATTATCAATATAATTTGCTCTTTTTTACCGCTTCATTAGAAATAAATACTTTAGATTATTTGATGGGTATTGCTTATTTCTCCTCCATGGATTTAGTGACATCAAAGTTTCTGGGTTCCTTGAACTTAATCTTCGCTATTGCTTGGTTTATCTTAGGGATAAGAACGGGATTAAAGCATAATTTTTATTGGCAAGCATTAATTATTCCCATCGTTATGATGTTATCTGCTAAGGGACAGTTTTCTTTATTTTTATTTGCTCAACAAAACCATTTTATTTCTGCATTAATTGCTATCGTTTTTATTACATCTAGTTACTTGATATTGGGGCAGATTTCTGGTTTTTTGTTTAAAGAAATAAAACAATCGGGTTTATTGATAAACACTGTTGTAACGTTAACCGTGATTGCAGTTTTTAGTTTAACTTTTGTCCTGCTAAAACTGAACCCAATGGTTAATGGTTTTCCTACATTCAGTGATATTTTTTGGAGTCTAGTTATTACTGGTTTAATGATAGGGATAATCCTTAAAACTTATCAAAATCATCAAAAACAAATTCACACCAACTATCATAAATCTATACCCAGTAGAATCCAAGGTTAATCATGAACAATCAAAGATATGAAGTTATCAGTGTTTTAAATCAACATCAAGTTGCTAATCGAGTGACTTATTTGGCGAAGGATAGTCAACTTAATGAACAGGTTGTTATTAAAGAATTTAAGTTTCTGAATACAGTAAAATGGCAAAATTTTAAAGCTTATGAACGAGAAATTAATGTTTTAAAATCTCTCAATCATGCTTATATTTCTCGATATCTCGATTCCTTTGAAACAGAAAAAAGTCTTTGTTTAGTTCAGAAATACATTCCCGCAGATTCTCTGGCTATTTCTAGAAGTTTTCAAGCAGAAGAGGTCAAAAAAATTGCCTTAAATATTCTCGATATTTTGGTCTATCTACAACAACAACATCCCCCCATTATTCACGGAGATATTAAACCTGAAAATATTTTAATTGATGAAGATTTAAACGCATATTTAGTGGATTTTGGCCTCTCTTATTTTGCGAATCAAGAACGCTCGAAAAGTAGTGTGGCTGCAGGAACTTTTGGGTTCATGGCTCCCGAACAAATTTATAATAAAACCTTAACAAAAGCAACAGATTTATATGGTTTAGGTGTTACCTTAATTTGTTTATTGACTGGCACTCAATCTACCCAGATTGATCTGCTTATTAATGAAGAAAATAGATTGAATTTTCAAGACAAAATTCCTGCTATAAATTCTGCTTTTATCCATTGGCTAGAAAAATTAGTTAAAATTAATTCTAAAGAACGATATGCTAGTGCTAAACTGGCTTACAAGTCCCTAGAAATTATAAACATTCAGTATAAAAAAGAAGTATTATTACGTTCATTGCCTTTAAAAATACATGGTAATAAAGTGAATGAACCTATTATTGAAATTTTAAAAACAAAGCAATTAATACCTAGAAAAATTAAAACAGGGGTTTGGGAGTTTATTCCTCATCCCAACGACCCTTATATGGGAATTAATTCTCATCCTTGGCTGAAAATTATTCCCTCTAAGTTTCAATTAGGTCAATCACGAATTACTTTAAGCATTGATACTCAAAAATTAATTGCTAATAGGGTTTATGAACGTCAAATCTGTCTCCACACTTATGAAGATGAAGAAGTTAACTATATTTTACCTCTCAAAGTTTTCACAAACTCCATAACTAATATTAATTTACAAAAATACTTTTTTTTCTTATTTATACCTTGGTGTATTAATCTATTGATAACCTTACAAATAACCAGTAATCAAGAATGGCTAACAAGCGTAATTACAGTTTATCTATTTATAATAAGTGCTTTTGTTGGCTTAAAAATAACCTGGAAAAATCTTCATTTAGGATTATTACTGCCAAGCTTACCCTTAGCTTTCTTAGGGTTTTTAGGGGTTTACTTGAAAATGAGTAATGGCTCTATTGTTCTTCAATTTAAACTTGCTTCTTTGATTAGCAATCTTTGTCCAGTATCCATTACTATTGCTATGGGTTTATTCCTAGGAGGATTCTTTCAAAAATTTATCAAATCCCAAGGAAATAATCATCAAACAATCTGGCAATCTTTGAAAAAAACCTTTAATCTTTCTTATCTCGTTTCTAGCTTAATCCTTAGTAGTATTTCAGGGATCAGTTTTGCCCTTAGTTTTACCATTGCTTCATGGAAACCACTCATACTCATTCTTTTCCTATCCAGCAGTTTATTTCTTGCTTGGATAACTTATGAAAACCCAATTAAATATCATCAGTGGCTAAAAAAATACCATAAAAAACAACAACAAGGAAAACTGATTCAACCATAATTTTAGAGTTTCTTTATATTTTAAAAGGCGTAAGATAGGGAAATTTTTAGCGTTTTGCAGTAACTTGTAAGTGGTGTTCCCTAGGAGAAGAATTGAATGACTACTGACTCTCAAGTACCCAAAGAAAGTGCTATTACCCCCCAAGATAGCCAAGAAGAAGCTATCATCCCCGAAGTCGTCTCAGACGAGTCAAAAACCCCCAATGAACTTCAACAAGAAACCACCGCACTTATTGAAGCTATAAGAAGTAAAGCATTTTCTGAAGCTAAAGAAGCAGGAGAGTTGGCCCGCGAAAACTACTTAGAAACCATCCGTCGCATTCGCGAAGATATCGAAAACCGTAAACTCTTTGATCCTCAACGCATTGAGGAAGCGATTCAATACGTTCAAAAGGAGGTGGAAAAAGATTGGGATGGGATTATTGACATACTCCCGTCGACGGAGTCGAGGGATTCTAACACCTCACGATGCTAGTTTTCTGCTTCTTCCTGTGCCAACTAGAGTATTGTGACCAA
>JBFRWG010000153.1:0-27629 GCA_051439445.1 Crocosphaera sp.
GTAGTTCCCTGATTAATTGTCCATTGTTCTCTTAATTTTAAGTAAATATCTTGTAATTGTGTTGACTCTTGCAAAATGGGATCAGCATTCCAAAAACATCCTCCTTCTCCTAAGTTCTTCCCAATACAAGTTAATAAGTTATGTTTCATTTGATCCGTAAGATGGTGAATCGCTAAAGAAGAAACACAAGCAGAAAAATTCCCACCTATTTCTTCTTTGAATTCACCATTGGCCCATGCTCCAAAATCTGCTTGAATGAAAGTGATACGTTCTCTAAATTCACTATCTTTTAACTTAGATTTTGCCATTTCAATCATTCTTGGTGAATAATCAACGGCTACCACTTTTGCATCAGGACAATATTGAAGTAATTTGAGACTCAATTCCCCTGTACCACACCCTAATTCTAAAACACGATGAGCGTCTTTAGGAACACAAGTAACAAGGGTATCAAGCATTAAATCATAATGGGGAATTAATTGACGAATCCCTGTATCAAATACGTTAGTCTGGGCAAAAACTTCCCCTGGATAAATTTTTGTTGATGGACTCATGCTCAACCTTTTTGATATATCTTTTGTATTGTACATTAGACAACTACATTGACATCCTCACCACCCTATAAGTGCGGTGATTCCTAAAACTCACGATTTAGGTTTCTGCTTCAATGCAGTTGCCTTCCGAGATTTACTCTCTTCAGGTCTTACACTCGCTCCACAGACTGACACCCCAAAGGGGTTCGGCAGTCGCTCATGGGGGAAACCCCCAAGACCGCGCTGCCTCACCGCAAGCCCTGCGGCCAAAATATTTTGAGATGCGTTCAGATCACGGTCATGTTTAGTCCCACATTGAGGACATTGCCATTGACGAACATTTAACGGTAATTTATCTACAATGTGACCACAATTTCCACAGCGTTTACTATTTGGAAAATAGCGATCAATTCTAATTAATTCTTTACCGTACCATTCACATTTGTACTCTAGCTGACGGTTAAATTCTACCCAACTGGCATCACTAATTACTCTAGCTAATTTCTGGTTTTTGACCATATTCCTGATAGCTAAATCTTCAATAGCAATCAAGTCATTTTCTCGAACAAGTTTAGTGGTTAACTTGTGAAGAAAGTCACGGCGAGCGTCTTTAATTTGAGCGTGAATTTTAGCCACCTCAAGACAAGCTTTATATCGGTTCTTTGAGCCTTTGGTTTTCCGACTCAATGCCTTCTGCTTTCTTTTCAGCTTTTTGTACAAGCGGTTAAATTGTTTGGGATTAGTTACTTTCTCTCCGTTGCTAGTGGTAATTAAGCTAGTAATCCCCACATCAATCCCTACTTTTTTATCCGTTTTTGGTAATGGTTTGATAGTGGGGTCTTTCACTAAAATAGACACAAACCAACGTCCTGATGGGTCAAGCTTAATTGTTACTGTCGATGGTTTACTATCTTCAGGTAAAAATCGACTCCAAACAATATTCAAAGGTTCTTTACACTTAGCTAAAAATAGCTTACCATCTCTCCATTTAAAAGCAGATTTGGTGAATTCGGCACTCCCTCCATTGCGTTTTTTCTTAAAGTTAGGATATTTAGTCCGTTTTGCCCAAAAGTTTGTCAAAGCTGTTTGTAGATGTCTTAAGCATTGTTGTAATGGAACACAACTCACTTCATTAAGAAAATCTAAGTCTTGTTGCTTTTTCCACTCGGTCAATAAGCTTGATGTTTGACTGTAACTTATCCTCTGTTGCCTTTCATACCAACCTTCTGTGCGTATCCCTAATGCTTTGTTATACACTAAGCGGACACAGCCCATTGTCCGTCGCAAGAGGCTTTCTTGCTCGCTGGTTGGGTAAAAACGGAACTTATAGGCCATTTCTTTCATGGCTTACATTTTAACACATCTTTTGTGAATATGGTAGACTAAAAAGGCAAAGCCGTCCTGATAGGACGGGGTGTGGGATCCAAAATTTTCGATGAACTATCAACAAGAATGGTTAAATAGTTGCGTAGACGAGAAGCTGATAGAGCTTAATGTGAGAGCGTTAGAGGGGACGGCCCCTTCTGAGTATTTATTGTATTCTGATGAACTGAGCAGACGCAATGATGGCAGACTCAGCAATACTATTTTAAAGCGTTATCAACATACAGAACAAGGAGGTTGGTGGTGTTCAGGGGTTGATGTGATTACAGGAGAAAATGATCTTTGGGGCTGTTTTAAACCCCAGCAACCGCGTCTTAGCTATCAACAAGGGAAACCGATCAAGTATGAACATCCTCCTCAAACACCCACAGGGATTTTTGCTTTAAAAGTTCCTCTACATCTTTGGTCTACTATTGCGCAACAGTACCAACTTGAGTTTAGTCCAGAGATAACTGACGAGACTCACTCAGATCGCGGATTTTGGCAATGGATTATGGATCATCCTTCTATTCCCCTTTGTATTACTGAAGGAGCCAAAAAAGCAGGGACTTTGTTAACCGCCGGTTATGTAGCGATCGCTCTTCCTGGTATTAATAATGGTTATCGTACCCCCAAAGATGAACAAGGGAATCGTATTGGTAAATCCTATCTCATTCCTCAGTTACAAACTTTAGCGAAGGGGGGACGAAAAATTTATATAACTTTTGATCAAGACAGCCAACCGAATACGATTAAAGCGGTTAATCACGCTATTAGAAAATTGGGCTATTTACTTGTGCAAAGTGGCTGTGAAGTTCAAGTCATTAATTGGAACCCAAACCAAGGGAAAGGGGTTGATGATCTGATTATTAATCATGGCCAAAAAGCTTTCGATGATTGCTATCAAAAAGCTTTACCTTTTGAGTTATGGAAAGCCAGAGAGTTAACCCAATTAACATACCCATCTGCTCTTGAAGTTAATCGTCCTTATCTGGACAGTTTATCGATTCCAAAAACGGCTAAATTAGTAGGAATAAAATCAGGAATTGGTACAGGAAAAACAGAAAGTTTAGCCAAAATTGTTAAAGAGGCGATCGCCAATCACCAAAAAGTTTTAGTCATTGGACATCGCATTAAATTAGTGGAACAGCTATGTCAAAGATTTGGACTTCCTTATATTACTGAAGTTAGTCAAGAAATGGTTAAGTCACCGTTAGGATATGGATTATGTATTGATTCCTTACATGAAACCTCTCAAGCTAAGTTTAAAGTATCGGAATGGGAAAATGCCTTAGTGATTATTGATGAGGTAGAACAAGTTATTTGGCATACCCTAAACTCAGAAACTTGTACCCATAAACGTGTTGCTATTTTAAGATGTTTGAAGACATTAATACAAACTGTTTTAGGCAGCAGAGGAAAGCTCTTGGTAGCAGATGCTGACTTAACTGATGTTTCTTTAGAGTATCTTTTAACCTTATCTGGACTCAATATTCAACCATTTATCGTTAAAAATAATTGGCAATGTCATCAGTTAGATACATGGAAAGCTTATCATTATCTCGAAAAAAACCCCAAACGCTTTATTAAGGATTTAGTTGAACATATTCGTCAAGGAGAAAAACCTTTTGTTTGTTTATCTGCTCAAAAATTAACCAGTAAATGGGGTACTCAAACCTTAGAATTTTACTTACATAAACAATTTCCCAATGCTAAAATTTTACGCATTGATTCTCAATCTTTAAGTGATCCCAATCATCAAGCTTATCAATGTATGACTCAACTCAATCAGGTGTTAAAAAACTATGATATTGTTTTGAGTAGTCCTGCTATTGAAACAGGAATTAGTATTGATATTACAGATCACTTTACATCAGTATGGTGTCTAGCTCAAGGAGTCCAAACCCCTAACTCTGTTTTACAATCTTTAGGACGAATAAGAGATAATATACCTCGTTATCTTTGGTTGGCTCCTTACGGGTTTAATAAGGTGGGGAATGGAGCAACATCTATCCCCAATTTATTAACATCAGGTCATCGTTTAACTCATCTAAATATTCGCTTATTACAACAATCTGACTTAGAATCTTTAGACGATTTAGATACGGGTTTTCAAGCAGAATCTTTATTATGTTGGGGCAAAATGGCGGTACGAGTTAATGCTCAAATGATTCACTATCGTGAGACAATTATTGGTCTTATTCAAGCAGCTAATCATCGAATTCAGAGACCATCAAAAAACAAAATCAACAAATATAATAACAATAATAACTCTTTGCTTCAAACTAAAAATAAATTGATAGAAACCATTGAAGAAGTTAGAGAAAATAACTATCAATTAGATTGTCAAAAAGTTGCTGAAGCAGAAGACTTAAGTTATGCAGAATATCAAACCCTGAAAAAAGCTTTAGTTAAGACAGCAAAAGAACGCAGAAAACTCAGAAAATATGATTTAAAACATCGTTATTGTATACCGATTACACCTCAATTAGTTGCTTTAGATGACCAAGGTTGGTATCAAAAACTAAGAATACATTACTTCTTAACTAAAGGCCGTCATTATTTAGCTGATCGAGATGCTTTAGTTGCTAAAAAACTAATTAATCAAGGGCAAGGCAGTATCTTTTTACCTGATTTTAATAATTGTCAGTTTGGGGCTATTATTGGGACAATGGAAGTTTTGGGAATTTCTGTTTTACTAAAAGATATTAACCGAAAATTAATAAATATTGATGAGGATCTTCTGAAAATGGCAGAATTAGCTATCAATAACCGTAACGAGATTAAAAACATCATGAAGATTGGAATTGCTAAAAATGCTAGTCCTATTACTATTATTAGAAGGTTTTTAGATAAAATAGGTTATGGATTAACTTGTTCAGGGACAAAAACAATTAATAAAAAAAGAGTCCGAGTTTATCAAATTGTTACTCCCAATGATGAGCGAGAAAAAGTGTTTGAACAATGGTTATTAAGGGATCAAAACTTCCCAGGAACGTCTGAACCCTGGTTTGAATCTTATCTATTATCAAAAACACAAACCAAGGAAACAAATAATAGCATTAATCATATTCAATTGAGTTTAGATTTTTCTAAAACTTAAATTTTACATAGTACAAATAAATGCTATAAATGATTTCTCTGTGCTAGTTTATTTCTTTTCTTGAGAAGATAAAGGGAGGACTGTATTTCTAACATTGATTACTTTTCCTAATAATTCAAACCAGAAAGGGGCCCCCATTGAAATGGCGATCGCTGAAATAAACCAACCTAAACCCATCTGAGGAAGATCATCCTGATTATCAATTTGCGTCCCATTGAACCAGCCATTATTATCCCAACCAATGGGCAAAATTTGATTCTCTGCAACATCATTCTTAATTCTTTGAGTGCTTGCTTCTAAATTAGTTTGACACTCCTTAATTTTGTTTTCATCGTTATCAGCAGCTTCTAAACAATTCTTATTAGTTTAAAATTAATTAATCTTGTCTCGCAACTCTATCATAAAAACGCCAGAATTCTCCGATCCATAATACAACAGAAGTTCCCAAAATAATTAAGAGCCAATCTCTCAAAGAGAGGGGAACAGTTCTAAAGATTTTACCTCCCCATTGGACAATTATAATTTGTCCTAAAAAGATGATCGCAACAATCCCTAAAAAAGCTTTATTCGCTGCTAAACCCTTCCAAAACCATTGTTTTAAACCAAAACAACGAGTATTAAATAAATTCCAAAATTGTAAGAACACAAAGACAGCAAAAAATAGAGAAAGCTCATAATTATTGATACTTCCATCCCTGTGTAAATAAACTAAAAATGCCATTAAAAAGAGAAAAAATGTTAACCCTGTTCCCAAAATCATTTTTAACATTAAAGGTGAAATAATAAAATCTTGAGGATGACGTGGGGGTTTATTCATGACGTTTGTATGAGGAGGTTCCGTCGCTAAGGCTAAAGCAGCAAAGGTATCCATAATGAGATTGATCCATAGCATTTGCGTCACTGTCAAGGGTAAAGAAATACTAATAAATAAACCAAAAAAAGCAATACCCAGAGCAACAATATTAATGGTTAATTGAAAAATCAAAAACCGTTGAATATTCTCATACAAAGACCTTCCCCACATCACAGCAGTCACAATACTTTGAAAGGAATCATCTAATAAAATGATATCACTTGCTTCTTTAGCGATCGCTGTTCCACTTCCCATTGATAACCCAACTTGTGCTTGTTTTAAAGCAGCAGCATCGTTAGTTCCATCTCCTGTTACCGCCACAACTTCGCCATTTTCTTGTAACAATTTAACTAACCTTAATTTATCTAATGGGGTTGCTCTTGATAATACTTTTAACGTTTTTATGACTTCTTTAGCTGCTGGATCATCTAGTTTATTAAAACCTTGACCTGTTAGATAACAATTAGAATCATTATTCTTATCTTCTAGAGGACATAGATTAATTTTTCTTGCAATTTCTTCAGCCGTTTTTTGACTATCTCCTGTAACAATTTTAATATCAATTCCTGAATTTAAACAATTTGCAATAGACTCTTTAACATCAGAACGTAAGGGATCAGTAATCGCAAAAAATCCTAACCAAATTAAGTTATAACAAAACTCATTAAGCTGATCTTCTCTGATCTCAGTCTCCAAAGAATTATAAGCAAGTCCTAATACTCTCATCCCTCTTTCTTGATATTTATGGATGCTTTCTACCCAGTCATTTTTATCATCTAATGCTTTAATTCCTGCTGCCGTTAATTTTTGAGAACAGCGAGACAAAACAATTTCAGGCGCACCTTTAAAGTAAAGAATATTGCCTAAACCTATGCTGGATTTTCCCAAGGTAACCATATATTTATTATCCGTCGAAAAAGGCATTCTAGCTAAGAGTTTAAACTCATGTCGATAGGTAAGATAATCAATTTTTTGTGTTTGTAACCATAATAATAAAGCCCCTTCTGTTACATTACCAATTAAATCATAATTATCTTGAGATTTTTGTTCTAAATCTGCGGTACTATTGGCAGCGATCGCTTCATAAATCAAATTGTTATAAACTTTTTCTTGTTCACTTTCTTGATTGTTTAAGCAAGGTAAATTGGCCTTATAAACCTGCATTTTATTTTCAGTTAATGTTCCTGTTTTATCAGAACAAATGACCGTGGCTGCCCCAATAGTTTCGCAAGCGTGTATCCGACGCACTAAATTATTCATTGCGGCCATTTTTCCCATACTATAAGCTAAGGATAAAGTGACACTCATAGCTAAACCTTCAGGAACAGCTACCACAATAATAGTAACAGCAACCATAAAATAATTAAGAATAATTATGCCAACATTTTGCGGTAGCCAAATAGAATTAAAATCAATCCATCCTTGACCATAACTAAAACCAAGTCCTGCCAATAATATGATCAAACCTGTTACTAAACTACTTTTCCAAAGAGAAAAATTAATCAAATCAAAATTTATGCCAGCAGCTTTTAAACCATCCTTTATAATAGGAAACCAAATCGGAATCAACATAACAAGAATACTAATAAGAATCAAACATAATAGATAGATTTGAGATATATTTAAGTTAATTTTCTGAGTAATAAACCCTTGAAATAAGAGTCCTAAAAACGTTAGACTAGCGATCAATAAGCCAATAATACCAATTAATTGACTCAATTTTTCTAATTGAAGATTGAGAGGAGTTAATTTACCCTCTTCAATAGAAATAACCGCTTGAGCTAACTGTCCAATCTCACTGCGATCGCCCACGGCTGTTACTTGAAAAACCCCATGACCTTGAGCAACAATGGTACTACGATAAACTTGAAGAGCAGGATAAAATTTATGATAAAAATGAGGCGATTGCAACGTTGATTTAGCCAACTTTTTAACCGCTTTTGACTCTCCCGTAATTTTAGCTTGATCCACCAATAAACCGACTGCTTCTAACAAGTTTCCATCAGCAGGAACTTCATCCCCTTGTTCAATATAAACCAAATCCCCTACCACCAAATCTTGACGAGAAACCTGAGTAAACTTGTTATCTCGAATCACTTTAATGGGGGTTTGATCATAAACATTATTCAGTAAATCAAACGCCTTATTCGCTTGATATTCATTAACAAAAGCCAAGGTAGTTGCCAAAAAAATTGCCACTAAAATACCCAAAGCTTCTGCATACTCTTGCTCAATCCAACCGATCCCTAACGCCATGATAGCCGCAATGATTAAAATACGAATCACCGGATCATTAAACTTCTCTAAATAAAGAGACCACCAAGGTTGTTGTTGCGGCGGAGTTAAAACATTGCTACCATAAAGATGGCGATTTAATTGGACTTGTTGAGAAGTGAGTCCACGATAAATCAAAGGGCGATCGCTTGTGTCAGGGGAAACCATCCCATGCCTCTATTGACTGTTTCCTTCTATGATAACGAGCGGATTTAAATAATTGATCTCATAGAATAATTTAATTGACTCTAGGGAAGAACAGGGTAATCATAAAAGAAGGCTTCAGAGCAAAATAAATTAATGATTACTTGATAAGATGGTGTGAAGACCAAAGCTAGACTATTTCTCCTCTTTACCCATCAAAAATGCCATAAAATAGTCCTTTTAAGAAATATTGCTGAAGGATTTGTTCTCCTAATAATCGGTGTCGTCATTTATGCTTGTTTGTCCCCAATGTCACGCGGAAAATCCCAATAACAGTCAGGTGTGTCAACAATGCCAGACTTCATTGGTTCATCAACCCTGTCCCCAATGTGGACATCAAACTCTGTTTTCTGAGTCTAATTGCTCAGAATGTGGGGCATTTACAGGGAAATTACGGCAAATGATTCTCGCCCAACCCCTAAACAGCAATGATCCTTCAAACCCCCTCCTCCTTGACAAAGGAGCTCTTGATTTTGAAGAAAGATATCACATCTGTCCATCTCAGGAAAAACAACCCTTAGAGGTGATGGCAACCACCTCAACCCATACCCTTTACCAAGGACAGGTATTCGACTCTCAACCCCTACAAAAATCCCCCCTAGAAGTCTTAATTAATCAAGCGGCAGACCTTTTAGACGACGAGGAAAAAGATGATCCTAAAGGTTTATGGCAACAAATGGGTATCCCTTCTCTGGCCTTCCCTTATTTAGCCTTAAAAGACTTAACTCCAGTCTTACCGAAAGTTTATGATGGTTGGCTCGACAATGAAAGAGAAATCATTTTATTAAGCGATCGCACTCATTGGCAAACCATTTCTGATTTATTGATCAACCATTCCTTACTCACCCTACAGATCATCTATTGGCTCAACCAAATTGTCGTCCTTTGGACGAGTTTATCTCAGGTCAACTGTTGTCAGAGTCTTTTAGTAGAAGAAAACTTACGCATTGATGAGGATCAAACGTTCGGATTGCTACAATTATATCCAGATATTCCTGATGATCCCCCTTCCCTACAAAAATTAGGAAAATTATGGCAGAGTTGGTTTGTTAAAGGAGGTTATCCCACCTCTAGTCAATTAGCCACCCTCATTCAAAAAATAGCAGAAGGTCAACTGGACAACCTCACAGAATTGCGACTACACCTGCAAGACTTAGCCTCGGAGCAACAATTCAGTGCAGAAGAAGTAGCTATGATGGACAATGACTCACTAAACCCTGCAATGGACTCCTTCAGCGAAGCCTTACCAGAATTACCAGAATTTATCAGTGAGAGTTTAGAAGAAAGCCCAACCGCCACCGATATTGGTCATGACGATGCTACGGCGGTCCTCCCCATGGAATTAGTTAATTTAACTGCCTTGGGATGTACCGATCGCGGACGACAACGCCATCATAATGAAGATTATTTTGGCATGACAACAGACATCAAGACCCAACAAAGTAATCAAGGAACTCTCGTTCAAGGTCGAGGACTCTATATTGTTTGTGACGGGATGGGGGGCCACGCAGCAGGAGAAGTGGCCAGTCAAATGGCGGTAGAAAGCCTAGAAGCGTTTTTCAATGAACAGTGGCAAGATAAGTTTCCCACTCAAGAAACCATATTAGAGGGAATTTTATTAGCCAATAAACAATTATACGATGTCAATCAAACCAATGCCAGTTCGGGTAGTGGACGCATGGGAACCACATTGGTTTTAATCTTAGTGGACCAAACCAATGTGGCCGTTGCCCACGTGGGAGATAGTCGCGTCTATGCCGTCAGTCGCAAAGGGGGACTCCAACAACTCACCATCGATCATGAAGTAGGACAACGAGCCATACAAAGTGGGGTTGATCCTCAACTGGCTTATGCTAGACCGGATGCTTATCAGTTAACTCAAGCCCTCGGACCCCACGATAATAATTATGTACAACCAGATATTCGCTTTTTAGACATTTGTGAAGACACTTTATTGGTTTTATGTTCCGATGGATTATGTGATAATGATTTAGTTGAAGATCATTGGGAAACTTATCTTTTACCCCTCCTAAGTTCTTCCCAATCTTTAGAAAAAGGACTGAGTAAATTGATGGAATTTGGGAACAGTTATAACGGCCATGATAATATTACAACCGTTTTAGTTCGTTTCAAAGTAAGACCTAAAGTTAATCCTGAAGATTGGTAATCAAAATAGATAGAAAATCTCCTTTAATTGCATTCATGACAACTTAAGGCTGTAAGTCAGATTTCAAGCCAGTTTATTAAATTGATGAAGAAAGTTTGGTAGGGTGGGCAAAGGAAAAAGATAGATAATAATGGTGCTTAGAGATAAATTTTGCCCACCTTTCCCCTTTCAATACAATGATCTCGGTTCTGGTGGGAAATGATTGAAAATACTTTGATTAACGATTCAATTACCCCATTTGCCCACCTTACTTACTCTCTTCCTTAAAAGATTTAATATAGCAGTTCCCATACTTGTGAGGTACACAACTTTCTAGTTTTAGGAGTCAGAAATCAGGAGCCAGGAGTAAGAACTCAAATATTAAGTGTACCTCACTCGTTAAGAGAAACGCTATAACATTATTCAACTTAAACAATAATGATTAATTCAAACTTTCTCCTACTGTTAAATGACTGCCATTAACTAAATCCCAACCCGACTGAGGGCGTTTTCCAGAACGTTGAATTTGTGACAGTAATAATAAACCTTTTCCTGTTTGAATCACAGGGCCAAAATGTTTAACTAAACTCACAATTTTCCCTGATTTTTCGGGACTATCTTCTAAAGAATTAATGACTTTATCTAGTCCTTTATACTCGCCATTTAACTGTTTAATATAATCATCATTTAAAGGAGTTGTCGCCATAATTTTTAATTTATTACCTCGAAAAAATGTAAAACAATTAGGATAAAATGCTCTAATTTTATTATGAATATCAATGGCTGATTGATTCCAATTAATAACAAAATCTTCTTTGTTAATCAAAGCAGCATAGCTTGCTTGTTGATGATTTTGTGCAATAGGTTTTATTTCATTTGCTTCTAACTTGTACAGAGTTTCAATTAATAAATCTGCTCCTTGAAAAGCTAACTTTTCAGCAACTTCATAAGTATTATCAAATAAAGAAATATCTGTGTAAGCCTTTAATAACATATCTCCTGTATCTAACCCTTCATCCATTAACATCGTTGTAATTCCTGTGCGATGCTCACCATGATAAAGACACCATTGAATAGGGGCAGCACCACGATATTGCGGTAAAATAGAACCATGAACATTAATACAACCTAATTTTGGCATTTGTAAAATTTCCGAAGACAAAATCTGTCCATAAGCAACCACAACAAAAGCATCTGCTTGAGTATTTTTTAAAGCAGAAAGAGTCTTTTTTGCTTTTTTAATTTGTCTCGGTTGCCAGATAGGAATATCATAATTTAAAGCTACCTTTTTAATGGCTGAAGGAATTAATTTTTTCCCCCGGCCTCTTCTTTTATCTGGTTGTGTTACCACACCCATGATATTAAAATCAGGATGATCTAATAATTTTTGTAACGTAGGCACAGCAAATTGAGGGGTTCCAAAAAAAACAACCTGCATAATTTTTCTTTTAAGTAACTATCAATACTATCTTAAGACAAGCCCAAACAGGATCAACGGCGAAGTTTGGTATAATTAATTAATTATTGCTAAAATGAACGAGATTAAGTCCTTAAACATCAGTGAAACCCATGACTAACTCCTCTCTAGATTATGCAATTATTGCCCAAGACGTAGAAAAATGGTATGACAATAATTTCCATGTTTTACAAGGAGTAAGTCTTACCGTAAATCAAGGAGAAGTTGTGGTCATTATGGGACCATCAGGATCAGGAAAATCAACATTTATTCGCACCTTTAATGCACTAGAACCCTATCAAAAAGGGAGTATTATGATTGATGGCATTAAACTATCCCATGATCTCAAAAATATTGAAGCGATTAGACGAGAAGTTGGCATGGTGTTTCAACAATTTAACTTATTTCCTCATTTAACCGTCCTCAATAATGTGACCTTAGCCCCCATTTGGGTAAGACGTTGGAAAAAAGAACAAGCTGAAGCTAAAGCCATGCAATTATTAGAAAAAGTAGGCATCTTGGAACAGGCCAATAAATATCCGGGTCAATTGTCAGGAGGACAACAACAAAGGGTTGCCATTGCTCGCGCATTAGCCATGGAACCGAAAATTATGTTATTTGATGAACCTACTTCAGCCCTTGATCCTGAGATGATTAAAGAGGTTTTAGATACCATGCGTAGTTTAGCAGATGGAGGCATGACAATGGTTTGTGTTACCCATGAAGTGGGTTTTGCCAGAGAAGTAGCTGATCGCGTTGTCTTTATGGACGGGGGAAAAATCGTTGAAGTGGCAACCCCTGAAAACTTTTTCAATGATCCTCAAGAAGAAAGAAGTCAGACATTTTTATCCCAGATTTTGTAAACCCTATAACACAGCCTATCATACTAGGTTAGCGTTTATCTATTATAGCAATTCCTGTACTTGTAAAATACAAAGTTTTCTAGTTTTAGGAGTCTCCTCCTCAGGAGTCATGAGTTTAATTTTAAGTGTACCTCATGAGTTTGGGAAACACTATAAATGTAAATACGACAATAATGGTAGAATAGAAATAATATACAACATGATATTAATATGAACCTTTTGACCAATCTTTTTAATCCCTCTAAAGAAACCCAAAAAACAGTTAATAAAAAACCACAAATTGGCCTACCTCGACCGAAAAGAAACTCTAGAGCAATTCATATAAAATCATCCCAAGAAATTGCCATAATGCGTCAATCATCCCTAATTGTAGCAACAGTTCTTAAGGAAATACAAGAGACAGTTAAACCAGGAATGACTACAGGAGATTTAGATGAATATGCAGAACAAAGAATTAGAGAAATGGGAGGTGAACCCAGTTTTAAAGGTTACTATGGATTTCCTGGATCAATCTGTGCTAGTATCAATCATGAAGTGGTTCATGGAATTCCCAGTAATAAAAGAAAAATTCGTCGGGGTGATGTTTTAAAAGTGGATACTGGAGCTTATTATCAAGGGTTTCATGGAGATTCTTGTATTACCATTGCTGTCGACAAAGTCTCTTCTAAAACATCTCGTTTAATTCGTGCAGCAGAAGAAGCTTTATATGCAGGGATTAATCAAGTAAAAGCCGGTAATTATTTATTAGATATTGCTGGGGCGATCGAAGATGTGGTTAAAAAATATGGCTATTCTGTGGTAGAAGATTATACCGGTCATGGAGTTGGAAAAAACTTACACGAAGAACCACCAGTATTTAATTATCGTACTAGAGAAATTCCCAAAGTCAAGTTAAAACCAGGAATGACTTTAGCCATTGAACCTATTGTTAATCAAGGGTCAAAATTGACTCGAACCCTACGAGATCGCTGGACAGTAGTAACGGTAGATAACAATTTATCAGCACAGTTTGAACATACCGTATTAGTCACCCCAACCGGTTACGAAATTTTAACCGATAGAACGACTTTAAGTTAAGGAATTTAGAATTTAGAATTGAAAAAAATAGTTGCCCACAGTCCCCATATAAATTGAAAATCTTAGATGGGATGAGCAAATTATTCATTCTAAATTCTCCATTCTCCATTCTCCATTCTCCCCTAGACTTAGTTGTATCAAGGGATTTATGATCAAAAGACGTATCTTTCTGTCAGACAGAATAAGCAAAACAATAAGGAAAAAACTATGAGCGAACGAGAATTTGATTATGATTTAGTGATTATTGGTGCAGGAGTAGGAGGACATGGCGCAGCCTTACACGCTGTCAAATGTGGGCTAAAAACCGCTATTATCGAAGCAAAAGACATGGGAGGAACCTGTGTTAACCGAGGTTGTATCCCCTCAAAGGCTCTCTTGGCAGCATCTGGAAAAGTTCGAGAGTTAAAAGATGCTCAACATTTATATGATCTAGGCATTCATATCGATGGGGTAGACTTCCAACGACAAGCGATCGCCGATCATGCGACTAATTTAGTCAGTAAAATACGCGGGGATCTCACCAATAGTTTAAAACGCCTCAAAGTTGACACCATCCACGGTTGGGGAAAAGTTCTCGATACCCAAAAAGTTAGTGTTTTGGGTGATGATGGGGAAAAAATTATCACCGCTAAAGACATTATGTTATGTCCAGGATCAGTACCTTTTGTTCCCCGTGGCATCGAAATTGACCATAAAACAGTTTTTACCAGCGATGAAGCTGTAAAACTAGACACATTACCCCAATGGATCGCTATTATTGGCAGTGGTTATATCGGTCTAGAATTTTCGGATATATATACCGCATTAGGGTGTGAAGTTACCATGATCGAAGCATTAGACACTTTAATGCCAGGGTTTGACCCGGAAATTTCCAAATTAGCAGAAAGAGTCTTAATTAAGTCCCGTGATATTGAAACATACTCAGGGGTTTTTGCAACTAAAATCACTCCAGGGGAACCAGTTACTATCGAGTTAACGGACGCTAAGACCAAAGAAGTTATCGATGTTTTAGAAGTGGATGCTTGTTTGGTAGCGACGGGAAGAGTTCCTGCAACTAAAAACCTCGGTTTAGAAAACATCGGTGTCGAAACCAATCGAGGCTTTATCCCTGTCAACGATAAAATGGAAGTTTTACGGGATGGTGAACCAGTTCCCCATCTTTGGGCTGTAGGAGATGCAAACGGTAAGATGATGTTGGCTCATGCAGCATCTGGACAAGGAGCGATCGCTGTAGAGAATATGTGTGGTCGAGAAACAATCATTGATTACCGTAGTATTCCTGCTGCTGCTTTTACTCACCCCGAAATCAGTTATGTGGGACTCAGTGAACCAGCAGCGCGACAATTAGGGGAACAAGAAGGGTTTGATGTATCAAGCGTCAAAACTTACTTTAAAGGCAATTCTAAAGCCCTTGCTGAAGGGGAAACCGATGGTTTTGCTAAGGTAATCTATCGCAAAGATACGGGGGAATTATTAGGAGTCCATATCATGGGTATTCATGCTTCTGATTTGATTCAAGAAGCTGCTAATGCGATCGCTCAACGTCAAAGCGTACAGCATTTATCCTTCAATGTACATACTCATCCCACTCTTTCGGAAGTGTTAGATGAAGCTTTTAAACGCGCTGAAGCAACCATCTAGAAGTTTATTTTGTAGGGGTCAATGCTTGTTGATCCCTGCTTTTTGTCAAGTTTAATTTACAAATATTTATGCTTAGTTACTATGTATTAGCTATTGTTTCAATGACACTCAAAGCATTAATTTAGACATTTCTAAAACTAAAAGTCTGTACTCATGGGGGGTTTAGCAATGTTAGAGAAATTTTTGCATAGAACACAGACATCTTACTTTAAAATAGCACATTTTAAAATTTTACATAACTTCAAGGTTTTATATTTGGGCAAATTTTGGCAAAATCGAGAAAAAGCATTTTTTTGTAACAGTATATGAAGTGACAAAAAACATTAAAATAATTCATAGCTTATTAAATTTGCAATAAATCAAGCTAATAGTTAAAGCGATCGCAGTCTTAAAAGCTTTTCTAATAATAATTTTCCTAGAGAATGTTGTTATTATTACGAGATAATTTTCATAAAAACAGTAGGGTGGGCAAATCATAAACTTATATGATCTACTTATAACATCAAGAACTTTGCCCACCTTATAAAACCAAATTATTAACTAAGTAATTAGTCAAAATTATAGCATTTCCCATGCTAGTGAGGTACAATAACCTCAGAAGGAAAACTTCATAAGCGATCGCCAACTAACCCAGAAGGGAAAAGTTGATAAGGGATCTCCCACTGTAGGTGCTACTGCATCCCCAGTTGACCTCAAACAAGAAAGTCAAAGAGCGATCGCTTATGAAGTTTTTATTAATTGAAGCTGTTTTTATATGAAAGCCTATTCTATTGACCTCAGACAAAAAATTATTGATGCTTACAATCAAGATAATCTCTCTCAACGTCAATTAGCGAAACAATTTCATGTAGCTAAAAGCTTTGTTCAAAAATTGCTTAAGCAATATGGACAAACAGGGAATATTGCCCCACTGGTAAGAAGCAAACAAACCCCAATAAAACTTAATCCAAAACAGTTAAGAGTGCTTGAAGAGATAGTTGAGAAGAATAATGATGCTACCTTAGAAGAACTTGGTCAGAGATTCTTATCCATTACAGGAATAAGCATTAGTCGTTCAACAGTAGATAGAATGTTAAAACGTATGAATTTAACTCTCAAAAAAAAACGCTGAATCCAACAGAAAAAGGAACAGATAAAGTACAGAACCAAAGATTAGACTTCTGGACAACTCTTCATAAATTTCTGGACAAAGACCTAGTTTTTCTCGATGAATCTGGAGTCAATTTAGCCTTGGTTCGTTTATGGGCTAGGTCAGAAAAAGGCCAGAGAGCTTATGGAAAAAGACCCTCAAAACGAGGTCAAAATATATCTATCATAGGTGCGTAATCAATTCTTTTTTATTAGCAGTTAAAGCAACTTGATGTCCAGATAATCCAGGGATAATACCGTCATTCAGATAGTTAGGATTACAAACATTAATAACCTTAGAAGAAGATTCAGTAGCAAAAGTAGAAGGACAAGGAGAAGCAAATAGATTAAATTTTGATTGAGAATTTAATAAATAAATCCCCCCTCCTGTTAACCCCAATAAACCTAAAATACCTAAACTGATAAACTTTTTCATAACCCATAAAGCTAAACTTTAATATTTACCGTCTATTGTAGGCATTTTTTCCTTAAAAATCAGCTATGTTAAGATTTCCAGACATTTAACAGAATTGAGCCAAAATCTTAAGGTTTTCTTTAGATGTGTTCCTTTTTGGTGTACAAAACCCCAGGGGGTATACCTCGAAAAAAATGAGCAAAAATGTGTTATTATAAAAATTGTAGATACAATAGTCTTCCTATATCTAGAAATATAAAAGTAATAAATATGTATTGTAATTGGATAGATTGAGAGTTTTGAGTTTAATGATATTAAACCCCTACTTTGTCCTCAATGTACGAGAAGTAAGATCAGAGGTTAAAGGCGATCGCTCATCGAAAGTCAGCAAAATCGCCAAGTACCCCATCCTATGGACAGATGGGATATTCTAGAAAGATCAGGATAAATTATATTTACCTTCTGTGTCTGGACTTTCCATTTTAGGGAGTCCCATACTGTAGTTAAGGACACGACTTTTTAAATTGTAACTAATTTCCCCTTTTTGGAGAAGATTGCGGATAAAATGTTCTAAATCTGAGCCAATGCGACGTAAATTATAATCGCTTAACTCTTCTCCACTGGATAATTCCACCAACTCATCAAACTGACGATACACTTTTTGTAACGCATCTTCATTCCAGAGAAATTCATTATCAGGATCAACATCTAAGGTGAGCATTTTATCACTTTCCACCAGTTCATTATTTTGAACTTCAGCCGTATAGATACGAATATGACGAGTTGTAGATTTAACAAACATAGTAACTAGACAAAAATAGAGACTTATATCTTAGATGGTAATGGTTTCTTGAGTAGAGAGCAATTAAGGGATGCTGAATAATTGAGGGGATAGGTTTTTTCCCCTCAACACAAGTGTTAGTTACTTCCCTGCTTTAATACATTCTTCAACTAAGGGAAGCACTGCTTCAACATCTTTCCACCCTAAAATTTCGGTTACTTTTTTCTCCAGATTTTTGTAGGTGCGGAAAAATTCAGCAATTTCCTCTAAACGGTGAGGGGCAACATCCTTAAGAGAATTTACCCCTGCATAGCGAGGATCTTCAGAAGGGACACAAAGCACCTTCTCATCACGATCGCCTCCATCGATCATTTCTAACATACCAATGGGACGAGCAGTAATGACACAACCGGGGAAAGTGGGTTGATCCATGATCACCATCCCATCTAAGGGATCGCCATCATCGGCTAAGGTGTTAGGAACAAAGCCGTAATCATAGGGATATTGTACAGAAGCAAATAGTACGCGATCCAAAGCAAAGGCATTCATATCCTTGGGTTGAGTCGAGGAGAGCTATTATGCTCCGCCCCTCTCAGTTAGATCCGGACGTGCGACTTTCACCGCATCCGGCTCCCGATAATCTAGACTTTTCCAGTCTTACCCATGTGGATGTAATCGTGACAACTTTGATGGACTGCCAAAAGGTTTTGAACTCGACCGTTATCATGACTCCCATCGATGTGATGGAGTTGGACTTTTTCATCAGATATGAATTTGAGTCCATAATATCCGCATGATTGGTTCTGTCTTTTCAGACATTTAGAGGTGAAGTCAGTGTAGAGTTTACTGTTACGCTTGCTCCAATACACTGTATCTCCCGTAGGGAGATTTATCTCCTTTGACATTGACGAATCTGTTTTCTGCATAAGGAACTGATGGGAAGGCCTTTAACAGTAATTCCCTAGTTCTATAGCGGTCAAGCTTCTTTTCCCTCCTATTAAATCTTTTGAAGGTTGCATAAGCTGTTCTCCATAGGGAGAATTTTGAGCCACTCATTTTGCAGTATCTGTGATAGTTTCGCCATCCTCTGACTAGAGGTGCTAATTTTTCTGCTTTTTCTCTAGCCCCAATATTCGAGTTTTTGACGATTTTTTTGATTTTGTTAATAAAAGTTCTGTAGTTGTCCTCTGAAGGGACGCACCTGAACTTTTTGTTATGTTGAACTTTAAAGTTCCAACCTAGAAAATCAAATCCATCTGTCGAGTGTACAAGTTTAGTTTTGCTGGCTTTTGTCTTGAGTCCTCGTTCAGCAAGAAATTGCTCAACCCTTAACAGTATCAAATCAGCGTTGTCATTTGGTTTTAGAATGAAGACCATATCATCTGCATAACGGATGCTATTGTGGATGTCTTCTATTCCGTCTAACGCTATGTTCGCTAATAGAGGACTCACCACACCCCCTTGAGGGGTTCCTTGTTCTGGAAATTCGGGGTTGACTCCTGCCTTTAGACATTTCCAAAGACCAAGCTTAATGGCTTGTGGTGCTATTACCCTTTCCATTATTGCGGAGTGGTTAATCCTATCGAAGCAATTTTCTATATCTAGCTCTAGTATTCTCTTGTTTATTCCGTTTGCGTGTGAGCTTAGGTTAGTGAAGAGAACTTTTTGAGCGTCGTGTGCCGAGCGTCCAGGTCTGAACCCGTAGCTTTTGGCGTGAAATAGTGCTTCATGTGCTGGTTCTAGGGCATATTTCACAAGGCATTGCCATGCTCTGTCTGCCATAGTGGGAACCTTAAACGTTCTGGTTGTTCCATCCTTTTTTGGAATTGGGACTTCTCTTAGCTTTGAATGATTCCATTTGTTAGCTGTGAGTAACCTTTTTGCCAAGGCGAACCTTTGTTTGAAGTCTAAGGATTTTTGTCCATCTACTCCTGGGGTTCTTTTTCCAGCATTTAGGTTGAGTCGAACGGATAGTCACCTATCCGAACTCTCATCAGAACCGTGCGTGCAACTTTTATCGCACACGGCTCCCAGTTAATTAGCCTTTTGTTAGAGGCACAGTTAATACATCACCTTTCCATGTATAGTCATTTACTGACCATTTATGGAAGCCGTCATATCTTGTTTTTATGTCATGACAGTGACGATGTAGAGCCTGGTAGTTTTTGTATGTATCCTTTGCGTCTTTCGACTGGGGGATTATGTGGTCTATCTCTATCAGGTCGTCAGGTGTAAAGTGTTGGTTGCAGAGGTTGCATTTTCCTTTTTGTTTCTTTAAGAGTTTGGCAACTCTTTTGGGTGTCTCTGGGTGTTTACCTCTTCTTTGGCTCCAATATGTCCAATTACCATCGAATGGGGAGGCATCTTGTCTTATCAGTGTATGACGTTTAATCTCAGTATCTGTGTGGCTTATTAGGTATATTCCTTGCTCTTCCGTGGTTTGGAAAGTCCATTTGCCGTGTACTCCTTGTGAGAAGTATTTACTGAGAGCCTCTTTTTTTCCTTTCTTGCTTCTACCTGTTGCCCATGCTCTTAGGAGATTCCACATTTGGTTATCTTCGGATGAAAACGTCTCTTTGCTGCATACTGTGGCAAAGTAGTTACACCATCCTTTGATTATTGGATTTAATCTGCTTATTAGAGCTTTTTGTGGTGCGGTTTTATGGGATTTTACCACTTGTTTTACCACTTCATGGTGGGTTTTGATTGCCTTTTTACTCGGTTTGATGATTGTCTTGAATCCTAGCAGTTTCCCAACAGTGTTTTTACCTGATTGGTATTTCCCTATTGGGTGTTGCCTAATATTGAATCCCAGAAAGTCAAAGCCCGCTTTTTCTTGTTCACCATTAACCTGTATGTCTTTTAATGTGTGACATATTCTGGTTTTTTCAGGTTTTAATTCCAAGCCAGCTTTATTTAACCATTTTTTGACGAGTTTTTGGCATTGATTGATTACTTCGATTTCTCTATGGATTATTACGAAGTCGTCGGCGTACCTGATGATTGCTGGTTTATATCCTCTTATGTGTTCCCCATTTCTTGTAATTGATTTGGGGAATGTACTTTGGATATCCCGTATCATTCCATCAAGGGCAATATTTGCCAGGAGGGGTGATATGACTCCTCCTTGTGGTGTGCCACATTCGGTTTCTTCAAATACGCCTTTATTTATTACTCCGGCTTTTAACCATTGTTTGATGATAGGTCGAAAGTAAGGGTTATCAATCTTTTCAATTAGGTATTTGTGGTCAATTCTATCGAAGCATTTGGCTATATCAGCGTCTAAAATATACTTTGGCACACTCTTGATGTGGTTAAATATTGCTTCTATAGCGTCATGTCCTGACCGTCCTGGTCTGAATCCATAAGAGGTTCCCTCAAATTGAGCCTCCCAATATGGTTCCATACAGAACTTGACCAAGCTTTGCATTGCTCTGTCATGGATAGTTGGTATGCCAAGAGGACGTTTTTCGTCTTTTCCGGGTTTAGGTATCCATATTCTCCTAAGAGGCTTGGATTTATAGCCGTTTACCTTTAAACTCATGGCTAGTTTATAACACTGTTGTGGGTGGATGATTTTGACACCATCTACCCCAGCCGTTTTCTTGCCAGAGTTTTCTTGTGTTACCTTCCTAACTGCTAAGAGCTTTGCGTAAAAGGATTTGGACAGTAATTTTTGGAGTTTGCGAGCCTTTACTTTGTCACCCGACTTAACTGCTTGAAATATCTTCTTTTGAACCTTAAACACTCTTCTTTGGACTTTTGCCAAGTTTATAGTGTTCCATGATACCGTAGTCTTGGTTATACTCGTTTTTTCCATTTTAAGTTCTACTTGTTAGTATTTCATCTAATTAACGTCGTGTTACGTCAGCGTATCCACATCCATTACAGATGGGCTTTGGCTTCTTAACACTTCCTACTCCCATGTACCATGCGCTTAAGTTTGTTGTTACTCATCATATCGACCATTTTGATGAGAGGTTTCATGGGGTTTTCTCGTTCCTTTCTTTCTGGGTATTTCTGGATTTAGGTTTTCGGGGTGATCCCTATTGTTTCGATTACTCTTAACGCTTCCTTTCCCCCTGGCTACTTTGAGAATCTGTGTGATTGGTCACAACATACCATCACCGTTCGCCATATCCGTTTTGGATGCAGTGTCTCAGATATTTTCACTGCTTCAAGTTAGAGAGGGTTCATGTCGGAAGTTCAGCTTATGCTTAACCTTGTCCAGTTAACTTGAGAGGATTCCTCATATATCTTGAGGTTACTCCCTTTCATTCCCGCTTCAAATCAAGATTTACTAGGTCTTAATTTGGGGAAAGTGTTGTCATCCTCTGAGAGAATTTTTCCCTCGTTGATTCTGAATGAGGCATCCGCTATGCCTACAGAAAGAAAAGTTATTCAGATTTATCGGTTCTGAATGATGTACACGCCTGAGAGCCAGTCTGAGACTGCTTTTCATGACTTTTTACATCAACGAGTCGCACGCTGTGTAACTTGTCGGACTGCTAATAATCTTGCTGCTGAGGATTTCAGAATAAGCTTTTGCAGGTTCCTTGCTCGTACCCTGTCATTCTCTCGAATGGCTTTAAACAGTCTTGTTTGTAATCGGAAAAGATTCCTTTTGAATTTCTTCCAAGGGAGCTTTTGCCAAAGTTCACTGAAATTGATTTCGTGTCTAACCATGATTTACATCCTTGACCATTTTCTGATTACCTCAAGGCAGTTGCGCCTTGTCCTACCCGAAATAAAGGAGTTCGGTGTCTCGTCTCACTTACCTGGGTTTTCGACCTTTTCCCAAGACCTTTATTTCGTTTTTATTCGTTCCGACGGTGCGATTTCACGCCATCTTTAGGGCGAACCACTTTGCCCATTTACCTCTCAAGGATTACAGCTATCATTCGAATAATGCTGTGAGAGTAGCAAATCAACTCAGCCATTAAATTCAGATTGACTGGTGGTACGTAGGAAACTTTTCTAGGTTCTGTTTACCCGTGTATGGCTACCATAACGCCAGTGTGGTCTATCTGCTTTGACCTCTGATTGCGTCCTTTCGCCAGCTTCAGCCTCCAGATTTCCGAGTCTGGTCACTGTGGCAAGGTTTAGAGTCACCTGTCCTCTCAGGGGTGGGAATTTAACCCACATCGGCTCCGTCAGTTATGTAGTTAAGAATTGTTACGAAAACCCCTTAACTATCACCTCAGCTTATGAATTAGGCTGAGAACGAACCGCACTCGAACTCGTACTTATTTTTACTCCCTGCGGGAATTTCAATTAAAACATTAATTAAACCAGGTTTAGGTTGAGCAGGAATGCGTGATAAGTCCACAAATTTTCTCCGAATGCTTAATAAATGTGTGTCAGGAAAATAGTACAATCAAGTGCCTAAGGGTTCCTTCGCTGCTTATTTTACAATGAATGTCCCCCGAAACGTTGACAATGATCACATTCTTCGGGTGATCCCATCTATTGAGGGTAGGAGGTTAACAAAGCATAATGGGTACAGGATTCAAAAAGCGGGTGCATACAACAGCCAAGGGTTATTTATTGTATTTAACAGTAAATAGTCCTTTTTTTGTTTGCTTATCCACATTGATAATAATCACATTCTTCGGGTGATCCCATCTATTGAGGGTAGGGGGTTAACAAAGCATAATGTTTACAGGATTCAAAAAGCGGGTGCATACAACAGCCAAGGGTTATTTATTGTGTTTAACAGTAGATAACCCTTTTTTTGTTTGCTTATCCACATTGATAATAATCACATTCTTCGGGTGATCCTATCTATTGAGGGTAGGGGGTAAAGAGAAGATAATATTTACAGGATTCAAAAAGCGGGTGCATACAATAGCCAAGGGTTATTTATTGTGTTTAACAGTAGATAACCCTTTTTTTTGTTTGCTTATAGCGTTTCTCGGACTTATGAGGTACACCTAAATCCTGCCTCAAAGTGATAACCTCTGGGCCTCACAAGACGCGAGAAGTGCTATATCCACATTGATAATAATCACATTCTTCCGGTGATCTCATCTATTGAGGGTAGGGGGTTAACAAAGCATAATGTTTACAGGATTCAAAAAGCGGGTGCATACAACAGCCAAGGGTTATTTATTGTGTTTAACAGTAGATAACCCTTTTTTTGCCTATTTTAAGCAAAAAAAGTGAGCAACTTGCTCACTTTTTTGAATAATCCAATGGGCAAGGTAAGAGTGTCACCACTCTTACCTTGCCCATTGATCACAATTATTTGTCTTTATTAAGGACCTGCTGTAATTGCCCGATAGCAGCCGCAGCAATATTAAAACCTGCCCAACCGGCTGCAATAAGAATGGGTCCAACTACGACTAACACACGCCAATCCATTGTTTGTTTCCTCTGTTATTTGTTATGGAACTTTAATGAAAAAATTATCTTTCTGCATATAGCTTATCAGAAAATTGGGTTGAAAAGCTCTCCCTTGGGTAGTAGTCCATAAGATTTCTTGGTGCTTCATCTATGAATGTCAACAGGTTTCATTGGTGAATCCCAAATCCGTTCCTTTTCCAGCATGAACTAAGGCAAGTTGTTGATATCGTGTTGCGTGTTGGATCATTTTTTGAGCTTCATTATCTGATAATTCTCGGACTCTGCGTGCAGGAACCCCCACTACCAAAGATCGCGGTGGCACATCTTTATTGACGATCGCCCCGGCACCAATCAAACTACCGGTTCCCACCCGAATCCCATTTAAAATAACGGCACCAATGCCAATTAGACAACCTTTTTCGATATGCGCGCCATGAATAACAGCCCGATGACCAATGGTAACATAGTCTTCAAGATGAGTAATTTCCCCTGGATCACCGTGTAGAATCGCTCCATCTTGAATATTGGTATAAGCTCCGATGTGAATTTTTTCCACATCACCCCGTACCACAGCCCCATACCAGATACTTGCTCCAGAGGCTATCTCCACCTCACCGACAATAATGGCATTAGGAGCCACAAAAGCAGCTTGAGAGAGATCAGGGGGAGGCCAATATGAGGGAAGGGAGAATAAGCTCTCTGACATAAATCTAAGCTAAATCTAAAATCTCGTGGTAGAATCGAGGCTCTCAGGATTTAGTCGATATAATAGCTACTAGCAAGGGGTCTAAGTCGGTAAGCAGTACAATTTGTGCTTGCTCTTGCTGCTCTCTACTTTGATGTCTCCTACCCAACCAAACTCAACTTGATCGGGGACTTAGACCAACCAGTGCCGTTATAAACAACTAAAAACAGATGACTCTAAGTTTACAATACCCCATTTATGGGCCAGAAATCCAATGTCCCCATTGTCGTCAAGTGATTCCCGCTTTGACTTTGACGGACACTTATCTATGTCCTCGTCATGGTGCCTTTGAAGCTAACCCCCATAATAATGAGTTAGTTCATTTGCAGTCAGGTAGGCATTGGCGACGCTGGGAAGGGGAATGGTATCGACAGCATACTCACCCTGATGGCATTCGTTTTGAAATCCACGAATCTCTGGATCGACTTTACACCCAAGGATATCGTGCTACCAAGGTCATCATCGCTAATCGTTATAAAGATTTGGTGAGTACCTATTTAGAGCGTAATACGTCTTGGCGGGGTAATTCTCAGTCCGTACCCCGTCTATATGGTCTGCCTGTGGAATTTAGCCCTGATATCCCTAAAGACCCCCGTTGGGAAGTTATCAACTTTGACTTAGAAAAAGAACCTGGGGTTCCCAAACGTTATCCTTATTTTCGCTTGTTTGAATAATTATGCACCATGCTTCCATTCGTACAGCTAATATTTATCAGGCGATCGCTTTTTATGAATTGTTAGGCTTCACAGTTCAAGAACGGTTCACCACAGGTTATACGTTAGCTTGTTGGATGGAAGGGTTAGGGGGCAGAATTGAACTCATTGAGATTCCTGAACCATCGCCGGCCCCCGACACTTTTGGTGATGAGCATTATGTTGGCTATTATCACCTATCTTTTGATTTAAGCACTCGCACTTCGGATCTTTCAACTTGGTTAGGGGAACTGAAGACCAAGTTAGTTCAACTGTCTCAAAACGATCCCACAATGTTTTGTCCCCTCACTGTTTTACTGGAACCTCAACAGCAAATGATTGGGGAAACAGTTTACGAAGTGGCTTTTATTGCGGATAGGGATGGATTGCCTTTAGAATTTATTCGGGTTATGGGGCGATCGTCTTATTGAAGTCAGGAGTCAGGAGTTGTGTAACTATCTTTTGTTTGTTCCTGCTGACTCTATATAAGTTTGAACTTTTAATGTGATAAAGAGATGATGAATTCTTTGGGTCGTCATGTTTTGGTGGAGTTTTTTGGCTGTTCAGCAGAAATTCTCAATGATGTATCTCTAATTGAGTCCAGCATGGTTAAAGCGGCCAAAGAAGCTGGTGCAACAGTTATTAATTCAGTGTTCCATCATTTTTCCCCTTTTGGAGTCTCAGGGGTGGTGGTCATTCAAGAAAGTCATTTAGCGATTCATACTTGGCCCGAATATGGTTATGCGGCCGTGGATTTATTTACCTGTGGTGATACGGTTAATCCTTGGATCTCTTTTGATCAATTAAAGGCTTCTTTTAAGGCAGATTATGGTTCAGCGTTGGAGTTGAATCGAGGACAATTAGAATTATTAGAGCGAGTGGAGATTGATTTAGGACATCTTCGAGATCAAGCAACGAATCAGTTAGTAACACCGAAAATGAGTCGTACTGTCTGGTTTACCGATCGTGATGATAATGTTGCTCTTTCGATTCGTCATACAGGAGAACAAATTTTTCGTCAAAAGTCTCCTTATCAAACAGTAGAAATTTTTGACACCATTGAGTATGGGAAAATGCTTACTCTTGATAAGGTCATCATGTGTACGGAAAAAGACGAAAATGGCTATCATGAGATGATTATTCATGTTCCAATGTTGTTAAATCGTTCTTTTAAACAGGTTTTAGTCATTGGTGGGGGTGACGGGGGAAGTGTACGGGAGTTGATTCGTCATTCTCAGGTAGAAAAGGTGACGATGGTTGAACTCGATGAAGTGGTAGTCAAGGCTTCTCAGCAATATCTCCCTTCTTTATCTAGTCAGTTGAATCATCCTAAAGTTGATTTAAGGATTGAGGACGGAGTGGCTTTTGTTCACAATGCTCCTGATGCTAGTTATGATTTAATTGTGGTGGATGGTTCTGATCCCATGGGACCGTCGGAAGGGCTATTTAGTGATGAGTTTTATCGGCAAGTTTATCGCTGTCTCAAACCAGGAGGGGCAATGACGACGCACACGGAGTCTCCTCGGTTTAATCAAAAGGCGTTTGTTGACATTCATCATTGTTTAAGAGGTATTTTCGGCCAAGATAGTGTCTTTTGTTATCTCAGTTTCATTCCCACTTATCCCACTGGGATGTGGAGTTTTGCTTATGCTAGTAAAGGGGAAATTCATCCTTTTGATGGGTTTGATGCTCAAGCGGCAGAGGTGTTTAGTCAAGAGCATGATTTACAATACTATAATCCTGGTATTCATCGGGCTGCTTTTTGTTTGCCCACTTTCGTGCAGAATATGCTTGGAGAATGAATAATTGCTTGATTTTGTGAATAGTGAGATGGCGATCGCCCTAAAAAGAGAGTTCACGTTTTTGAACTACACAGTCTTGAAGCGGAACTTTCGGCTGAAGAAATCAACAAGAGCCTTAGCTAGAGCGACTTAGGGCTTATTTTTGAAGTCGCTTGACTGGGTACAATCTCTCTGAAGCTTATTTGAAGAGTGTTTTGAGGCGATCGCAC
>JBFRWG010000154.1:0-21782 GCA_051439445.1 Crocosphaera sp.
TCTTGTCTGGTATAGAAGAAACACTGTTGTTATAAAAAACCAAAATCCTCCAACTAAAAAGTGGAAGTATGTTGCAATTGCTAAACATAAATAGGAAAGGTTAAATCTTTTTTTTAGGGAGAGAGAAAAACTTAAAAATACAAAAGGATAAGCAAGAGTTTTGGACTCATAACCTTGAAAAAACCATTCCCAACCTAATATCCCTTCACCTAAATAAACAAAAGTTAAAAGAATAATATAAGAATCGATAATTGATAATTTAAGATTTCTAAAAAAAGTAGCCAATGAGATTGAGTATAATAAAGCAACAATAAGACGACCAATATAGCGTGTCCATTCAAAACCGATATATTTAATACTAAAACCTGTTAAATACTCAAAGACAAATCGATGATTAGCAGAATCTTTTAAGGCACTTATTTGGTATATATCTTCAGAACTCAACCTTCTCCAAGCTAACCCCAAATAATTTTCTTCATTACCGTTCCACGGTCCGTTAGGAGGCATTATAAAAACAAGAAGAATAAAGATTAATATCAAACTAAGCAGCCAACTTTTATAACTAAAAATTGAGATTCTAAATTGAAACAATATATTTTTCATGAAGTTTATCCCATCTTATAGTTACAGTAAAAATAGACAACTATTTCCCATTCTCTGTTTCCTTTCATCACTCAGGAACTTTAAATGAGGTACAAGACATAAATATAATAATTAGAGCGATAAAAATTCAATTCGTGGAATTAAGGGATCTTTAACTAGGCCAATCCCTTGAAAATTCCATCGTTGTAAGATACTTTTTAATTGGCTGCCGGATGCCGATTCTACAACAAAGCGATCGCTCACATCTGAAGCATGAGCATTGAGATAACTTAGGGCTTCAAAATTTTCTTTAAATACCAATAAATAACTGCTAGGAGCGTTATCTTCTCCTTGATTAATTCTTGCCACTAAGTATCTTCCGTCTACTTTAGAACGAAGAATATAATGAATTTGTGAGAACATTTTTTTTACTTTAAATTTTCTAACTTAATACGAGGATCGACGAATTTTAATAATAAATCAGCCAATAAATTCCCCACAATTAACATGGTAGCACCCATTATTAAACTTCCCATGACTAAGTACAAATCTTGAGCAATTACTGCTTGTAAAATCAGTCTTCCTAATCCGGGCCAATTAAAGAAAAATTCTGCAATAAATGCTCCTCCTAATAAACTAGCAAATTCAAATCCTAACAGAGTAATTAAAGGGTTAATAGCATTTCGTAGCGCATGAACATAAATCACTTTATCTTCTGGAAGTCCTTTTGCTCTGGCAGTTTGTATATAATCTTGTCTCATAACATCTAACATTTGACCTCGCATCAAACGCATTAAACCGGCAAAACTGGTAATACTTAAGGCAATGGTTGGTAAGATCATATGCCAGCCAATATCTAATAGTTTTCCCAAAGGAGATAATTCTGAATGGTTTAAACTAGTCATGTTGCCAACGGGCAATAATGGCGATAAATATTGAGCGATAATTAATAAAATTAGGGCAGTAATAAAACTAGGAAAACCTTGTCCTAAATAACTAATAAATCTCAAAATTTTATCGAGCAAACTACTTTGTTTAACTGCACTTAAAATCCCTAGAGGGATAGCAATTAACCAGGTAATAATAATAGAAGAAATGGCTAGTAATAAGGTTGCTGGCATTCTTTCTACTAACAAAGAAGAAACAGAGCGATTATACACAAAACTTTCTCCAAAGTTAAAACGAGTAACCACTTGTACTAACCATCGCCAATATTGAATATGCCAAGGTTGATCTAATCCAAAACGAATGGTTAATTGTTCGATAGTTTCTTGGGTAATTGTTTGGTTTTGGTTTTTAACCGTATCTAAATAGTCTCCTGGGGCAAGTTGGGCAATAAAAAAAATGAGAATTGATGCTAATAATATGGTGAGTAATCCTTGTAAAGTCCGTTTAATAACATATAATATCGTTTCAATATCTAAGAAATTTATTAGTTTATTTAAGGGCTGAGAATTTTTGGCTAATTGGGGGTTATTCATAGCATTAATTAAGTGAATTATTTAATCTATTTTTAGAAGTCTCCGAATCAAGAGTAAAATATTAGGTTAACCTCACCGGTTAAAAGAAACACTATCATCATCCCAAAGCTTAAAAATAGAAACAAGACAAGAGTTTCTAAGACATCGAAACCTTTAAGGAAAAAATAGCTAACATACTGACTATTTGCTGAAAGAATCTATTTTTAATACTCTACTATCGTGATAATGGGAACATCGGGCAACTTTTTCCGACCTTCTAGGGCTTTTAATTCAATAATAAAAGCAAATCCTAACACATTACAACCAATTTTTTCTAATAATTCGGCGGTAGCTTTTGCTGTTCCTCCTGTTGCCATTAAATCATCTACAATTAACACATTATGATGATCTTCTAAAGCATCTTGATGGATTTCTAAACTATCGGTTCCATACTCTAATTCATATTCTACTTTATGCACGGCTGCTGGAAGTTTACCGGGTTTTCTGACGGGTACAAACCCGGCTTTTAATTGATAGGCTAAAGGCGCACCAAACAGGAAACCACGAGACTCCATCCCGACAATATAGTCAGGACATAAATTGGCTGTTTGGCATTTTTCCGTAAGGGTATCAATGGTATAGCGTAACCCTTCAGCATCACTCAATAAGGTTGTAATGTCTCGAAAGATAATGCCCGGTTTGGGAAAGTCAGGAATATCACGAATTAACCCTTTAAGATCCATTGATTCTCTCTTCTTATATTTCTCTACTGATTATATATCAGTTTTGGTGAGGAGACAGAATACAGAGGACGTATAGCAGTTCTCGCGTCTTGTGAGGTAAAAAATTTTCTAGTTTTAGGAGTCTCCTCCTCAGGAGTTAAATATTAGGTGTACCTCATGAGTCCAAGAAACACTATATTTAAAATTCGACAAGAGTGTATAGTCATAAATTTCTTCAATAACATGACCTTGTTCTCAATCAATTAACTTGGTTTTGAGTCCTTTCCTAACTGCATTATCATTTAAGGACTAAACTTGGATGATTATCGAAAACTATGTTACTTTTTCAAGCGAGAATAAACTGTACTTAACCCCTGAACATCTCCTACATTGCCAGGAAATAAAACAACAGGTAAATCAGGAAATAAAGGATGATCTTTTTCCGTTCTTACCATTGAACATCCTGGTAAAATCTGTCCTAACAAACGCACAGATCGAAGTTTTAAACCCGTACTCAAAACATCATTAGAGGTAATACCTCCTTTACTGATTAAAAAGCTAATATCATGGGGTAAACCTTGGACAACTTCCATGAGTAAGGAAGAGACAGCAACTCCGAAATCTAACCGTTTTTGTACGCTTTCAAAGGTTAACTCTTCTCGACTGGTATAAACTACAGGGGTTTCATTCTTTTCGTGAACTTTTTTAACTTGCTCTAAAATATTGTTTAATAACTGATCTTTTTTATCAGGATGATCTCTTAATTGTTTAACATCAACTTCAATCCCAACAATATCAGACTGTGTTAATAAATCTTGTAATTGTTGTGTGGTTTTTTTAACATGAGAACCCACCAAAACCACACCAGGTTTATCCGTTGGTTTATATTTTGCCATTTCTTCTGCTGCAATCGGTTGTTTCCCTAACTGCGCTAAAGAAGTTAAAATACTAGCTGCACTACGGAAGAGAAAACGCTTTCCTGATGCTGCTGCTGATAATAAATCTTCAGCAAACTTATCTAAATCCTCTTGTTTTTCTCCATCAACCACAGCACATTGATTTCCCTCTAGCTGCATTAATCTTTCTAAACTACCTTGACGAATATCTTCTAATAAAAACCGTTCAACTTCTGTTGTTTTAATTCTTCCTTTTGTCTTTTCTTCTACATAGTCAGGTAAATAACTATAGTGATAGCCAAAAACAGAATCTTTAGCAAACTCTGTCTCATGAACAGGGGTTAGTTTTCCATCAATCTTTAAATAATGTACACTCTCTAGGGTTTGTCTTCCCCCTTCAAAAAAAGCAGGAATCAAGAAATGAGCATCAAACCCTCCTAACTCCTCAGCAATCACATCCGTTTCGATGGGATAATGACCTCTAAGAGTAGAATCGGAACGACTAACAATCAAAAAATCTTGAATATTTTCTGCTTCAATGGCCATCTTGAGATTCTGACAGACTTCTTGGGTAATATTCCTAGCTGTATCGGGGGTTAATGCCCTAGTATTGGTTAATATGAAGACAATGGGGGATTCATCCCTTAATCCCAATCTCAGGGTATCTACATCCCATTGCATCAAGAGTAAACAACTATGCACCGTTTGAGAACCGGTGGGATCATCATCTAAAACAATAATTTTTGGTTGTTGATTCATCCCTTAACCCCTGCGATCGCCATTATTATGAAAACAGTAATGAATAATTGATAATGAAGTATCAATTATCAATTATCCATTATTTAGCAGCATTAGCTGTTTCTACAACTTTAGCAAATGCCTCGGGATCAAGAATCGCTAACTGTGCGAGCATTTTACGATTAATCTCGATATTAGCCTTCTTCATCTGACCAATCAATTGACTGTAACTGATCCCATTCTGTCTTGCTGCTGCATTGATGCGAGTAATCCACAAGCGACGAAAATCCCGTTTCCGCTTACGACGATCGCGGTAAGCATTACGTAATGCTTTCATCACCTGTTGGTTAGCGGTACGGAATAACCGAGAATGGCTTCCTCTAAACCCTTTAGCTAGTTTAAGGATTTTTTTACGACGTTTACGAGCAACATTGCCCCGTTTTACCCTTGTCATAGTTATTAATGTACGTAAGTGAATGAATTGACTTTGTTTATTTTAGAGATACGGTAGCATTAAGCGAACGTTGTCTTCGTCTTGTTCACTAACTAAAGCGGTGTTAGACAAACGACGACGCTTTCTTTCAGCACTTTTATGATCTAATAAGTGATTTTTGAAAGCTTTTCGCCTAACAATCTTCTTACCGCTTCCTGTTACTCGAAAACGCTTGGCGGCAGCTTTGCGCGTTTTTAGTTTTGGCATAATTATGGATATAAAATTTCGACACAATTGCTTATTGTAACATAATTTAGCTCATCTTTGCCAGATATGTTCCCTCATAGCAGTTTTCAATTGGGTGTATCAATATTTCAGTTAAGTCAGTGTGGGAAGTGTGGGGGGATTTTTATTGAGATCGTTAGTCTATTGATATGAAAACTGCTATCAAATAAACTTGTCTGAATGGACTAGAATAATTGAGGCTATCATAGCAAGTATGGTGGCTTGATTCTTCAAATCTATCAATACTAATATGCAGGGTTTACTAAAACGCTTCTGGCAGTGGATACAACAACTTTTAACTCAGGTTTTCGGTTCCTCCTCGTTCATAGGGGGATCAGGAAAAAAGGCGCAACAAGTATCCCAACAGCCTTTAAGCGATACTGACTATGAGTTTTTATTTAGCCAACTCCTCGATGGTGTGGCTCACGGATGGCACGAAGGACGCATCCTCAAATATTTTGAAGATTTGGGAGAAAGAGGAAAAGCTAAATTATGGGTGGCTTGGTTAGAAAGATTTGGAAACAAAGCCCTCTCCTCAGCCGCTCCTAACTTACAATTGGCTTCAAGAATGATGCGTTTGGGAGAGTTAGCCCAGTCCTTTCAAGCCATTGAAGTCATTGGTCAAACAACCTATGAAATTGGGCGGAAACTATACACAAGAGAAGCTGATAGTGCGGTGTGGGAATATCTCGGACCCGATACTCAAGTGACAGATGCCATAACAACAGAAATTACCCCCCCCAGTATTGAAGACAGTCTAGCACGAGAAAATCCTGCTGCCCCTTCTGCTGAGCCCCCGCAAACAGAAACCTTGACCATTGAAGAACTAACAGGGAGATTACAGCAAGATCCAGAACTAGCCAGTCAATTATCTCAACAATTAGGCGTTGACTCCACCGATCCTGAAACCTTGATTAATGCCTTAATTGCTCAATTTGAAGAACAAGACCCCTCAACCGAGACTCAAACCGCCCCCCAAACCGTTGAAACCTACTTTAATCAAGGGATCGAACAAGCTAACTTAGGGGATTTGGATGCAGCACTCGCCCTCTGGGATCAAGCCCTAGCCATTGATGCGAACTTTGCTCCGGCTTGGCATAACCGAGGCAGTGCCTTGGGAACTTTGGGACACCTTGAAGAAGCGATGGCTAGTTTTGATCGAGCTTTAGCCCTGAATGCTGAAGATATCGAAGCCCTCAATGCTAAAGGACAAGTATTATATAGTTTACAGAAATGGCCAGAAGCGATCGCCTGTTGGGATCAACTGTTAAGTCTTCAACCGAACTATTACCAAGCTTGGTACAATCGGGGAAGTGCTTTGGAATTGATGCAGCAAAAATCTGAAGCCATTGCCAGTTATCAAAAAGCTGTCGATATTGAGCCGAGCTTTGAATTAGCTCAAAACCGTCTTCAAGCTTTATCCCAAGAATAAAGTCTTTTTGCCCCTAATCTCCTCCTCTATTTTCCTAAGATTATGCCCTCCCAACTTCGTGTTTATGTTCCCGATCACCCTTTAATTAAACATTGGTTAGCCGTCGCCCGTGATGTGAACACCCCTGGAGTCTTGTTTAAAACGGCTATGAGCGAGTTAGGCCGTTGGTTAACCTATGAAGCCACCCGTTATTGGTTTCCTACCCTAGAAACCACCTTACAAACCCCTCTAGCCCCTTGTCAGGGGACACTCATTAATCCTGAAGTCCCCATTGCCATTATTCCGATTCTCAGGGCAGGATTAAGTTTATTGGATGGAGCGCAAACCTTACTTCCCCTGGCCTCTATTTATCATCTGGGGTTAGTGCGTGATGAGGAAACCTTAGAAAACAATTGTTATCTTAATAAATTGCCAGAGAAATTTGCTCCTAATACCCAAATTATTATCTTAGAACCCATGTTAGCTACCGGGGGGTCAATTATGAAAGCCATGGATGAAATTGCTCAACGGGGGGCTGATATTAGCTTAATTCGCATCATTTCCGTGGTAGCTGCTCCTCCTGCCCTGCAACAATTAAATACACATTATGCTAATCTCAATATCTATACAGCTATTATTGATGAAGGGCTTAATGAAAAAGGGTATATTGTTCCTGGCTTAGGAGATGCAGGCGATCGCGCTTTTGGGACCTAAGGTTAGACTTAGGGATTGATTGGTGAAACAATTAGTTATTATTAGTTAGGTGAAGATTATGAGTCAACGAGACGGATTTACAGGTGGATTTTTAACAGGTACAATTGTTGGCGGTATTCTCGGAGGGATCATCGGTGTTGTGGTGTCCTCTCGTCTGGATAATAAGGAAAAAAACGGTCAATCTTCTTTATTTGAATCTGAGCAACAAGAGGGTTTAAGTTCAGAAGAAAGCATTGAATTGGCTCGTCATCGCTTAGAAGATAAGATTGCTCAACTTAATCATGCCATTGATGATGTTCGCCAACAATTAACCCCAATTGATCAACATTCTATTGAACAAGAAAGTTCCAATTGAACAAGTTAGATATTCTCTCTCTTATCTTTAGGGAGAGGTCAATCAGAATGTAGAATGTAGAATTACCTCCACCTCAAGTTGGAGGCTTGAAACAACGAAAATTCTTCTTCTCTTAGTCCATTGGATATGGCGAGGAAACCTCGCCATCCTTCGACACCTTTTCATACCCTTGAAAGAGGAGGCTTGGAACCCTTTTTTTCGGTCATTTTTCATTATTAATTGGTGAATGATCATTCTGCCAACTAACCACTTCTAAGGGATCGCGCCCTGCTGTGGTAATTTTAAAACGTTTACCATTACTATCGATGAAAATAAATAAACAAAAACCCAATCCTGTTCCAGAACAAGCTTCTACTTCGGGATAATTCTGACAAATTTCTGCCATAAATTGACAATCTTGTGAATTATTAATTAGAGGAACTTGCCACCCCAATTCTAACATTTTTTCTCGAGCTTCATCATAAGGCATTCCTTGGTAAAATGAAGGGAGAGGTAAAGCAATAATTGGGGTCGATTTTAACAAGAAAAAGAAAGAGAGACCCAAAGAGAAAGAGATAATTTTTTTCATAGAGAGTAGCAATCTGTAACACAAGTATTTTGCTGGTTATCAAAGCAATAAGGATTTGATATTGATCCACCATTACAGCTAGAATAAAAGTGGTCTTTGTCTTATGTTACAAAAAATAAATAGATGTCTCACGCTACAGATATAAAAACTCTAGCTCGTTGGATGTGTTCTGATTTCAGTAATCAAGAACAAGCATTTGAAAATCCACCTTTGTATGCTCATATTCGGGTTTGTATTCGTCCTTTACCCTTAGCAAATTTTCCTGAACCGAGTTTATTTTTAGAACAGGCCTATGATTTTATGTTAAACCAACCTTATCGAGTCAGGGTGCTTAAATTAAACATTATCGACGAGAGAATAGAACTAGAAAATTATAAACTAAAAGAAGATGAAAGCTTTTTAGGTGCCTCCCGTGACTTAGAAAAATTGAAGAAACTCACCCCTGATCACATAGAATTGATGAAAGGGTGTGATATGTTTATCGATTGGACAGGAACCAGTTTTAAAGGAGTGGTTAAACCTGGCAAAAACTGTCGTGTGGTACGTAATGGCAAAGAAACCTATTTAGACAATAGTTTTGAAGTAGATGAGCAACAATTAATCAGTCTTGATCGGGGTTATGATCCTGTGACTGATGAATTGATTTGGGGATCAATTGCCGGAGCGTTTTATTTTAAACGTAGACAAAGTTTTGCGGATGAAGTTGAATTTTAATCTAAATTTTTGTTTAGGTTAGATTTTGGGGTAGGTCTAACTTAGATTTAATTACAGTTGGTATTAATTCTAAGATTTGCTCAACAATATCATCAGGAGTTTGTTCCTCATCAATCATAATTTGTAAATCGCTTTGAGCATACAAAGAACCACGTTGTTCTAATAAAGATTCTAACTTTAAAGTCAAATTGGTTTCTTGTAAGAGGGGACGAGTCGTATCTGTAGCTAAACGTTTAGTTATGATAGGAATAGGAGTATCTAACCAAACAATTAAACCATGATGAAGATAACTCCAATTTTTAGGTTTTAAAACGATCCCCCCTCCCGTTGCAATAACACTTTTAGTACAAGCGGCCAACTCTGACAATGTCTGAGTTTCAAGCTCACGAAACCTCTCCTCCCCTTCTGTAGCAAAAATCTCATTAATGGTTTGTTGCATCACCTGTTCAATTAATCGATCACTATCAAAAAAACGATAAGCTAAACGTTCGGCTAACTTTTCTCCCACCGTTGTTTTACCCGTTCCCATCATACCAATCAAAAAGATGTTAACCCCTTGGAGTAACTGCTGCATAGTCATGTGTTGCTCTGTCTCGCGAAACCTACATCAATTATCTTCCCACACCTGCGATCACTCCTGACAACTATCCTCACTGTTTTTCAAAGTATAGAGACTTCAATTCTCTTGGAACTGAGACAAGAATTATGTTAAATTTCTTAATGAGGTAGTCTGCTTACTTCAATCTTAACCTGAGACTCCAGGTTGAGATGCTCAACTAAGCAACGGCATAGTAAACTATCCATACCATTCAATTATCCATCGTTCATTCGATAGCGGATTATAGCTTAAATGTTCTCTAAACAAGTCACAGATTCCCCAGTTTATAAGTGGTTCAATGATCGTCTAGAAATTCAAGCCATTTCCGACGACATTACCAGCAAATACGTCCCCCCTCACGTTAATATCTTCTACTGTCTTGGTGGTATCACTTTAGTGTGCTTTGTGATTCAGTTTGCTACTGGATTCGCCATGACATTCTATTATAAGCCGACAGTTACCGAAGCTTTTGCTTCCGTTCAGTACATCATGAACGAGGTAAACTTCGGTTGGTTGATCCGTTCTATCCATCGTTGGTCAGCCAGCATGATGGTATTAATGATGATTCTTCACGTCTTCCGTGTTTACTTAACCGGTGGCTTTAAAAAGCCCCGTGAGTTAACCTGGATGACAGGTGTTATCTTAGCGGTGATTACCGTTTCCTTTGGGGTAACAGGATACTCCCTACCTTGGGACCAAGTTGGTTACTGGGCGGTTCAAATCGTTTCCGGTGTTCCTGCTGCCATTCCTGTGGTAGGAGACCAAATGGTAGAACTTCTCAGAGGGGGCCAAAGTGTTGGACAAGCAACCTTAACCCGTTTCTATAGTCTTCATACCTTTGTTTTCCCTTGGTTAATTGCAGTCTTCATGTTAGCCCACTTCTTAATGATTCGTAAGCAAGGGATTTCTGGTCCTTTGTAAACCGTATCTGAAGTAACAAACGGTGATCAGTGAACAGTTAATTATGGGGAAATATTGCATAATTAAGCACTGATCATCCGTGTTCGGATAAAAAACCTGCTGATCCTCTATTTCGATAAGGAGAAATCTATAAATGGCCATTGAAAAAAAGCCAGACCTAAGCGATCCTAAATTGCGTGCTAAGTTAGCCCAAGGAATGGGTCACAACTACTACGGTGAACCCGCTTGGCCTAACGACTTACTCTATGTGTTCCCTGTGGTTATCCTCGGAACCATTGGTTTAGTAACCGGGTTAGCGGTACTTGACCCTGCTTTAATTGGGGAACCGGCTGATCCTTTTGCCACTCCCCTGGAAATTTTACCTGAATGGTATTTATACCCCGTTTTCCAAATCTTACGCATTCTTCCCAACAAATTACTGGGAATTGCTTGTCAAGCAGCCATTCCTTTAGGATTATTGTTGGTTCCTTTCATTGAAAGTGTCAACAAGTTCCAAAACCCCTTCCGTCGTCCTGTAGCAACTGCTGTATTCCTCTTCGGAACCGTTGTTGCTATCTGGTTGGGTGCAGGTGCAACTTTACCCATTGATAAGTCTTTGACTTTGGGCTTATTCTAAGACGACTCAAATATAACACTTGTTTCCTGCGATTGATTCTTATCCTATTTAGGGAAGAGCGATCGCAGGTATTTTAGTTAAGGTTTGCGCAGAAATCCATTAAAAGTGCATATTTTCTGAGAGTCAATCCTTAGAGTCAATATATCTGATTTATATTTTGACTCTAGGTGAATCGTTATGATTTTCTTTTCTGACTCAAACCAAGACCTTAACGATCTTTTTCCTCATCTTGATGCACAGATCCTCCATCAAGTTTTATCTCAAGTTTCCCTAGAAATACGCTTAGAATTGGCAGCTTTTGCTAATTTAGGGGAATCTGAAATATTAGAGAAATTAACCATCCCATTTGGCGATCGCTTTGATGAAAGCACTGCGCTCAATATTGTGGAAAATTGGCGCAACGATAACTGGGAACAGATCCCGACAGTAGAATTTTTATCGTCTACTGAGTTTAAGGGTGCATTTTCGAGAGAGACAGGGAAAATTTATCTATCGAAAGAGTTTATAACAAGAGTCGTCTCAGAATTTAACGCTGTCGAAGAAATTAGTCTTGAGAATGAATGGTTGCAGGAATTAGTTGCAGTATCTATAGAAGAGATTGGCCATAGTGTGGAAGCGAAGTTAAATGAGGTTGAGATAGAGGGAGATGAGGGGGCAATTTGGGCAAAATTGGTACGAGGGGAAACATTAGATGAGACGATCTTATCTCAACTTCAGACAGAAGATGATACAACAGTGATGACTGTAGACGGGGTTGAAGTGCAGGTTGAGCAAGCAATTAGCAGTGCGCCAGCCAAAGGGTTATCTAGTTTAGGTGTTTATGTTAACGGAATTCTTCAAGGAGGAAATTACTGGCAACTGGGAACTTCACGGGAGATTGATTACACATATCTACATGGTCCGAGTGGTGCTAGTTTTGATGACAGCTTTGGTAATCTTGCTCCTGTTGCACTAAACTGGGACCCCCTTGAACAAATCGCTATAGAAGAAGCTCAAAGAACCATAGAAGAAGTAGCAAATATTAAATTCACAAAAACAGTAACCGATAATGATACCAGTGCCACTCTGAAACTGTATAAAGTTGACAAAATAATTGTTGGTGGTAAGGAACTAGCAGGGTTTTTCACAGGACCGGGGATGAAACTTAGTGGAGTGCCTTTGCCTCCTGCGGCACAGGGATTAGGTTATTTAAGTAAAAAGATTTTAGTGCCTAATAATTTAAATCAAGGCAGCAGTAGTTTTGAAACTCTTATTCATGAACTTTTACATGGTTTAGGACTCGCTCATCCTCATGATAATGATCATGGTTCTCTCCCATATCCAGGGGTTAGTCAATATAGTGATCTAGGACCGGATGGACTGAACCAAACCATTTGGACTGCGATGTCCTATAACAATAGTAGTGGAATAGCAGGAACCCCGATGGCGTTTGATATTGCTGCTTTGCAATATCTTTATGGACCGAATTTAAGCCACAATACAGGATCAACAACCTACAATCTAACATCAGGGCAAACCTTTTTTAAAGCAATCTGGGATGCGAGTGGTACTGATACTATTTCTGCTGAGACAATTACTTCTGATGTCACAATTAACTTAAATGATGCTCCTTTAACGGGTAAAAATGCAGGGGGTTATATTTCATCTATTAAAGGGGTTACAGGTGGGTTTACCATTGCCAATGGGGTAGAAATTGAAAATGCTATTGGTGGTAAAGGAAATGATAACCTAACGGGGAATGAATTGGCTAATACTCTGGATGGGGGAGAGGGGAATAATACTCTGGATGGGGGAGAGGGGAATGATACTGCCATTTTTGCTGGTAATCGCAATGACTACCAAATTAATCAATTACAAGGGAATTCCAATACGATTTTTGTTATTCATAAAACGAAACAAACACAAGATACTATTTTGAACATAGAGACATTGGAGTTTGATGATATGAATATTCAAACTTCTAACCTTTATGGAAAAGAAGATGTTTCTATCTTAGATAGTTTTTTTCAAAGTTTAAAAGGACTTTTTGGAAACAGTTCAACTTCTACTAATTCTCTGAACACCAATTCATTAAGTTTAAATAGTACCAGCAATGGAAACATTTTTGATACGAAAATTCCCCTTTTAGGTGATGCTTTAGGAAATCTTCAAGATGCTGGTTCTATTCTTAATGAAGTTCAGGCAGGAATTGCTAATTTGTTTCAACCTGATATCTTATTAACTGCCGATGAAATTGCCCAAAAACTTAGCACCATTCCCTATATTACGGTTACTAAACTATCGGAAACAACTGACTCTGTTGAGTTTGCCTTAGATTTAACTGGAGAGGTTAATTTAGGTAATATTTCTTTAGCATCGGATTTAGGATTATTAGATCAATTTGGCTTAAATATTGATGGGAATGCTGGGGTTGATTTAACCTATGATATGCAAGGATTACGCTTCGGGGTTAATCAAGATCAAGCTTATATAAATCGTGATAGTTCCGATCTTGATATTAGTGTTAATGTTGACTTACCAGATACAGGAATTTCAGCAAAATTAGGCTGTATTGATCTACATTTACCTTCTTTATTGACGGATGATCTTAACTTTGATTTTACAGTTGATCTTGATAATTTTAATCATTCTTTAGACTTTAGCCAATTAGGAGATATTAACCTATTTAACTTCAATTTTGAGCTTCCTGATGGTGCGATTGATTTACCGGGAATTAGCGGAGGACTTAAACTTAATTTCAGTGAGTTAGATAATATAGAATTTGGGGGATCTAATCCCACTGATTACACTATTCCTTTTAGTTTTGATGATATTAAATTAGATTTAAAAAGTCTTTATACAGACTTTCTTAAACCTGCTTTGGGTAAAATTGATAAAGTTTTTCAACCCTTAGAACCTTTTTTGGGAATTCTTAATACAGAAATTCCTATCATTTCTAAGTTATCTGATGCTAGTTTTTTAGATTTTAATAGTGATGGAAAAGTTACTTTCAGAGATTTAGCAGAATTTGAAGCCCAACGACAGGGATATGATGTTAATTTTGGACTGATTGATAATATCATTGAATTTGGTAATTTTGTTAACAGTGTACCCACTACTGGAGGGACTATTAACTTAGGAGATATTAATATTGATGGGTTAGGAAATATTAATAAATCCCCAATTAATGTAACAACGCCTAATCTAAATTTACCTAGTGGTTTTAATTTCCCCCTGTTAGATAATCCCTTAGATTTTGCCACTAATTTAATTCTCGGTACACCAACTGAAATCTTTACTTATCGCACGCCTGAACTTGATTTTAATATTAATCCAGGGCAATTTATTCCTATTATTGGACCCTTGGGAGTTCGCATTGGGGGAAACTTTGGCGTACAAGCACAATTTGGCTTTGGATTTGATACGTATGGGTTAACTTGTGGCAATGAAAATCACGCTTTTGAAGATGGTTTTTATGTTACTGATACTGCTAATTTAGATGGGACAGGAGACGACATTCCTGAAGCTGTTTTAACCGCAGGATTAAGTTTAGATGGAGGGTTAGATATTGGTATTGCACAAGCTTTTATTGGTGCAGATGTTAATGGTACAATTAATATCAATTTAAACGATCCTAGCCCAGAAGATGGTAAAATTCGCCTGAGTGAAATTCCCTTTAATAATCCTAGTAATATTTTTGACCCGATCAAGCTTGACTCTATTTATACACAATTAGATGCTTGGTATAAGATAGGTGTTCCAGGATTCAATAAAACTTTTGAGTATCCCCTATCCCCACAAATTCCTTTAATTAATGGTGATCAAATCAATGAAGCGTCTGATTGGATTAAAGATAAAGCTGATCTAATCAACGGTTATATAGAAGATTTTAATAATGGATTAGGTCAGGTTGTTGATCTTGTTTTAGATACCTTAGCTGATGGAGAAAAAGCAGTCAGAGATGCTGGACGAAATATTGAAAAAACAGCAGTGAAAGCAAGAGATGATGTTAACCAAGAATTAGCCCGTTTTGACGAAAATGTTTTACAACCCTTAGCAGAAGGAATTACGTTTAATAATCCCTATCTTAAGTCAGTTGGGGCAAGATTAAGCGAATATCGTGAAGACTTTTATGACACCCTTGATATTATTGGGAGTATTCTGGATGGAAGTCGAGAAACCGTAAGAATGGATGTTCCCACACGCAAAACCTTTGGTCATAAAATTGAAGGAAATGAGTTACAAATCTTTTTACATAGTAATTTAAGTAGTAAATATGGGGTTGATAATAATTTAGTCGTTCAGATTAAAGATGGACAGATTATTTTTGGAGGATCAGAAATTAATTATGAAGAAGTTGTAGGCATTAAATATAAAGGGTATATTCGGACAAAATGGGAATTAGAATGTGTAGATTTGCTAGTGGGAAAAGCTTGCACAGATGTACCCAGAATTGTAACCGGTTGGGAAAAAACAGGAGAAGATCGACAAATTGTCACCCATTATAATGCTGAATCTGTTAATGCTTCAGGTATCGATAAAATTCGTATTTGGGGAACCAATAGCAACGACACCATTATTGTCAATGATTCAGTTAATAAAAATGTTTGGATTGTTGGAGGGGAAGGAGATGATGTCTTACAAGGAGGGTCTAACGATGATGAAATCTATGGAGGACATGGCCATGATACGGTTTTAGGAGGTAAAGGTCATGATCAACTTTTTGGATCTCAGGGCAATGATGTGATCTCAGGGGGTGATGGGAACGATATTCTTGATGGTTATACCGGCAATGATCAACTAGAAGGGGGAGCAGATAATGATAAATTGTGGGGAGGGGATGGGAATGATAATATTTTCGGGGATGATACGAAAAAAGAGGTTTCTGGAGACGATCGTATCTATGGAGGTGCAGGAGACGATCTCTTAAATGGAGGTGCAGGAAATGATTATATAGACGGTCAAGACGATGTAGACTCCCTAGATGGAGGTGCAGGAGACGATATTCTTTATGGTGGGGGAGTCGGTAATAATGTCCTGAAAGGGGGTAGTGGTAACGATCGCCTTGTATCTGGATATGGTGGCGCGAATCAAAGAGTTTTCCGCAATAATGCTGCTTTACCTAAACATGGCATTTTATTGGGAGAAGAAGGAAACGATACCCTATCAGGGGGGGGTTATCTCGATGGGGGTAAAGGAGACGACGATCTCAATGGCTATGATGGTAACGATACCTTAGTTGCGGGTGAGGGTTCCGGTTCCCTAGACGGTGGATATGGTCAAGATTTTCTCATCGCTGGTTATAATGCTCAAACTGGTCAAGCTTCTGTAGTGGATGGGGGTGCCGATCCCGACCAAATTATTGCTACTAACGGCCATGATAGCATTGATGGCGGCAGTGGGGATGAAGGAATTTATGGTTTAAAAGGCAATGATACCCTCGATGGTGGTAGTGGTAATGACACCTTATTTGGTCAAGAAGGTAACGATGAGTTAGATGGGGGTATTGGAGATGATATTCTCGATGGAGAGGCAGGAACAGATATTCTTGAAGGGGGTTATGGTAATGATCAACTCGATGGTGGAGATGGTAATGATCAACTCGATGGTGGAAAAGGAAACGATCAACTCGATGGTGGTGCAGGAAACGATCAACTTGATGGTGGGGATGGTAATGATACTCTGATTAATGAGAGTGGGGCCGATGTTTTACAAGGGGGTTATGGTAACGATAGTTATATCATCAGTCCGACGAATGGGGGTGGGACCGTTATTGGTAGCACCTATATTGGGGACTATGGAGGAACAGATAACATTGTTTTAGATGGGATCACCCTCACCTTCTCTCATCTACGCAAAGAGGGTGCCGATCTTATGGTTGATCTTAATCAAGATGGGTCCTTCAATGCGGCCCAAGACTTGACTATTAAACGGTTTTTCCCTTATTGGAGTCCGGCCCTACAACAATATATCAATCCAGGATTAATCGAAACCGTTGATAATCTCTCTGGGAGTTCTATTCGTCAACATTTTAATGTTGCACCTACCCTTCTAAGAACGACTTTTTCTGATTTAAGTCCCGTTTCTATCAATGCGATCGCTGTTGCTGGGGATACGGTAGAAGATTTGTTCGGTACGTTGGTGACAACCGTTAGTGATAGTGATGGACGACAAGCGGCGATCGCTGTAACCTCTGTGGATAATAGTAAGGGAACTTGGCAATATTCCCTCAATGATGGGGCCACTTGGACTGCTTTTGGCACTCCTAGTCAAAGCAATGCTCGATTATTAGATAAAGATGATAAAATCCGTTTCTTACCTTCGACTACTCAAACGAATCCTTTTAACGCTTCTTTCACCTTCCGTGCTTGGGATAAAGTAACAGGGACTCCAGGAGGGACTGCTAATACCACTCAAAATGGAGGGAATACTGCTTTTAGTAGCAATATCGCAACCGCAACGGTTGATGTCCTCTTACCGGCCCCTGATGTTGCTTGGATCTCTCAGTTAGAAAGTCAACCCAACCCTAACGATCCCCTCAATCATCCTCTGGCCCATAGTATTGTTAATTCAGTGATAGTGGATAACAATAATAATATTTATTTAGCTGGTCGAACCGATGGGGTTGTCGGAGGTGGAAGTCCCAAGGGTGGACAAAATGATACTTGGGAAGCTCTTTATAATAGTTCAGGCACTGCTCTGTGGAAGCGTCAAGGGGGAACCAGTGGAGAGGATATTGTTTCTGCTTCTGCGGTGGACAAACAGGGTAATTATTTCACGATTTACACATCCTATTTTGATGACTATAACTCAAGTCTAGGAAAAGTATCTAAGCGTAACAGTAGTGGAACGTTACTGTGGGTGCGTAGTTTTGGGACTTCGGCCTCAGATATCACCACCGATGATAATGGTAATATTTATCTAACGGGTCGTGACGGTAGTGGGCGACGATTTTATAAATACAATAGTAATGGTAATCTACTCTGGAATCTTTCCCTTGCTGGGACTGTTTATGACCGTAATTTTGTCCTAACGGCTGATAATCAAGGCTCTCTCTACATTGCCAGTTATCATGGTTTGAATAAGGTTAGCACAATTCACAAATATAATGCCAGCAACGGCAGCTATGTTGCAAGTTGGGAACTCCCTAATGCAGAGATTCGAGAAATCGATGTGGATCACACTGGTAATATTTATGTTGCTGGTAGTACGTCAACTAAAATTGGTGAAACCCATGCAGGAGGGATAGATGGTTGGGTCGCTAAATATAACTCACAAGGGAGTCGTCTCTGGTTGAAGCAATATGGAACTTCTCGCAGTGATGCGATAACAGGGTTAAATATTGGTCCGGATGGTAGTGTTTATTCAGGGGGCCATACAAGAGCTTATATTAATAATGTTAATGAGTCTTGGGCGTGGACAATTAAGTATGATACGGATGGTAACTTACAATGGGTTAAACAGCTAAAAAATATTGATGAAAATCAGTTTAATGGTGAGATTTCTATCGATACACAAGATGTTGCTGTTACTCCAGAAGGAGACATTTATATTGTTGGCACGATTGATGGTGAATATACCGCAGGGGATCAAACCAGTCGAGATACTTGGATTAGTCGTTTAGTTCCGGTTAACAGACCTCCTATTCTTTATGATAGTTATAATCCTCTGCTGACATCAGTTGTTCTCAATAATAATAATCCAGGGAATCGTATTTCTGACATTATTGTCAATGATTCCATTAAAGATTATGATAGTCAAACTTTTGAAGCGATCGCTATCGATTATGTTGATAATAGCAATGGAAGTTGGCAATATTCTCTTAATAATGGCAGTAGCTGGAATAATTTGGGAACGCCGAGCGAAACGGCTGCGAGACTGTTAGCTCCTGAGAATAAAATTCGCTTTGTTCCTAATAGTAATTATGTGGGGGATGCTAGTTTTAGCTTCCATGCTTGGGATATGAATATTGGCAGTGCGGGAAGCACTTTAAATCTAACAACTGCTGCTGCACAAAATGCCACCAGTATCACTTCAGATACGGCAGAAATTACTATCTTTGATGAGGCTAAAAATCAGAGTTTTAGTACCGATGAAGATAATGCTTCAAACATTGCTTTGCTATCTAACACTATTGATGATAGTAGGGTTAAAGTTTCTAAAATTAATACAACTTCTTTTGGTAATTCTACAACAATTAATTTACCATCAGGAGCTATTGTCAATATTGATCAGCAAGGCTTTTTAACTTATGATCCGAATGGTAAATTTGAAACTTTGCAAGAGGGAGAAACCCTAACGGATAGCTTTAGTTATACCCTTAAATATGATAATAATAATCAACTCATTGATACTGGGACAGTTACATTTACTATTGAAGGGGTTAATGATGCACCGTTTCTTAACCAACCGTTTGTTAAGCAAACAATTCAAGAAGGGAATACCTTCAATTATCTAATTCCCTCTAATACGTTTACTGATATTGATGGGGATAATTTAACTTATACCGCACAACTAACTGATGGTTCTCCCTTACCCAGTTGGTTAACTTTTGATGGCAATAATGGAAGTTTTACTGGTATTCCAACAAAAGAAGATAGTGGAATGATTGATATAGAAATCATTGCCAGAGATCCCCAACAAGAACAAGAAGAGGACATTTTAACTGTCGAAATCTTACCTATTCCTCGACCTGAACTGTCAGTTTCTTACCTAAATGTCGAAGAAGAAATGGCTCAACCTGGTGAAACAATTAATCTAATTTTTGATGTTTATAATACCACTTCAACAGCAGCTAATTCTTTTAAAGTTGATTTTTATGCTTCAGAAGATATGGACATTTCAGAATTTGATTACTATCTCGGAAGCTATGAGTTTGATAATGGACTAGATGGTCTTTTCCTCAAAGAATACAATCAAATAGCACTTAGTTTGCCCTCCATAGATACTCCTTTCTGGAACGAAGGTAATACGTTTTATGTTGGTGCTATTATTGATCCTGATAATACAGTTGATGAAGTTGATGAAACTAACAATATTAATCAAGGTTTAAGTGTTGATCTTGATGAAATTTCTCTTACTTTTCCTAATAATACTCCTCTTGCTCAGGATGATTTTTATACAACAGATGAAGGTACAATTATCACGGGAAATATCTTAACCAATGATGAAGATATTGATGGAGACAACTTAATTGTTACGCACATTAATGAGTCTCTTCTGCTTGAAAATAATCCAATAACGTTAGCTTCTGGAGCATTATTGAGCATTAATAGTGATGGAAGTTTTGAATATAATCCCAATCATCAATTTGACTATCTAAAAGTAGAAGAATTTGCCATTGATGGTTTTACTTATACCGTTAGTGATGGAGAAGATAGCGTAACAGCAACCACAAGTTTTACTATTAATGGTTTACCTTCCATTGATTTATTAGGAGAATTTTTTAATGTCGATCCAGAACCTTTAGTGGCAGGAAATAGCTTCCAGATAGAATTTAGGATTAAAAATAACGGTAGTGATGATTCTACTCCTTTTGATATCAACTTCTATCTTTCTAACGATGATATTATTACTTCTGATGATACTTATTTAGGGACTGAAGCAGTTTTAAATTCCATTGCAGGAGGTGATGATACAGGATATATCACTACTACATTGACCTTACCAGAAGGAGGAAATAATATCTGGAATGGTGACGGTGAATATCATATCGGAATGCTTATTGATCCCAATAATCTTGTCAACGAAACCAATGAAACTAACAATTCTAATATTGGTTGGTTTGAAGATTTTGATGATGTTAATATATCAGGAACCGCATCAGCAGAAGCTGATTTATTAGGGACATATTTTAGTGGTAGTCAATACTCTGTTTTAGCAGGTGAGACAGTTGATATTACCTTCCGTTTAGAAAATATCGGTGCAGCAAATACTCCCGATGTTGAGATTGCTTTCTATCTCTCAGAAGACGAAACTATTACATTAAGTGATATTTATTTAGATACTTATACCCTCATTGGAGGTGTTTTGGGAGGTAACGATACAGATAATCTCGACATCACTCTCACCTTACCAGAAAATAATAGTCCAGTCTGGAAGGGAGATGGTGAGTATCATATTGGAATGATTATTGATCCTAATAATCTTCTCGTAGAATCTGATAAAACTAATAACTCTAATCAGGGTTGGTTTGATGATTATACTGACTTGAATATATCGGGAACAACCTCTACAAATTATCTAAGCGATCGCTACGAAAGTAACAATACTGAAACAGAAGCAACCATATTTAATCCTATTGATGGAGAAATCAAAGAATCAGGTTTAAGTATTCATAATCCCTCAGATTTTGACTGGTTTAAATTTAATTTATCAGAAACAGGAACCAGTGAACATTCTATTACTATTGATTTTCTTCATAGTCTAGGAGATTTAGATTTAGAGCTTTGGCAAAATGTTAATAATATATGGGAACAAATCGATGAATCTACTTCAGTTAATGATCAAGAATTAATCTCTCTTGAAAATCTTTCTCCAGGTGATTATTGGCTTAAAATTTATGGTTATGGAGGGGAAACTAATCCTGATTATAGTTTAACCATTAATCTGCCAATAGGAATTAATAATGAATTCAGTATTGATGGGAATGGAAACATAATTGATTACTCAAATAATAGTGATCAACCTTACGGTGAGCAAGATGTTTCTGATGACCTAACTTTCTCCAATGATACAGCGATTTTAGGAGGAAATACTTGGAAAGCATTAGGACTCAATTATAATATTAC
>JBFRWG010000155.1:0-6512 GCA_051439445.1 Crocosphaera sp.
AAACACATTATCAAGTTACTGTTGTTTTTATTGCTCATAGAAATAAAGTTTATGAGTCGTGAAGTTCAAGAGTGATTATCAATAATTATCTTTTCAAATAACCTAACATTAATTCTAATCAATATTACGCCATTTTCGATGACTTCCTTTTTTTGAAATTAATTCAAATCCATATTTTTTAAGCAATTTTTAAACTTTCTTGGAAGTTAACTGACGCATACGAGTCATGAAATTATCACCTCTCATCATTACTTAATTTTCCTGTAACGACAACAATACCTTATTTTTCAGGGTAGGCTAAAATTCGATGACTTCCTCGCATTCTTACTTGATACCATCCATCTGCTTTCAGTCGCTTTAATACCTCTTTAACTTTCATATTACAGGATTTTTGTTAATGGGATATTGTCTTCATAAGAACACTTCAGAAATACTGAAATCAATTTTATAAAATATTTATACTGGAATTCAATTATCCTTAGTGTTGATTCTATATTTGATAAGCATCCTATAAAACGTTTATGGTAAAAATAGACTCATTACCGATTGATATATTTACTAAAATGCAGCAATAATGAAATAATAGAGATAATAAACAGCCAAACACTATAAGACATATATAAACTATGGTAAACACTAAAATAGAAACCTCTCGTCATCCCCTAGCAGAATATATTTATCGTTTAGAAAATGGACAAGCATTACTCAAAGACTCACCCCAAAATGTTATAGAAGTTGTGGGTATTCTCAAAAGTTATGGAGTTATTTTAGATCAGTATTCTCGTAACTTGATCTATATTGCTGATAATCAATTTTTGATTTTATTTCCCTTCTTTAAATACTTCAATGGAGAATTTTCTATTGATAAATTACTCCGTCATTGGAATCATAACCGAACCAATTTTGAATATGCAGAATATTGCATGAAAGCAATGATGTGGCACGGTGGTGGAGGGTTAGATACTTATTTAGATACCCCTGAATTTAGAGACAATGTAGAAAAAGTTATTCAAGCTAAATTTAAGTACAACTTTTTCATGTTAACCCTACATAAAATATTCCCTCAATTCTTACCAGAACACATGAGAATGATGTCCTATTATAGTGGTTTAGGACAATTTTGGCGAGTCATGGCCGATATATTTTTAGACCTTTCGGATCGCTACGATAACGGTGAAATTGAATCCATTTCCGATGTCGTTCAACACATATTAGATGGTTTAGTTAAAGATGCAGCAAGACCGATTACCTATCAAGTAAAAATAAAAGGAGAAACCTATGAAGTGCTTCCCAAAGCAGCAGAATTAACCTTTTTAATGGATACAGCAGTGCCTTATGTAGAAGCCATCTTTTTCAGAGGAACACCTTTTCCTGGAACTATTTCTTATAATGCTCAATCCTATCAAATTCCGGTAGAACAAGCGATTTTTACCTATGGGGCCTTATATGCTGATCCTTTACCTGTAGGAGGTGCAGGGATTCCACCTACCTTATTAATGCAGGATATGAGACATCATTTACCCAAATATTTGCATGATTTTTATCGTGAAAGTTTTCGGCAAGAAGATGACTTATTGGTACAAATTTGTCAAACGTTTCAAAAGTCCATGTTTTGTGTAACAACGGCTGCTATTAAAGGGTTAGCACCTTATCCTTTAGACACAACAAATATTGAAGAACAAAAAGCCAATCGAGCTTATTTAGAAGGGTGGATGGATCGTTTTCAAACTTCACAAATTCTCACTGTTAATAACTAAAATAGTAGGGTGGGCAATGCCCACCGAATTAATAATAATCATGAACTTATGTAATAAAAACTTATGGATCAGTTACAGAAATTAAATAAACAATGGTGTACAAAATTACCAATTTAAGGGATAATCAACCAGAGATAAAATTTTAAACTAAGTAGAAATAGCTATTTTTTCCCATGAAAAAATTAATTGAAGGACTACAAAAATTTCAAAGTGGTTATTTTAGGTCTCACCGTGAACTGTTTGAAGAATTATCTCACGGACAACATCCTCGAATTCTTTTTATCACTTGTTCTGACTCTCGCGTTGACCCTAATTTAATCACACAAGCAGAAGTTGGGGATATTTTTGTTATTCGTAATGCAGGTAATATTATTCCTCCTTTTGGTGCAGCAAATGGTGGAGAGGGGGCAGCTATAGAATATGCAATTTCTGCATTAGATATTCAGCAAGTTATTGTTTGTGGTCATTCCCATTGTGGGGCGATGAAAGGGCTGTTAAAATTGAATAGTTTGCAGGAAAAAATGCCTTTGGTTTATGATTGGTTAAAACACGCAGAAGCGACTCGTAGACTGGTTAAGGATAATTATAGTCATTTAGAAGGAGAAGAACTGTTAGAAGTTACGGTTGCAGAAAATGTGTTAACCCAACTGGAAAATTTACAGACTTATCCTGTGATTCATTCTCGTCTGCATCAAAGAAATTTAACCCTACATGGTTGGATTTATCGCATTGAAACAGGGGAAGTTCTAGAATATGATCGAGCATCCCATGATTTCATTGCCCCTCAAAGTTCAATTATAGACACCGAACCGGAATATAGTTTCCATCCTAATTCTCATATTCCTGGATCTACACCCTTTAAACGTCCTGCAACCAGCACAGCAAGCAGTAACGGTAAAAATGGTCATAATGGGTCTTCTTTACCAGGATATGAACAGTTTAGTGCAGAACAAGCACAACGGATTTATCGGGGTTCTAATTAATAACTTAGGGGTTAACAATCGTTGACCCTGACACGATATTATCTGGTTCCATATTATCTGCCAGAACTCGTAATGCTAAAGCTTGAACTTTTGTTATAGCTTCTTCAACAATTTGACCATAAGCAAGAACACCTGGTAAATCAATGACTTCAGCAATCCATCTTCTGTCTTCTTCTTGTTCAACTTCAATAGTTAAATTCATCACGCTACATTGGATCAATTTTTAACTATTATATCCTAACAAAAATTATCTTTCTCATTGATAACCCATAAATAACGTAGGGGTTAACGGCCGTTAACCCCTACAAAATGTTATTCTAAACGGCGTACCAGTCCCGTAAACCCTGCTAAACTTAGAGTAGTTAGAAACCATCCCATCGCAATATGAAACCATAAATACCAGCGTAATAGACTGCCTATGCAAGCGTTTTTGTAATGAATTATATTGCTGTAATTTAAAGGAATTTCAATATCGTCCTTTATATTAGCATTAGGAAGCCAATAAGATTCTTGATGAAAATCGATGATAGGAACAAATACGTCAACAGAATACATCAAAGCATTAAATTTAGGATAATCATCTGATATTTCTTGCAGTTTATGGGAATTACTATAAGCTTTAATTCTAGAGGGAGACATCAAGGTTTGTGATTCTCCCCAGGAAAAAATAAGCGATCCTAAAATTATAAACAATAAGAGATAACCAAAAATCTTTTGTGTTCGATATCCATGATCAATCGTTAAACTTAAGAGATAATTTAAACCCCAACGAAATCCTTTTAACTCACCGTAATGACGGCGATCATTATATTTAGCTATTAATATATCTTTTGCTGCTTCTTCATGTCCACTCATACGAAGAATTTTTGCTAACTGTTCATAAGGTTGAGGGTAAAAATTTTCTTTTAGATTTTGAAGACGTATCCATTTTAATCGTGATTGACTATCAACTGGAGAAAGATTATCGATTGAGTTATAAACTAATCCTTCGAGATATAGCTTATTTTGTTCCGTCCAACCATCTTGTTTATCAGAAAGACAATTTATTTTTGCCAAAATCAAACCAAGTGTCATCTCCTCACGATTTTTGACTTTTGATAAGAAAAAAGTTCCTCCTGTAAAGTAACAACAACGAAAAATTAAAGGAACATCAATATCAATAAAATCTAAATCAAGACAACCATCAATTTTTGCTCCAATAACATTAATTCCTCGATGAGTTAAATATGAAATTGCTTGCTTATCTGTACAAAGCCAAATAATAATATCAACATTAGGACTTCTAGTTTCATCCCAGGTATTCCCGTGTATTGGATAATATTTTGCCCCATCATCAAGAGAACTATCATCTATATAATTAGCGGGTTTCCCTTCTGCAACACTTGTAAGTAGTTTCTTTTCTGTCTTAGATAATTCAAAACCTTTTTCTTTAGCAAAATCTTTAGCTAATTTTATTAATTCTTTTGCTTTAGTTGCCATTTCTTACTCTGTTAGAATTGTAGGGTGTATTAGCGCAGCGTAATACACCGAAAAACTGATTTTGGTGCGTTACGGCATAAAGAAAATTATAGCAATTATCCAAAAGACTATATTTTGCCTAACGCACCCTACGGTATTAAAAAACACGCTTTAAATTAAGAATAAATCCAGGTAAAACTTCTTCCCCAGATAAATTACTAGGATTTTCTAATACTTCTACATCCTTTTGAAAACGATAAATTTCTACTTGTTTATTTTGTGGATCAATTAACCATCCCAACTGAGTTCCATTATCAAGATATTCCGTCATTTTTGCTTGCAGTTTAGATAAACTATCTGACTCCGAACGTAATTCAATGACGAAATCTGGACACAGAGGAACAAACCCCTTACGCTGTTCAATGGTGAGTGCTTGCCAACGTTCCCGTCTAACCCAGGCAACATCAGGGGAACGGTTCGCACCATTAGGCAGTTTAAACCCAGTAGATGAGTCAAAACCTTCCCCTAACTCCTCATTTTCGTCGCACCAGCGAGCAAGTTGACCAATAATATTGAAATTCCTTTGACCCGACTCCCCTCCTGTGGGTGGACTCACAATTAACTCTCCTTGCGCTGTGCGTTCTAATCTTAACTCACGGTTCGCCACTGCAAGAGCTTCAAACTGTTCTTCTGTGACATTAAGAGCGATCGCATTAGGGAGTTTGAGCGATAAAGGTTCTAATGAGGTTGTAACTGACACCATACAAGACTTTCGAGTGTTTAACTCTATCCTATCTTGTTCACACATAACCCTAGTGAAGCGAGTTTTTTGCAAAAATTAAGGCGATCGCATTCAACCCCATCACATCTTCAACAATAACCCTAGTGAAGCGAGTTTTTTTCCAAAAAAATTAGGCGATCGCTAGACGAACGAAAACCCTAACACTATACAAACTACTGAGAAGAGGTTATAACCGATTGAGGTTTAGCAAAAATCATCCGTCCCGCAGAAGTTTGTAGGGCAGAAGTTACCACCACGCTTAATTCTTCGCCAATGTAAGCTTTTCCCTCTTCTACTACTACCATTGTTCCATCTTCTAGATAACCCACACCTTGAGTAGGTTCTTTCCCTAATTTAAGAATTTTCAGGTCTATGGTATCTCCTGGCAAATAAATAGGACGAATCGCTTGAGCAATATCATTAACATTCAAAATCGTCACTTTTTGTAAGTTAGCTACCTTACTCAAGTTGTAGTCATTGGTCAACAGGGTTCCATTGATTTCTTGTGCCAAATGAACTAACTTCGCATCAACAGTAGGAATATCCTCATAATCTGCCGAATGGATCAAAATCCGTTTGGGAAAGGAGTCTTGCATTCTGTTTAAGATATCTAACCCTCGTCTTCCCCTGACTCGTTTTTGATCGTTACTCCCATCAGCTAATTGTTGTAACTCTTGTAGCACAAACTGGGGGATTAAAATTTGTCCTTCGATAAACCCTGTATGGAGAAGTTGTTCGATACGACCATCAATAATACAGCTAGTATCCACAACTTTAGTGGTCGCTGCTTGTAACGTTCCTTCCGCAACTAAAAGGGTTTCGATACTATTAGGGTTAATCAATCTTAAGAAGGTTCTTCCATGAGTATCAGCTAAACTAACTCCCATGAAAGAAAAGACCACACTTCCTAAAATAGCGGTCATCGGTTTGATGAAAGCAACCTCTTTGGGAATAGGAAGGAGAAAAATAGGGGCCAACATTAGATTAGCAATGAGGAGACCAATAACTAAACCCACTGCTCGTGTCAAAATGACTTCAATGGGAGTGGTACTAATGCGTGTCTCTAAACGACGATAGGTGGTTTGTGCGACCAAACCAAGGGCAAACCCTAAAATAGAGGTAAACCCTGCCCCTAACCAACGCAAAGCTTCTATATTTGAGATTTGTTGTTTGACTTCTAGGGGTAGTAAGTCAACACTATCAAAACCGACTCCGGCGGCTGCTAAGATAAATATGAGAATAATAATGGCATCAATCATAACTGTGATCTTAATCCATAATTTGGCGAGTCGAGAAAAAAATTCTCACCGTCTTCGACTTATTCCATCTATTATATCCCCCTCCTTTGATTGACCATTCTTGATTGTTTATCATCTTAATCTAAGCAGTCAGCTAATTTCTCTAAAATTTTTCCTTAATTTTTCACCAAGAAAAAGGATTTCAAGTCTCTAACTTCAGAAGTCGGCAATTCTACATTCTAAATTCTACATTCTAAATTCTGATTGACCGTTTATGAAACAGCCTATTCCTGAC
>JBFRWG010000156.1:0-13138 GCA_051439445.1 Crocosphaera sp.
CCCAGTAGATTCTGCCCTGGCGAGAAATCCCTCGATTTTCGTTCCTCAATCGGGGATTTCTCGCCAGGAAGAGGTTAAATTTAGATAAACTATACTACCAAAATAACACGGGAGCTTGAAAGCCATCGTCTTTTAAGGGATGGATGAAAAGCGACTCGATTGGTTTTAACCATTAGATAACCTCTAGAATCCCTGCGGTTTTAACCCAGGGAGTCTCAACTAAGACATCAAGTTCTCAATCTCCAACTTAAAGAGTCGGTAATTCTAAATTCACACATTCTAAATTCTAAATTCTCATTGACCCTTAGTTGAAGAAATTGGTATGATAAATATAACTTGAAATGATTATCTATGGATAAACAACCGATTGCTGTAGGTATAAAAGTGTCTCTGGTGACCAAACCTCCTTATCTAAAAACGGCTGATCCTATGCCCATGTTACGCCCTTCTGATATTCTAGAAGTCGGAAATGAAGGTATTGTTATGGATCGTCGTCCTGGGGGTTATTGGGGGGTCAAGTTCTCTCAAGGAACTTTTTTAATGGAAAGTCAATATATTGACGTTTTAACCCCCGAGGAAGCATCTGAAACCGAAACCTAATTATTCAATTTTGTCTCCTGTTTCTGACTTTTTATCTACTTTTGGAGACTGCAAAGAAATGTCTTTGAGTTGTTCTTTATATTGAACAGGGGCTTTTAAAATCGCTTCTTTAAATAAGGTTTGTGCTTCCTTTTCTTTCCCTTGTTCTCTAAATAAAATAGCTTTGGCTAAAATAGGACGAAAATCATTTTTATCTCCTTTAATAGCTTGATTATAAATGATTAAAGCATCCTCATAACGTTTTTGTTCGCTATAGATTTCTCCTAATAATAATTGTAGAGAAGTTAGATTAAAAACACTCTCGCTCCCTGACTCATTAGACTGTTCTTTGATGGCCTGATTTAAGGTATTTTGAACTAAACTGATGGCATCTTGAGAACGGTTTTGCTGCATAAAAAGGTCGACCATTCCTTTTAAAGCTCGCATTTCCCCAGGATTAGCTGCTATAATCTCCTGGTAGGTTTTAATGGCCCCCTTATAGTTTTTTAACTGTTGTTGCGATTGGGCTAATAAAATGCCATAATCCGTTTGTTGTGGGTTTAACTGTGCTAAACGTTTAAGAGGGGCGATCGCAGCTTCAAGATCACCTTGTCGTAGTCGGGTTTCAAGTAGTCCTAATAAAGCATTTTCGTTATCCGGTTCCCTTTCTAAGACTAACTGATACCCTAATGCTTCGTTTTCCAGTCGGGTGGTTTCTGGGGTGACAACAGAAACTTGATTGCTTTGACTGGCTTGGACGATACTACTAAGGATAGGTAAAATGGAAAAGGAAAGTAAGGCTAATAGCATCAATATTAAGGCAGCATAGATCCAACGACGGTGTTTTGTTTTAGAGACTTTCATAATTAGGGTGCAAATTTATCAAATTTTATCAAATTTAAAATCGTTGTTCAAACTGAATACTACCACGATTATCATCATAAAAATTACTTGATCCTCGCAGGGTTGTACTCTCATTGATACGATATTGAATTCCTAGTTTTGGTGGGCGATCGCCGTTAACAATGGTTTGAATAGATAGGGAGAAGTCATCAGTTAAATCAACCCCCGCTTCTGCTGCAACACCAATATTAGACGGATCAACTGCATTATCTTTATTAACCAAAGGAGTAGGGAAAATACGAAATTCGCTTAATCCTAATGCTTCTCCAATCGCCCCTTGAACGGGTCCTAAAACTGCATTTCCTGCTAAATTTACTAATCCTAATGTGGTCTCTCCTGTTCCTAATGTGTTGAGAAATGTTCCCCCCAATAGGGTGATAATTTGCTGTTGATTTCTTTTGGGTTGACTGCTTAACTGGATGTTTTCTGTGATGTTACTAGCAAATCCTTCTACGTTTGCCTGAATCCTAACGGTTTCTAGACTATCTTTATTAGCACTAAAAATTTCAGGTATTTCTGAAGAATTAGGATTAATGTTCGCCACATTTTGATTGGCTTCAGTAGCAGAAGTAAATAGTTTCAGATTGAGGTAAGGATCAAATCCTTTATGGGGTAAAAATTGCGCTGTATTATTTTTTCCTCCTGCTAATCTTAGTTGACTGGCAAACAGATTAACTAAGCCATTTTTCAAGTTAATTTCTCCCTCAGGTTGGGGCTTATTTAAAGTACCATTTAATGTTATATTTCCTGTGGCCAAAAAAGTCAATATAGGAGGTCTGTTAATAACTATTTTATCCCCTAAAATTATTTGTAATTCGTTTAATTCTGTTGTTGCTAATAAATTATTATTTTCACTGGTTTTTATTTTTTCTCCTAATAAGACTTGACCATTGAATAGGTTAACTTTCCCTCCAATTTTGGGGGCTAAGACACTGCCATTGATATCAAGAAATCCATTGACCTCTCCTTGATACAGTTGAGAAAAATCAAGGTCTAAATTATCAAGTTTAACAGTAATAGACGATTTTTCATCTGTTGACTTAATTAGGGGTAAAGCCCCCATTACAGATATTTTCCCTCCTGAAAAGTTTCCTGAGAATTTCTCAAAACTAATGGTATCCAAATCAAATAAAATGTTGCCGTTAACTTGTGTAAAAGTGCTTTGAGGCATCATTTTTGTGGCAATGGTTGCATTTTTTATCTCGGCTATTCCATCAGCTTGAAGTTGATAGGGAATCCCTCTTTTGGGGTCAACTTTTCCGAATAAATGTAACTGAACTTGTCCCCTTCCATCCAGCCAAGCTACTTTACCTTGAGTCATAATATTGAGCAAGGTCAAGCCTTCATTTTTGGCTTGAAACTTTAAGGAGAGTTGATCACTTTTTGGTTTCACTTTAGCAAAAGGTAAAATATAGGGAAAGGTTCCTTGTATGGTTAAGGGATCACTGCGATCATTGAGAACACTACTAGCAGTAAAATTCAATTGACCCCCATCATAGCTAAATTTTCCTTGGGTTGAGTCTAAAGCTGTTTGGTTGATGGTAGGGTGGTTAACGGCTACATTTCCTGATGCCTGGGGATTGTCGCGAGTTCCCCGTAAGTTTACGTTTCCGTTCAGTTGTCCCCCCAAGGTGACAGCAGAGGGAAGGTTAATCCATTGCGAGAGCGTTGCTAAGGGAATGTTGAGAACTTCTAGGTGTCCTTGTTGGCTTGTTTTTCCAATCTGACCAGCGAAGTTGATCATACTATCCTTGAGGCGCAAATTAAAGGGTTCTAGGGTCAAAATACCGTCTTTCCAGTTCCCTTTTGCTTGTAACTGACTTAGTTGATAGTCTCCCCATTGCCATTGTTGTCCTAAAAGATTAAATTGTGTTTTTATTCCGGTTTTTGGACTAATATTTAGGCCTATTTGGGCTTTAAAATCGCCTTTTAACTGTTTTAATGAAGGTAAGGTTTGATTATTTTGTTCTTGCTTCTGTTTTTGTTCTAACCAGGCCGTGATTTCTTTGAGTTTATCTATGCGATCGCCGAGAGGTTTCTTAGCCGTTTCTACTTGAAATAGGGAACCTGAAGGATTTTCTTGATGATTTCGGTAAAGATCGGCTGCTTTAGCATATTTTGGTGGGTTAAGTCCTCGTTTTAAATCTTCTAATTCAAAAATTTGCAGCGTTTCTAAGATATCCTGCAATTTTCCTTTATTAATGTTTAGATTAGCTATGATTTCTGGACCTTGACGAGTTTGCGTAAATTGTCCATTGAGGTCATATTGACTACTATGAGTTAATATTTGAGCGTTTTGTAAGGATATACTTTGGTTTGCATAGTGAAAGTTTCCTTTAAAGGCTTTTGCTTGAATTGTTCCTATAATGGGGTTGAGAATAGCCACATCTTGGCCGGCCATGGCCCCTGTCTTTAAGTCTAGGGTAAAGCGTCCAGATAGGTTTCCTCTCATGGGTTGATTGATAATTCCATTATTTTTGTAGTGATTTTGAGCAATTTTGCGGATAATGGGCAATGGAATCGTTTTTATATCTATTTTCCACTGTTTATCTTTTTGTTTAGCTATTAAATTTATTTTGTCTTGTGTTACTGCTAAACTGAGGGGTTGATGTTGGGGATCAAGATGAAGATGTAGGCGATCGCTTGTTCCATCAAGTTGTAATTTTAGTCCTGTTTCTGGTTTTTTAGTGATTTTTCCATTAATAACTGGCTCAAATTTTATATCATTTACGTTAAAGTTAATTAACGCCATATCTCCTTCAATTTTAAGATTTTTAGGGGTTCCTGCGATGGCACCTTGAAAATCTAATCTGCCTCCATAAGTTAATTCAGGCCAAGATAAAGGTAAATTGGTTAAATTGAAATTTTTTGCGTCAATATCTAAAGAAAATTCTTTGATTGCATCTATTTGATTCTTTTGACTCTGAAAATCAATATCTAGCCATCCTTTAGCGTTTAAACCTGATGCAGTTACCTTATCTAAGGTTAAACGTTGTCCGTTCCATTGCATAGTTGCAGTTAAGAGACGGTCAAATTGGGGTAATCCTTGACTTAATGTTAAGTTTCCATTAGCTTGTAAGTATTGTGGAGATATTTTGTTTATTTTTCCTCCAATTTGTAAATTTCCATCAACATTACCCTTTAATTTGGGGGATAATAACGATAGAGGAACGCCTTTGGAGGTGAGGGTAGAGGTAAAGTTCCCTTGACTGACAGTAATATTATCTGTAGTGATTGCTCCTTGAGATAAAATTAACTGACCTTTTCCTTGTGCTTCAAGACTATCTAAAAAAGTACTGTTATTTAAAGTGCCAGTTAGAATAAAATCACTGTTTAATTTTCCTGATAACTGATGAGGAATTTTATTGTTTAAGTTAGTTATATCAAGGTTATGGGTAACTAAATTAGTTGACCATTTTCCTTGAGATAATTGAAAACGATTAACTAGAATTTCTCCCTGACCGATGTTTAAGTTTCCTTGTCCTTTGCCTTGAATATTATTAATGCTTTTTTCTAATGTTCCTGCAATATCAAAGTAACCATTAAATTTTCCTTGTAAATCAGTTTTTATGTTTAATTTCTCAATACTTACATCATCTATCTCTAAAGTCGTCTTCCACTGTCCCTGAGACAAGTTAATATTTTTAGCAATAATTGAACCCTCATCAACTGTTATCTTCGCCTGTCCTTTGGCTCCAATACTATTATCTAATCCATCCTTAACATCACCAGCTATTTTAAACTTTCCTTGTAATTTGCCAGTTTTAATAGGTAATTTTAACGTTTCTAAATCAATATCAGAAGCAATTACAGTTCCGTAGAAATTTCCATTACTATAAGTAATTTGTTCAGCGTTTATGGTTCCACCCGCTAGTTGTAAATAAGCCTTGCCTTTAGCTCTAAAACTTTCAGATTGCTTAATATTACCTGATAAATTAATATTCGTAGAAACTTGATCAATCTTACTGGTAATTTCTGTATTATAAAGACTCGCTAAAGTTGCAGCAGGGATATTTTTTGCTTCAATATCAAGAGAATATAAAGAAGAAGATGAACTAAAATTTAAAATTCCTTTACCACTTACAGTTCCGCCAAAAGTTGGTATTGCTTGCAGATCATTGATTTGTAAACCTGATTTATTTAACTGTAAATCAGCCTTGACTTGACGAAAATCAACCCGATCAATATTTATCAATTGTGTATTGAAAACAGACATCAAGACTTGAGGATTATCTAAACTACCCAGAACATTTAAACTACCTTTGACTTTACCTATTGTTGCAATTTTAGGAGGTTGTTGTTTAATGGTTTTGAAAATATCTATAATCGGAACTGATTGAGTGTTTGCTGTTAAATTAAATCCCTTATCTAAATCAATACTCCCTCTAACAATTCCTGGCACTTCTCCAAACTTAGTTACCACCTCATCAAACTTAATTTTTGTTCCTTTAAAGCGTAACTGTCCCTGAGTTAAAAAAGCATGAGGTAAAGCTTCAACCTTAGCTTCAACACCATGTAACTTGGCGACTCCTCGTAACTGAGGCAATTGTTGATTGACTTTATAAAATTCCAAATTCGCATCAATTTTCCCCTTTTTAAATTGAATTGGAAGCGGTAAAACTTGACTGATTTCTGTAGCATTAATTTGATGTCCTCGAACTAATAAATGAATTTCTTTATCTTCTCGATCAAAAAGACCAGAAACTGATAATTTACCTCGATCAACTAGATTAGATAAAACCTTAAACTTAACCTGAGCTTTATCACTAACAATTTCTATTTTCCCTGATAAATTGTTTAAATTAATTGGCGTTTCCTTTTCTCCTGTCCTAGAACGAGATACCGCGATCGCTTGTCCCTGTTCAACCCCCAAAGATTTAAGTTTAATGGGGTTATTCGGATTCAATTTATTAAAAGGCGTGATTAACCAATTCCCGTTTTTTCCCTGTTCTAAATAACCTGATGGTTTGATGGCCATTACGTCAATATCAAGTTGACGATAAATAAGATATTGAAGTGGATTATAAGAAATTTGCAAGGCCGACATAGACACCTTAGCTGGATCAGTAGAGGTAGGCAAAAGGTCCGTCTGGCCAAAGCGAATATAATTAAAGGAAAAGGATTGCAGCGATCCCAATTCTACGGGACGATTGAGGAAATGACTTAATTGCTTCTCAACCATCGGGGTTAAGTTATGTTGTATGAGAAAACCCCCTGCAACTGCTCCCCCACCCAGTCCCAAGAAAACAACTGTAACCCCCCATCCACAAAGGGTTAAATATCGTTTTCGGGGTTGGGGTCTTTGAGAAGGTTCTAACTCAGCGTTCTGTTGTTTTTGAGAAGGGTTTGTTGTCATAATACGTACTCACACCACCACACTCACCACATTTTTCTTCGGCCATTTTGACATACTCTCCCGTTAACCGCTACGCAGTGTAACAGGAGATTCTTAAATTCACATTTAAGATTTAGGCGTTGCACAGATTCTTGACTAGGCATTAACGCCCCGTCAGCCCATCTCCACACGCATTTTCAGCAAGGAAGCTCGGCGAACTTGGTTAGCCATGACCAGGTCTTACTGTAGATACGCTATGCTAAGAGCGCATAGTTTTCTATCTTAAATGTTGCGCCTTGGACTCCTGTTACACCGACGGTAGGAGGTTAACAGCGAGATGAATGGCAACCAGTAAAAAATCGACCGAAGGGAGTCCTTAATCTTAGTTGAGAGAGGCTCCAGGAAGCAGAGGAAGCAGAGGGAGAAATTAGCTTATTTTTAATATTCTAATAGTTTGCAGACAGACCCTAGGAGTTACGTATTGATAGATTAACTTAAATATGATTAGTCTAAATACATTCTGTTAATGTTAGTTTTACTCAGAGTTGCTTTCTCCTACCTGATAAATTAAATATCTAAATTATTAAGATATTTAACCATTTCAATATGAATAATGTCTCCTTCTAAAAAGCGATTCCCTCTGGGTTCAAACCCTAATTTTTCATACAAAGATTGAATGTAAATTTGAGCATGAATTATAATTTCTTGGTATGTTTTCTTCCCTTCAACTATCTTAATTGCTTGTTTAACTAATTGAGTTCCAATTCCTTGTCCTCTTGCATTTAATAAGACAGCGACTCGTTGAATTTTTGCGGTATCTTTATTAAGATATCGAATTCTTGTTGTCCCCACAGGTTGATTATTTAGATAAGCTAAAAGATGGTCACATTCACCATCATAACCATCAAATTCTAAGGCAGGGTCAACTCCTTGTTCTTGTTGAAAAACACAACAACGAATCATTTTAATGCTTTCCAACTTGTCCTGATATTTAACTTGTTCAATCTTGATTTGTTGCATACTTTTTAAACTGATTAATCATAAAAGTAAAACTAAGGAAATTAATTTATCTTAACGATTAACTATTTAACATTACACCACAATTTCGCTAAAATAGGCATAAGCTTGAAGACGACACCATCAAATAAGCAAAACTTTCTCGGTTCTTAATGGATCGATAACCTTTGAATTTTGACTCTTAATTATGGCCATATCTACCCATCATCATCTATCTTCTCTCGCTTCAGACATAGAAAAACTGTTGGACAATTTATCCGAACATGAACATGGTAAATTGATAGAGCGGGCATTAGGAGTCTTATTACGCATTGCCGATGAAGAAGTTGACCATTTAGACTGGAAAATACTGACCACTGCCCTAGAAGATATGGAAAAGGGGTTTGAGGTTTTTTACCCCTATCGCCACATCCGTAAAGTCACGATTTTTGGGTCTGCCCGTTTATCCCCTCAAAGTTCAGCCTATCGTCTAGCCGTGGAATTTGCCCGTTATATTACTCAGTTTGGGTTTATGGTATTAACAGGGGCTGGTGGCGGTATCATGGAAGCAGGGAATGAGGGGGCCAGTAGAGAGCATTCTTTTGGTTTAAATATTGAGTTACCTTTTGAACAAGGAACCAACCCTTTTATTGCGGGAGATGAAAAATTAATTAAGTTTAAATACTTCTTTACTCGTAAACTTTTCTTTTTAAAAGAGAGTGATGCAGTTGCCTTGTTTCCAGGGGGGTTTGGCACACAAGATGAAGCGTTTGAAACCTTAACCTTATGTCAGACAGGAAAGTATGGGCCCTCTCCATTAGTTTTGATAGATGAACCAGGAGGAGACTATTGGCAAACCTGGAATGAATATAATTATCATAATTTGTTAGAACGAGGGTTAATTAGTGCAGAAGATTCGAGTCTTTATACTATTACCGACAGTTTAGCTACTGCCTGTAACATTATTCGGCAATTTTACTGTGTTTACCACTCCTGTCGTTATATCGATGATTTATTAGTATTACGTTTAAATTCAGAATTAACCGATGAACAAGTAGCCCAACTAAATGAAGAATATTCTGATATCTTAATCAAAGGAAAAATTGAAAAAACGCCGCCCTTATCCCAGGAAGTGAAAGATAAAACTGGTAATTTTTCTCGATTAACTTTATATTTTAATCGTCTCAACTCAGGACGACTTTATCAAATGATTAATCAAATTAATCAATATGGAACCTGTTTACCGATTGAACCTCATCCTGAATGGAAATAAGGTTATGTAGCTAGTTAACAACCTTCTTCTACGGGCGGTTGCCAATCTTCATCAACAAAAACATCCACATCAAAATAGGTCTCTAACCAAACCCTAGCACCCCCTTTATCTTCCCTAACTTCATGGGAGTAAAACATTCTCGATGGTCCATGAATATCAATAGCATGACCTCGCATGACTCGTTGACGACCTCGTTGAACACTAATCACAGTCTTATTGGTTTTATGGTCGGCATTCCCATCAATATTCTGTCGTACCACTTTGACAACGGCTAAATCTTGATAACGACAGGTGATATTATAGTAATTGTCATATTTGATTAGGTCGAAAAATGCTAACTACCAGAAGAGTCACATTCAGGCTCTATCCAACGAAAAAACAAGAAAAGACATTCCATGATTGGCGTAAATTACACCAGTATCTGTACAATGCCTGTTTGTCTCATCGGATAACTGAATATCGACATTTTGGTAAAAAAATTAGCTATTTTGACCAACAGAATTGTCTTCGGGGGTTCAAAAAAGCATGGCCTGAATATCAACAATTAGGGTCACAAGCATTACAAGCAACTTGTAAAAGAGTCGATTATGCTTTTCAGAGGTTTTTCAAAGGATTAGCTAAGTTTCCAAAATTCAAAAGTTTCCACAGATATCGAGGTTGGACTTACCCTGCTACATCTGGATGGAAAGTCCATACAACGGGAGATCATGGAGCTTTAGAATTATCGAACTTAGGGCAAATCCGAATGAGAGGAAAAGCCCGAAATTGGGGTCAGCCTACCACTTGTACAATTATTTGGAAAAACAACAAATGGTACTGTTCTATTACTGTTAAATGTGAGGTAAAGAGAGAAACAAGAACGGGTGCTTGTGGTATTGATTTTGGAACCTTAAGGGCTATTACTTTTGACGATTCAACGGGTATTGAAAATCCTAGATTTTTCACTAAATCTAAAGATAAAATAGCCAAAGCATCTCGTCAATTAAGACGTAAGCGTTCTCCTAATAGAAAGAAACGGATCAGAGCATCCAAACGATGGAAGAAAGCTCGTCAAAAGGTTAGTAAACTACAAAACAAAGTTGCTAATCAAAGACAAGATTGGCAACATAAGGTATCTACACAAATTGTAAGCGGTAATAGCTTGGTAGCTACCGAAAAACTAAACCTAAAAGGAATGACTCGTAAGGCTAAGAAAGGAAGTAAACGTAAAAAGCAAAAAACCGGACTCAACCGCAATTTACTTGATGTGGGTATAGGTAATCTAACCCAACTCATTAAGTATAAAGTGGAAGAGTCCGGTGGTGTTTTTGTTGAAGTTCCTATCAAGATAGCCCCGTCTCAAACTTGCCCTAATTGTGGCAAGAAAAAGAAAAAAGAGTTGTCCGAACGAGTGCATCGCTGTGATTGTGGTTGTCTCATGGATAGAGATGCAGCAGCAGCAACAGTAATGTTGAATTATGCACGGGGGCTAGGAACTAGCCTCCTCAATCGTGGATCTCAGTCCTCTGAGCAAGCTCACACACCCAAGCGGTGTGGAGGGTTTGCTAAAGATTGGGAGTTGAAGCGATAGAAACCTCGGATGAAGCGTAGCGAAATCCGTAGGTAGTTCATCAGAAATTATAGTATGTCAACAAACATAACAAACTTGTGGCGATAGAAAATAATTCAAGAGATACATGAAACAAAATTATCTTCAAAATTTTTATTATTGTTTTTGAACTTGCCCACCGCATTATTATGAGGATAATATATAAGAGGTTAAAATTGCTCGTCTGAGATTCCAGAATCCATGAAGAAAGTAGCTTTCATTGACACTAATATATTTTTACATTACAAATGTTCGATCAAATAGATTGGTTGAAAGTCTTAAATGTGGAACAAGTAGATTTAATTATAACTACGACCGTGATCAATGAGCTTGACAAGCACAAAGACGGTCATTCATCTGTATCCATAAAAGTTTCTACTAGAGCAAAAAAGATAGTTCGTCGTCTCTATAATTATATGGGACGTTGGTTTAAAGGAATTCTATACTGATTCAATGGGGAAAGCTGAACCAAACCCGAGATTTTATCGTCAAGGAGAAAAAAGATTAAAGTTTCATCAACGGCGTGTTTCTCGAAAAGATAAAGGCTCAACCAACCGTAAAAAAGCCATTAATAAACTTGGCCGTAAACACCTCAAAATAAGTAGGCAACGTGAAGAACACGCGAAGAGACTTGCCCGTTGCGTAATCCAATCTAACGATTTGGTGGCCTATGAAGATTTGAGGATTAAAAACTTAGTTAAAAATCATTGTTTAGCTAAGTCTATTAATTATGCAGGTTGGTATCAATTTAGGAAATGGTTAGAGTATTTTGGGGGAAAAATGGGGAGGGTAACTGTTGCAGTTAACCCTGCTTATACAAGCCAAAATTGTTCTAATTGTGGGGCTGTCGTTAAAAAATCCTTATCTACAAGGACTCATGTTTGTGCTTGTGGATGTCGATTAGATAGAGACGAAAACGCAGCAATAAATATTCTTAATCGAGCCTTGGGTACTGTAGGGCATACAGGAACCTGGATCTTAGATCCGAACACTTCAGGAGACTTGTCCTCTACTGTTGTTGGAGCAATCCTGCATCAGCAAGACGGGTCGTTGATTGAAGAATCCCCGCACTTATAGGGCGGGGAGTGTCAAAACCATTATGAAACGATCATGATAAAATTATGATAAAAATATGAGAGAAAGTGAAAAAAGTTAAGAATGACACCAATATTTTCTTCACGAGGCCTTGTCCTTACCTTGAGTTTGATTTTAGGGGTAGGACTAATCAGTTGTACTTCCAGTGAGGTTACTGTACCTTCAAGCCAAACAGATAACAGCGAAACCAGAGAGTTAGCTGCTAATAATCAGGTACAAAAGAAAGTATTAACCACTTTTACGGTTTTAGCAGACATCGCCCAAAACGTAGCAGGGGATAAGTTAGACGTACAATCAATTACTCGTATTGGGGCAGAAATTCACGGTTATGAGCCAACTCCTAGCGATATTACCAAAGCTCAAGACGCTGATCTGATTTTATATAATGGCATGAATCTCGAACGTTGGTTTGAGCAGTTTTTAGGCAATGTTACAGATGTCCCTTCTGTGTTGTTGACAGAAGGGATCGAACCTATTCCTATTGCAGAAGGTCCCTACACAGACAAACCGAACCCCCACGCTTGGATGTCCCCGAAAAATGCTTTGGTTTATGTGGAGAATATTCGTCAAGCATTTGTAGAACTCGATCCCGATAATGCTGAAACTTATAACGCTAATGCTGCTGCTTACAGTGAAAAACTGAAGGCCATTGACGAAGAATTACGAGCAGATTTAAAACAAGTTCCCGACAATCAGCGATATTTAGTCAGTTGTGAGGGAGCATTCTCGTATTTGGCCCGTGACTACAATTTAAAAGAGATATATATGTGGCCTATCAACGCTGAACAGCAGTTTACCCCTAAACAGGTGAAAACTGTCATTGATAAGGTGAAAACCAATCAAGTTCCCACTATTTTTTGTGAAAGTACCGTCAGCGACGAAGGACAAAAACAAGTAGCCAAAACCACCGGAGTGCGGTTTGGGGGAAATCTTTATGTAGACTCCCTTTCCACCGAAGAAGGGCCCGTTCCCACCTTTTTAGATTTACTCGAATACGATGCGCGGGTTATTTCTAACGGGTTACTCGCAGGTACTAAAAGGCCATAGTTTCTCACAGTCTCCCTTGCCAACCATTTAAGGATTGAATATACCCTCATGTTAGCCACCACTCCATCTCTCAATATTACGGTCGATAACCTCACTGTTACCTACAACAACGCTAAACTCGCTTTGTATAACGCTAGTTGCACCGTAGAAGCCGGTTCCATTACGGCTTTAGTCGGTCCCAATGGTGGCGGTAAGTCCACCTTGTTTAAATCCATTATGGGGTTTTTATCCCCCAGTCAAGGGCGAGTTTTGGTGGGAGGAACTTCCGTCAAAAAAGCCCAAAAACGACAGTGGATGGCTTATGTACCCCAAGCAGACGAAG
>JBFRWG010000157.1:0-23767 GCA_051439445.1 Crocosphaera sp.
GAGGAGAAGACGGTGTCATTGGTACTGCAGATGATACTACAACTACCACTACCACTGATGAAACAGGATTCTATCAATTTACTAATCTTAATCCTGGAGAAGAATATCAGGTTAACTTTGAGACTCCTGATGGTTACTTCCTAAGCAACAATGATGTAGGAAATGATGATACTGTTGACTCCGATGCAGATAGTAATGGGGATTCTCCCATCGTTACCTTATCTTCAGGAGAACATAATCCCACTATTGATGCAGGAATCTATCAAAATGCTGGATTAGGTAACTATGTTTGGGAAGATAGTAATGGTGATGGAGTGCAAAACGACGGTGAAACTGCTATTTCAGGAGTTAGCGTTAACCTGATAGATGGAGAAGGAAATGTTATTGATAGCACCACAACCGATGAAAATGGACTTTATTCCTTCACTAACTTAACCCCTGGAGATTATCAAGTTCAGTTTATTGCTCCTGATGGTTATGAGTTTACTTCTCCTAATGTTGGGGATGATACCACTGATTCTGATGTAGTTGATGGGTTCACTCAAGTTGTTACTTTAACCTCTGGAGAGTTTAATGATACTCTTGATGCTGGTTTATTACGTAAAGCATCTTTAGGAGACTATGTTTGGTTAGATGAAAATGCAAATGGTATCCAAGAGGAAGGAGAAAATGGGGTTGAAGGGGTCACGCTTACTCTGACTGGAGGAGGAGAAGACGGTGTCATTGGGACAGCAGATGATACTACAACTACCACTACCACTGATGAAACAGGATTCTATCAATTTACTAATCTTAATCCTGGAGAAGAATATCAGGTTAACTTTGAGACTCCCGATGGTTACTTCTTAAGCAATCAAGATGCAGCAAATGATGATACTGTTGATTCTGATGCAGATAGTAATGGTGATTCTCCCATCGTTACCTTATCTTCAGGAGAACATAATCCCACTATTGATGCAGGGGTTTATCAACCTGTAGGTTTAGGAGATAGAGTTTGGTTAGACAGTAATGGGAATGGTATTCAAGATGATGGTGAACAAGGAGTGGAAGGTGTAACTGTAACCTTAGTTAATAACCTCTTCCAAACCATTGCTACTACAATCACCGATAGTAATGGAAACTATATCTTTGAGGACTTATTACCCGGTTCTTACCAAGTACGATTTGCCAAACCACAAGATTATATTTTTACCCAACAAAACAAAGGAAGTAATGATGGTCTAGATTCTGATGTTAATGCTAATGGTGAGAGTCAGATTGTTACTTTGTTAGCTGGAGATATTGACCTGACTATTGATGCAGGTTTAGTGGAAACAGCAAGTTTAGGGGATTATGTTTGGTTAGACACCAATGAAGACGGGGTTCAAGATGCAACAGAAGTGGGAGTTGAAAATCTAATTGTTACCCTAATAGGAGGGGGTCAAGATGCTATTATTGGCACTTCTGACGACACGACAGCTATCACCCAAACTGCTGCTGATGGTTCTTATCAATTTACTGATTTAACTCCTGGGGTTGAATATCAAGTTAATTTTGACTTACCTGAAGGTTATAGTTTTACTACTCAAGATGCAGGGACAGATGATACCTTGGATTCTGATGTTGATGTAACCACTGGAAATACTCAAATCGTCATTCTTGCTTCTGGGGAAAATAATCCGACCCTTGATGCTGGTTTAATCGAAAATAGTACAGAAGTAGCTGAAATTAACATAGTTAAAAAAGCAGGTACGGCCGCTGATGGGTCAACTTTTGTTATTAAGGAAGCAAGTCAAGTTACATATACTTATGAAGTGACAACTGGTGCAGGTACACTCTCCCTGGAAAATATCGTCATCAACGATGATAATGCGACTCCTGATGATCTCAGTGACGATTTTATTGCTGATGCAGTGCTGAGTGGTGGGTTTAATATTGGGGATAGTGATCAAAATAACCAACTTGATCCAGGTGAGATTTGGCAATATCAATCTACTGTCCAGGTGGATAGTCCTCAAATCGGTGATATTTATGCCTATGCTTCTCAAGAAATCAAAAACTTAACCATTACATCCACTCAAAGTCTTGATTTCGGTACCAATACCTCTTCTGGATCTTCAGTTCGAGGTAATGGAGGTGGCCAGATCACCGATGGATTTGACCCCAGAGAATCTTATACCAGTACAGCTAATAATGTGGGATTAGGGGACAATACTGGCTTTTTCGTTGGTGACACCACAGACTCTCAAAAGACTCAAGTTGATGATGATTATGGACGGGGTGACGTTCAACTGACTGAAATAGATGGTTCTGCTATTGATAATTCCACTACCTTAACTAATCTACTATTTAGTTCGGGTATTAATACCGCCACTGTAGCAGAATCTTATCTTGATTGGGGAACAACTATTCCTATCGGTAATGGATATGTTACAGATGAGGCCAGTGGTAATGGAGAATTTAACATTACTTCCAATACCTTCTCTGTTGTTGCTCCTACTACTTTCACCTTTAACTATGACTATCTCAATCGACTGATTACAGAGGTAGAACCCACTACCCCCGATGATGCACCTTTAGGAAACCAAGCTCAAGCGAGAATCGATTTCACGATTATAGTTAACCGCTTATTTGTTCCTCAACTTGGTATCAACTCTCCCCGTGCTGCTGTTTTCAGTTCCAACCCTATAGATACCAATTTTAATGTAGGACAAAGTAGTTCAGGTTCATTCTCCCGTGCTGAACGTTCTGGTAGTATCAACAATATTCAAGCGTTTTTAGCCCCAGGAGGGACTTATGAAGTTGTCATTAGTGGGTCAAGTCGAGTAGAAACACGCTTAGTTGCTGACGATATCATTAATCATACTAATACTGCCATCGTTTCGGCTGATGTTGTTGGTGGTGGGACGGTCTCTGATAGTGATACTGCATCGGTGGATATTATGGGTAGCGTCTTCGAGGGAACTGATGGGGTTGATAATCTGACTGGAAGTGGACGCAGTGATGTCCTTATTGGTCAGGAAGGAGATGATCTCTTAATAGGTCGTGCTGGAGCCGATGTTTTTGTCATTGGTTCAACCACTGGACAGGATACGATCCAAGATTTCAATCTTGCTCAAGGAGATACTATTGGCTTAACTTCAGATATTAGTTATGGACAGCTATCCATTACTCAAAATGCTGGTAATACTGAGATTGCTTTTGGTAATGACACCCTCGCTATCTTAAATGGTGTCACCACTCCTCTAACTGAAGAAAACTTTGTTGGTTATGGTGTTTAATCCCTATTAAATCTAGAAAGGCTGAAGAGTAGAATCTTCAGCTTTTTTGATCAATGACATTTTTTACAGAAAATAATTTTTTTTGTATAAACTATTTTTAGTTACTTTTCTTAACAATTCCTACAAAACCCAACCCGATCAATGATATCACTGTGCTAGGTTCAGGTATTTCAGGAGGTGTCAATACACGAGTGTCAACAATCTGTTCTGAACTGATAGTAATTCGGTAGGAATTGTCATTTGTTAATTCATCAAGATTGGTGGTTAAGTTAGATGGCTCTCCACCCGGAAACACCTGGTCAGGGAAACTTTCCAAACTACTCTCATTAGTTAAGCCGAAAGGATCAATATTAATTGGATTGTTAAAAGATTGAAGTCCATCTGTTGGTGCAGAGCCATAGCTATATACCGTTTGTACCAGATTCCCCATCATATCTACTTCATTGACGGTAATTTCAAACCGATATCGGGCTTGAGTAAGGTTAGTATTAGGCGCACCTTGAGGGGTCAAATCAGTTAACTCATTGCTAATAGCATTAAGATAATTAAAATCAAAGATAACTTCATTGTCCGTCCCTGTCACATTAAAGTCACTACTGGTAATGGTATAGGACCCAACAGCATTGCCCACATCTGCCCTAAAATCATTCTCAACAATAAGGGTATTGGGAACAGAAACTAACGACTCAGCCACTCCAGTAAATACTAAGTTATTGGGACCGCCTAGAATAGCATTAGTCAGTTCCGTTGAGTTCTCAACAGGCCTCAGTACACCGTCATTGATACCAATGAGGGCATCCCCACGACTGAAATCAGCGACTCCGCCTTGAGTTCGATATTGAGTATCATAATAGTTGGCGGCGGTCCCTGGAAAAAAGCCAAAATTATTGGCTAATCCTGCTTGAGACGGTCTTGAGGAAATTGCTTGCTCGACATCTGTTGCATTGGTTAAAGAACCACTATCGAGATCATTAACAATAGCACGGGAGGTGGTTACAGGTTGGAATGTGACTCCTGTTCCTTCTAACCCACTGATGTTAAAACCTCGAATTTCTTGGTATGTGTAGGCATAACTAAGTGATGCTGCTTCAGCACTATTGGGTAAGGCGATCGCAACACCAAGACTCACTCCTAATGTGGATAAAACTAGGGGGGTTCTAGTTTTCAGTGCTTTTACGGTATCTAAAGGATTCATAACACAACCACAAACTGTTACATTTACCTAATATTTATGGCAAACTCTTGACCATTGTAATCACTGTATTAAGGAACGTCAACAAATACTTAAGTATTTACTCGTAAATTTTTTTAATTGTACCCATAAACTTTTGGAATAGATCAAAAAATTCCCTAAGTGGATAAGTACACTTATTTCTAGGGGTGGCAATATATTGAAATTGCTAAAATCAACTCATATTATTACCATTTAGTTGATAAACTGGGAGACGTTGATAACTCGTAGTTTTTATGAGTTTAACCTAGACAATTCGCTAGGGATTCAACCTAGTTCAATACTTTACAAAAATCGGACGGAGTTGGCACGTGGAACGCACATTTATTATGATTAAACCCGATGGAGTACAACGGGGATTGGTTGGTAACGTCATTAGTCGTTTTGAGGCCAAAGGATTTACTTTAGTGGGGCTGAAGTTAATGTCAGTTTCCAAGGAATTAGCCGAAAAACACTACGCAGTTCATAAAGAACGTCCTTTCTTTGCTGGTTTAGTGGAATTTATCTGTTCTTCTCCTGTGGTAGCTATGGTGTGGGAAGGAGAAGGGGTTGTGGCCTCAGCCAGAAAATTAATCGGAGCAACCAATCCCTTATCGGCTGAACCTGGAACCATTCGGGGCGATTTTGGGGTGAGTGTGGGACGTAACTTAATTCATGGTTCTGATGCGATTGAAACGGCCACAACAGAAATTGGTCTCTGGTTTAATGAAAAAGAATTAAGTAATTGGGAACCAACTCTGAAAACTTGGTTGTATGAATAAGACCCAGCTTTAACGCTGGAATCTTAATTGAGCATCACGCCCACATATAGCAACACTCACAAGTTAGAAGTTAAATTAGCTTTTTATCTAAGTTTGACAAAAATTGATGGCTATATGTGGGTTTTGCTCCTAGGATGAAATTTTTTCAGGTTCTTTGTTAATGGGAGTTTCCAGAGATTCTAGGGTAATTTCCCTCTCCTCAACTTGTTTTGGGTTGCGTTTGGAAAAACCCCAAGCAAAGACAGTGGCGATCGCTACTATCATGAGCCATTCTGGGGGAACCCAATCAGGGTTGATCACTCTGGCTAATAATCTTAACCCCACAAAGCCAACGGTAATAAACCCTGCATCTTCGAGATAAGTATATTCTTCTAACCAACGAATAAATAATTCTGCCAAAAATCTCAGGGTAATCACCCCAATGGTTCCCCCTACCAAGATTAACCAAATTTCATCCGCAAGGGCGATCGCTGTGGTGACGCTATCGAGGGAAAAGGCCAAGTCGGTAATGGCAATCAGAGGAATAGCTTGCCATAGGGAGGTAAACTCAGGACCATGATGATGATTTTGTTCATCTTCATCAGAGCTAAAATAATTGAACACTAACCATAAAAGATACAAGGCTCCAAGCAGTTCAAATTGCCAAAATTTCACCACCCAGGTTGCTGTCAGAATTAAGGACATTCGTAACAGATAAGCCACCACTAACCCTAAGTTAAGGGCTGAACGTTGTAATTGGGGGCTTTTTAAGCCTTGAGCAATGGCTGCTAAAGCAATGGCATTATCGGCAGATAATACAGCTTCTAGAGCAATCAAAATGATTAATAAGATGGGGGTCTTAAGACTGAGCGCGAGAGAAGAGTCAAGAATCTGGTCTAACATTCAAAAATTAGGGATGAATAAGTGCAATAAATAAAATAACGACAGTTAAAATGTCGTCATTGGGTTATGGGTTAAATGATTCCTTAAATTAATGATAATGTATTTAACAAAATCGCGTCAGCTTTCTGCTTTAACTGAATCATCTAAGCGTCTGAGGGGATGGTCTGTATCTAACCATGATACTTGTGCTTCTAAAGTGTCACAATACTTTAAAACTAAACGTAACCCTTCTTCCCATGATAGTTGGGCGGTGGTGGGGGTAAATGTTTGTAATATCTCTGCTTCGACACTCTGATAGTGATCTAACTCCCTTCTCAGTTGGCTTAAATATTTGCTTCCTTCTCCTCCATCAGCGATGGCCAATTCTAAAATTGAGTCCACATAAGCTTTAACTTGAGGGTGTTTCACCCCTTCTGTGGCCGCAGCATACAATAAGTCTCCATTCAAATAGTCAAAACTGGGAACCCAGAGGCGATCGCCCTCTAATTTTAACCTTTTTAATCCTTCTGCTGCCCTGACAGTTAACCTTTCCTCTCTCACACGATGGGCCACTTTTTCTATCAAGGCAATCATAGCTAAAATAACAGAAGGTAAGTTACTATCCAAACAGCGAATTTCTACTGTACCCAGTCCATTAATACGAATCGGGTTCCAGGCAGATTTAAGTAAACTACCCCCTGCGTCAAAAAACCCCTGACGATTAATTCCAGCTTGTTCGATAGCATTTAACCAGGTGTGGAAACGAGCAAATTGATTTTCTACTAATGTCTCGATACAATCAGCATAGGGCATTAATGCTCCGATAGCCTGTAAATGCGTATATACTCCTTCCCAAGCAAAGGTTTCACTCCCTCGATAACGAATGGTATGAGAGGCTAAACCAATGGCTTCTCCTTCATAAAAAGGACAGGCTCTCCCCAGAGAAATAAGGGCTGAATCTAAGGCAGTTGCTATGTTATAGATATTTAATAGTTCTTCTTGTTCCTTGGCTGTTGAACTATAGGAAACCACTACTCTTGGATCGATGACACCTTTGGGGACTTCCAAATGGAGATGGGTTCCTGTACATTTTCCGGCGTGCAAGAATCTATCATAACCAACAGTGCGCGCCTGAATATGGTAGTTGGGTTTATCTCGCATCACAGGCATAATATGAAGGGGATAACTAGATAGGGGATAAAGTCGCAATCCTATCTTTTTGCCGGCTGTAATGGCTAAACGTAGATTTTTTAAATAGACTCTGGCTAATTCTGTACTAGAGTAAACGGGGGGAGTATTGATTTCCACCATACTCTTAACAAATTCTGGCACAAAGTAGCGTCCCTCAGAACCTTGTTCTTGTGCTATGGTTTGACAAGTCTGCAAAAATTCATCGGCACGTTCGCATAATACTCCTCTTTCATCTACTAAAAAAAATTCTTGTTCGAGACCAATCCGCCGTTTTATTTGATTATGTTCTTTCATCTCTTTTTCTGTCAAATTTTAAGCAACCGATAACAGCGATCGCACTAAGACTAATACTGTTTGATTTTTCATTTTAATTATACCGAAATGTGGGTTAGTTTGAGGGAGGAAACTTGACTCAATCTTATTCTCATGTAGGGGCTGAAGATTATGTACTTAATAGTATTAAGCCCCTACAGGATCGGTCAATCAGAATGCGCAAATTTAGAATGTGCGAATTACTTTCACCTTAATTTGCAGGCTTGAAACCCTTTTTTTAGTCAATTCTTATCTTCAAAAAGCTGTGATGCAGATAAATTTAATTTAGGAAATTGAGAAGATATAATTTGATTAGCTTCTGAAACTTCTCCGATTTCTATATAGGTTTTATCTTTTAATTCTAGGACTAAGACTGTTTGATTTTCAGGATCAATAATCCAATATTCAGGAATAGCACAATCTTGATATTGTAACCGTTTAGCAATATAATCTCGATGTCTTTGTAACTCTCCAGGACTAACAATTTCTACTACTAATAAAGGGGGTGGCATAAACAAGCGAATAGTATTACGTTTTTCTAATAATTTAATATGTTCTTCTCGAATTATAGTTAAGTCTGGATACCGATTTCTCGGTTCTCCTCTCACTTCTAATTCTAACCCTTGACCTCTAACTTGATCAGTCCCTAATAAGAGAGCAAAAATAAGAAATAAACGATTAGCAATTTGTACATTAATCCCAGATTCTGGAGGCATTTCAATCAATTCTCCATTAAATAATTCATAGCATTTATTACTGTTGTCATCGTAAGCTAAATAGTCTTCAAAAGTTTGAAATTTTGGTTTGATTTGTAACATGATTTTGACTCCAGGAGAAAAAATTAAGAAAAATATAAGATTTTAAGATTGGTTTAAAATAAGCATTTTTTTATAGGTTGATTCTGCTAAGGTTGATAAACTAGAGTAAAGTCAACAATCATGATCTGTTCATGATTGAATTAACCTTTAGAGATCCTTAAGGATAAAACATGATTTCTGATACCCCTTTATCTGTCTCCCCACAACAACAGTTTAATTGTGCAACCATTCGCCCCATTGCAGCCTCAGAAATTCATGGCATTGCTTTCTATAATAATAAATTATATGCGCTAGATAATCGTAATGGTTATCTTTTAGAAGTCGATCCCCTTACCCATAATACAAAAATTCTTAATACAAATCACTGGGAAGATTTTATTGGCACAACAGGTTTAGCCATCGCTGATAATCAATTATGGTTTACTTCTCGTTATAGTGTTTATTATTGCAATTTAGATGATCCTGATTTTAACTGCGAACTTTTTACAAGACTTTCTGAACCAGCTAATGGGTTAGGGATCTGGGAATCAACCGTTTATATATCCTCCCAAAAATCAGGGACAATATTCGTTTTTAATAAAAATACAGGAAAAGAAATAACCCGTTTATATGCCCCAGGAATTGGAGTTGAAAATATTACTATTAAAGATGAAGAATTGTGGGTAAGTGATACTTTAGAACAAACTGTGTATTGTTTAGATCGTGCCACAGGAGAACAAAAATTTAGTTTATTAACCCCTTTTGAATGTCCCACAGGATTAGCTTTTTATCACGACGAGACGACAGACAAAGAGACATTATATGTGTCCTATGTGAACCACGAACCCTATATTCGAGATAATCCTAATGCGGATCCTAACCATGAACTGTTATATCGCATTGAAACCTTTATTCATCCTTTATATTTTCGCTACTATCCTGATAATCATTATGCTCTCTCCAATGGTTATCTCGTTGAAATGTCCTATGTAGAAGAGTTAGCTCCCCTTGATCCCATTGAATTAAACAATTTAGAATGGCGTATGGCCCTACCAGCCGAAACCCATCGTCAAAAAGTCCGTGAAGTTGAGGCTATTGGCTTACCTTTTACGGAAATCATGGAAAATGGTCAGCGTGTGGCCGTGTTTAAATTTGATCAGCTAACCGAACATAGTCGTTGTATTTTTGGTTGGAAAGCCTTAATAGAAGTGTGTGGTATCAAATACAATTTAAGTCCCCGTGACTGTGAAAATCCGCCAGAAATGCCGGCAGACTACGGCGATCGCTATTTAGTAGATAATGATAATCTGGCCATGAATACGGACATCATTCAAAGGGCCGCAACAGAAGCGATCGGACGAGAAACCAATCTGCTCAGAAAAATCTATAGTATTCGTAACTATGTCTACGATCGCCTATCCTATGGCATTAAACCCCATATTGACACTCCTGATATTGCCCTGAGACGGGGAGTGGGTTCCTGTGGGGAATATGTAGGGGTGTTACTCGCTTTATTCCGCTTAAATGGCATTGCTTGTCGTACTGTTGGACGTTATAAATGTCCTGCCTCTGCCCTAACTCATCATATCCCTTTAAAACCCGATTATAATCATGTCTGGTTGGAGTTTTATATTCCTGGGGTGGGTTGGTTACCCATGGAGTCCAACCCGGATGACATTTTTGAGGGGGGCCCATATCCGACACGGTTTTTTATGGGTTTGGCTTGGTATCATGCAGAAATGAGTAAGGGGATTCCCTTTGAACGCTTAATGATTGATGGGGTGGTTTTGAATAAACAACAGGTTTCCATCGGCAATTTAGCTATTAATCATGTCCAGTTCACCATTGTGGAAGAATGTTCACCTTAACTCTTCTAAGGTTTCTACCCCTGCTGCTTGAATACATGTAGCTCTGATTCCTCCTTCTGCACCAGCAACGTTACCAATGCCAAGGTTTTCATCAATAGAGCGTAAACCAAGAATCTGATATGTATTTCCTTGATCAATGGAGCGACAAACAACAGTAGAGTAAGTTCTGTTGAGAGGATCATAACCCACCGCCGCCGAATAATCACGAGTTCCACTAGCCCTATTATCCTTTCCTTTTGCCCCTTGTAGGCCACCTACAGTAAAGCTATTCCTTGCATGGACAAAAACAGTGTAATATTGCTCGTTACCTACAGGCACTTCCAACTCAACTGCACTTTTAGCAAAGGTTTGCTGTTCATTGAAATAAGCTTGTTGTGCGCGGTTCATTGCTCCCATCAAACTCCTGGCCTCTGATTCTCTGCTCCGCCCAATCATTTGTAACATTTGAGGGAAGGCCATAGCACTCAAAACGGCAACAATCAAAATAACGACCAATAACTCAATTAAAGTAAATCCGTGATTGTTCTTAGGGTTAATTATACTGTGAAGATAGTTTCTGTTAAGGTTATCAAGAGCAACTGGGGCTAAGTTAGTTGCGCGTGGGGATCGAGAGGATAAAGGGTTATTGGATGAGTTAGGATGAGACATGATCAGGGGTAATGAGAAAATGTGGGTATGTTGTAAGATTTCACCTACAAGATACCCACATTACTTGCTTTTTATATCACACAATCCAAAATATCCTCAATCCCTGCAAACCCCTAATTTTCTGGTCAATTTGTTAGTTGTGGTTCGAGCAATGGCTAACATGGTAAGTTATCTCCTTTTAAGATAATTTACCTTCGTTGAACTCAGGAAAAATCACTTTACAGGATACTGTATTCAAAGCCCACCAGCGTAGCATTTTTTAGAGGTGGGATGTAGAGTTGGTAGCAATATCTGTCAGAGTTAGTTGAGTCAATGAACCAAGAATCCCACGACTCCACTACGTTAAAGTCGTGGGAGTGTCAAAAGCAGTTTAAAAAATAAGAGTGATATAACTGAGAACTAACTTGTAGGGTATTCTCGTTAGTCTGTTTAATCAAGCCTAAACTTTTTAATTGCCCAGATAAAATGGGGTCTAAACCTACAATATTTGTTTGTGTGAGGAGTTTATTGAACATAGTACCTAAGTCGGGAAACTTTTGTAATATTTTAAAATAGTGTTGCAAATGATGCTGATAAATTCCTGTGTCTGTTGCTGCTGTTTTTAATAGTTTTTCGAGGGTTATATTTTGATGAGTTAGGTGATATAAAGTTAACCCAATTAATCCAGGATGTTGTCCCAAAAATTCTATAACTTGTTTAAACTTTTTTATGTCTTTAATATTCGTTTTGTTTAATTGAATTAAGCTTTCAACTTCTTCTGTTTCAAAACAGCCTACTTGTATTTCTCTTCCAATTTTTAGAGGGGTATAATGTAGTGATTTTATCACGAAAGTTTCTGTTGATTGTACTAAAATCAAGCGCATTTTTTCCCAAATAGATAGTTGTTGGCTTTTTTCTTGCCAAGCTTTAAACAAGGAAAACAGTTCTTCAAAGACTTCGTGATTCTCAAGAACTCTATCTAGTTCATCTATTGTCAAAACAAGGGGAACTTTAATCAAAGGTAATAAATAATTTTCAAAATAATCAGTACAACTACTTTTACTTCCTAAATCTTTATGCCAATATAAAGATAATTGAGGTTCAATATTTAGTTCTTGCGATATCCTCATACATAACCAACGTAAACTTTTATCTAAATCGCTTAAAATGTCTTTCTCGGCTAATCCTAAATTAAGATAAATACTGTGAAAACCTTGCTGTTTATAATCCTCCAAAATCCTCAATACTAAAGATGTTTTTCCCATGTTTCTAGGGCTTTTAATGATAACTAATCCCCCTGGATTTCTTATTTCTTCTATTATTTGCTTTTCAATTATATTTCGTCTGACATAATAGGGAGAATGCAAGGAAATCGAACTATTAGGATAAGTAAAAAACTCTTTTAGCTCATTTCTATTAGGTACTTTTACTATGAATTTCTCTTTTTTTTTGTTTTTATTCTTAACATAAACTTCTAGTTTTTGAAGGCAGTTTTTCTTATTAACAGAAGCTCCTAATAATTTAGACAAGCGTTGATATAATTCTGGGGCAACAACATTAGTTAAATACCCACAACTGTAACCTTCCTTTTGAGACATTTCTCGATAGGTTTTATGCTCAAGAATACCTCTTAAAATGATAGTTTCCACAGAGGAAAAATGATGATTTTGCTGTTTAATCATCTGATTATTGAGAATATGAAAGAGCGCATCAAAGTTCACAAGACCCAACCATTTTAACTTGACAAAAAGTTAGGTTTAGGATGAATCTAAACCTAATGAAAAATAAGTGTTCATATCAAGTAGGATGGCATGGTGAACTTAAAAATATCTGAGAAATGTCTGAGATATATTATTTATATTTCACAGATAAATAATAACACAGCCTAGAAGGCTGTGCAAGGAGTGTTCACGACTCAACTGAAAGCGGATAGCTAAAGGGAGGGAGATTGTTCTGTCGGTTTAAATGCACCCTCATAGATAATGGTTTCGTGATCGTCTTCGAGTTTAATTTCAGGGTTCTTTCCAGGGGTGGTAATGAGGCGCGCTCCTTTGCTGTCAGTGAAGTAACTCCAAGCCCACTGAACCATAACAATTAATTTATTGTCAAATTCTAGCAGGTAGAAGACATGGATAAACAACCAGACAAACCAGGCCAAGAAACCGGATAATTTTAACCACCCCATATCAACCACAGCTTCGTGTTTACCAATAACCGCTAAGTTACCCCAATCTGTGTATTTAAAGGGTTTTAAGGGGCGGTTTTGTAGGCCATTACGGATAAAACGAGCCACATATTCCCCTTCTTGCATGGCAACTGGAGCAATACCGGGTAAAATACCTCCTTCTCCATCAGGATAATGGGCTAAGTCCCCAATAACAAAGATATTTTGGTATGTAGCCAAATGAAAATCAGGTTCTACCATCACCCGGCCAGCTTTATCCAGTTGTGCTTCCGCACGTTCAGCTAACATATTAGCAATGGGAGACGCTTTCATCCCAGCAGTCCAGAGAATGGTACGGGTACGAATTTGTTCTAAGCTATCACCGTCACGATAAGTAATCAATTGACCCTTAATATCAGTAACTCTCACCCCTGTTTTCACCGTTACCCCTAATTTTTCTAAGGATTTTCGGGCTTTTAGGGAGAGATGGGGAGGATACATGGGTAAGATGTGTTCGCGGCTTTGTAAAAGGATAATTTCGGCTTCTGATGTATCAATATTGCGAAAATCCTCTTTTAAAGTTCCGTGGGCCAGTTCACCTAAGGCCCCAGCGAGTTCAACCCCAGCAGGACCCCCACCGACTAAAACAAAGGTTAACCAGTCTTTGCGTCGGGCGGGGTTTGGTTCTTTTTCGGCAGATTCAAAAGCAATAAAGACCCTTCTACGCATTTCTAGCGCGTTTTCAATGGTTTTCAATCCAGGTGCATTTTTTTCCCAGTCATTGCCAAAATATTGATGGGTGACTCCTGTAGCGAGAATGAGGGAGTCATATTCAATTTCTCGGTAACGAAGTTTAACAGTTTGTCGTTCTGGGTCAATTTCGGTGACTTCTCCCATCAAAACTTCTGTATTCTTATTTTTACTCAACAAAGCTCTTAATGGAGAAGAAATATCCGCAGGGGATAACCCCCCTGTGGCCACTTGATAGAGTAAGGGTTGAAAAACGTGGAAGTTTCGTTTATCAATTAAAGTAACTTTAACGGGGGCTTTTGCTAATTTTTGTGCTGCATAAAGACCACCAAAACCACCGCCAACAATGACAACATGATGAAGATTTGAGGAATTAAGTTGATGAACCATCTACCTTTTTTCTCCTTACTTTAACGGCTGTGATTATTCATCCCTTCACAACGGAAAAAATAGGAGTCTCCGATTAGATTTACAAGTTTAAATTACTGAGCAATGCCCTTACTTTCTAGTCTATGGTAATGGTGAAACCTTAGTTTGTTAAATTAGATACAAAATCCTTCATTTTGTTCTCTAAATGTTGGTTAAGAAAACCTCGATTGATTTTAATCTGTCCATTTTCTTTATGAACAATAAACTCAAGATTTTCTTGAGATGGGAATTTAATTAGGGCTTTTTCTTCGTTTTCAAGACTTCTAGCAGCAATGGCAATGGTATAGGTAATCAAATAAGAAGAGACTAATTGATGATTCTTCCAGAGATCAGCACTACTGATTCCTTCCACTTTTGCCATCACCTCTATTTGCTTACGGCTAGGATAATGTTTTGCACCGATTTCAATAACTTTCATGGCTTTTTGCCAGATTCTTTATACTTTCATTTTAACTAAAAAAGAAACATAAATCAAGCTACAAAAAATATATGAGGTTGAGATGAAACTCATATTTATTTTTTTAAGATTTATAAAAAATAAATTAAGAAGTTAGAAAAGATACAGATGTGCTTAATAAATTGAGCTATGTATAGATTAGTAGATTACCTAAAGATCATACATTGACTTGAGACAGCTTGTCAAAGATTAAGGGTTAATTAACACTCAGTTAAAAACTAATCAAAGTTAATGGTTGATTACCAAAGAAAAGAGTGATTTTTGGGATAAAACATCTATATTTTACTGGATCGAGGCCTATCATATACTTTCTTCTTAGTAAGAGGTCCTAACGGAGAAAAATACAGTCAATGTATTACTCAGAAACAGTCAAATCAAAACACAATTATGTTTAATTATCTTCCCTCATTAAACGATCATAATTTACCTTATCCAGATACCCTGCATCCCATTGTGGTGCATTTTGTCATCGCAATGGTATTATTTGCCGTTTTCTGCGATCTTATCGGTTATTTCACCCGTAACCCTCGGTTATACGAAGTGAGTTGGTGGAATATGTTGATCGCTACCGCTTCTATTTTTGTGGCTATTATTTTTGGTCAATACGAAGCAGGGTTAGCCCAACCGTATGAAGCAGTGCAACCCGTCTTAAATCTTCATACTCTCATTGGTTGGTCATTGTCAGGGCTGATTGCAGGAATAACCGGGTGGCGTTATGTTATTCGTTCGAGAAACCCCGAAAAGCTACCTATTCCTTACTTAGGGTTAGGGTTGGTGTTGGTAGCTATTGTGGGGATGCAAGTGTATCTCGGAGACGAGTTGGTATGGGTGTATGGACTGCATACTGTTCCTGTTGTCGAAGCGATTAAGGAGGGAATCTTACAATAATGAATCCTAACGTAATTGATACTTTAAATGCGGAACTGGGTGCCAATGGACTGCCTTATAGTATTCCTATTCATCCTAATTTAGTTCATTTAACTTTGGGTTTGTTCATCATTGCCATTCTCTTTGATATGTTAGGGGCAATATATGGCTTCAAAAAACCCTTATTGAAAATTCTGGCTATTCCTGCCATTCGTAGCAATTTTTTTGATGTGGGTTGGTATAACATCCTAGCTGCTTCGATTATCACCATTTTTACCGTTGCTGCTGGTTTTTATGAGATGATGCTGGCCAACCCGATTACCGATGTCAAAAGTGCCTGGGGAATGGATGCTATGTCAACCATGTTATGGCATGGTGTGGGAGGGGTTTTCCTCTTGGCTTTCATGGTGGGAATGACCATCTGGCGAGGGTTTCAACGGTTTATCTGGCGTAAAGAAAGAACCATCCAAGTGCAATGGAGTTATCTAGGGGTGGGGATGTTTATGTTATTGTTGCTGTTTATTCATGGCACTCTGGGGGCGCAAATAGCGGCTGAGTTTGGTGTTCATAATACAGCCGATCAACTTTTACACGCTGGACAAGAAACCCAGTTATTGCAGTCTCAGGGGCTTGATATTGGGTTAAATACCGAGTTTTGATGTTGGGTTGGGCTTAATATTATTAAGCCCCTACAGGGTATTTAAGTCCCGACAGGATAACATCTGATGTGTTTTATCGTTACTACTTAGATCATGAAACCTCGTAATATCTTATTTATCGTCGCTTATGCGATCGCTTTAACTGGGGTGAGTCTGTGGATGGGACATTTATCCTATTCTTGGTTCCCTCCTCAAGCGTCGGCCGAGTCGTTATTAATTGACAAATTATTTGCTTTTCTGGTTACATTAGGAACCTTTATCTTTCTGGGGATCACAGGAGTGATGATTTACTCTGTTGTGTTTCAGAGGGCGGCCAAATATGATTTTAGTGACGGACCCCATATTGAAGGGAATGTCACTTTAGAAGTGGTTTGGACAGCGATTCCTATCTTATTAGTGTTTTGGTTAGCGGGTTATAGTTACTATATCTATGATCAAATGGCCATTCGCGGTCCGATGGAAATGATGCACCTATCGATGGGACATGGTGATACTCCTGTAGTAGTTGAAGAACAACCGACAGAAGAAATAGAAGTTATTTCCAAACAATGGGCCTGGGTGTTTCGTTATCCGGAGAGTCATGTTACCAGTACGGAGTTACATCTTCCGGCAAACCATCGCATTAAGTTAGCTTTAACCTCAGAAGATGTGCTGCATGGCTTATATATTCCCGCATTTCGGGTCAAACAGGATATTGTTCCCAATGAAACCATTAATTTTGAGTTTACTCCGATTAAAGAAGGAACCTATCGTTTAAGGGACTCACAGTTTAGTGGGACTTATTTTGCCACCATGCAGACGAATGTAGTTGTAGAGTCCCCTGAAGCTTACGCTAGTTGGTTAGCTGAAGCAAAAAAACGGAAACCTTCTCCTGCTTATAACCAAGCTGCTGCTGAATACAGGGAACAAAAGGAAAAAGGCTTTAAAACAGGTTGGCCGACCATTATTCCTGCTGATCCTCCAGTCGTTAACTATAGCAGTGTTTCTAAGAATCAAGTTTAGAAACAAAAAAAGAATTGATTTAATTGTTTTGTAAATTATCAATTCTAAATTCTTCATTCTAAATTCTTCATTCTAAAAATGACAGATAGTCAAATCAAAAGTACAACAATTATTACAGAAAGCTATCAAGACCTATCGGCCAGAGACTGGAAACGATATTTTAGCTTTAGTACAGATCATAAAGTCATTGGTATTCAATACTTAGTGACTTCCTTTATCTTCTTTCTCATCGGTGGTATGTTTGCGATGGTCATCAGGGGAGAACTTATTACTCCTGAAGCGGATCTCGTCGATAGAACCTTTTATAACGGAATGTTCACCATGCACGGAACAGTGATGCTGTTTTTGTGGACATTCCCCTCATTATTGGGACTCGCTAACTATTTAGTTCCCATTATGATCGGGGCCAAAGATATGGCCTTCCCTCGTCTCAATGCAGTGGCCTTTTGGATGGTTCCGGTGGTGGGAATATTAATGATGGCCAGCTTTTTTGTCCCCAGTGGTTCGGCCCAGTCCGGTTGGTGGTCCTATCCTCCTGTGAGTATCCAAAACCCCACAGGACAACTGATAACAGGACAGTTTCTCTGGATCTTAGCGGTGGCTATTTCTGGGGTAGCGTCTATTATGGGGGCAGTTAATTTTGTTACCACCGTGGTTAAAATGCGGGCCCCAGGAATGACCTTCTTTCGGATGCCGATTTTTGTTTGGGCTGTTTTTAGTGCGCAAATCATTCAATTATTCGGTCTTCCTGCTTTAACTGCCGGGGCCGTCATGTTACTGTTTGATTTAACTGTGGGAACCAGCTTTTTTGACCCCTCCCAAGGGGGAAATCCCATCTTGTTTCAACACTTTTTCTGGTTCTATTCCCACCCTGCGGTTTATGTAATTATTCTGCCTATCTTTGGTATTTTCTCGGAAATATTCCCAGTTTATTCCCGTAAACCTCTCTTTGGTTACAAGATTGTTGCTATCTCTTCTTTACTTATTGCAGCAGTCAGTGGGTTAGTCTGGGTACACCATATGTATGCGAGTGGGACTCCTGGATGGATGAGAATGGTATTTATGTTATCTACCATGTGTGTCTCAGTTCCCACGGGGATTAAAGTGTTTGCTTGGGTAGCAACTATTTGGGGGGGTAAGTTACGTCTCAATACTCCCATGTTATTTGCTATGGGTGCGTTAGTCATGTTTATCTTCGCCGGGGTAACGGGAATTATGTTATCTGCGGTTCCTGTGGATATTCATGTTAATAACACCTATTTTGTGGTGGGCCATTTCCATTATGTGTTATACGGAACTGTAACCATGGGAATGTATGCTGCTATTTATCACTGGTTCCCCAAAATGACGGGACGGATGTATTACGAAAGTTGGGGTCAAGTGCATTTCTGGTTAGCTTTTATTGGTACAAACCTGAACTTTTTACCCATGCACCCGTTAGGGTTACAAGGAATGTTGCGTAGAGTTGCTTCCTATGACCCAGAATACACCTTTTGGAACGTTTTAGCCAGTTTAGGGGCATTTTTACTGGGAATGTCCACCTTACCCTTCATCTTCAATATTATGAGTTCTTGGATACAAGGGCCGATCGCCCCTAGCAACCCTTGGCGCGCTATTGGTTTAGAGTGGATCATCGCTTCTCCTCCTCCTATAGAAAACTTTGAAGACACTCCTATCGTTGTTTCTGAACCCTACAGTTATGGTAAGTCAGAACCTTTGGTAAGCAACCTTGAAGGGGTATTAGGCCATCATGGGGAATAGTTGATAGTTAATAGTTAATAGTTGTTAACTGTTAACTATTATCATTATTTTTTTATGCTGTCATTTAAGCATCTGGAAACTATTTGGAGAATAAAATGGATAGTTCAATTTCATCACAACAGTTACATCATGAACACGCACACGAACACGATGAACAAGGTAATAGTATTTTCGGGTTTATCGTCTTTCTTGCTTCAGAAAGCATCATTTTCTTGAGCTTTTTTGCAGGATATATCATCTATAAAACGACTACCATTGACTGGTTGCCGGCTGGTGTAAGTGGACTAGAAGTTAGAGAACCATTTATTAATACTGTGGTGTTAGTTTCTAGTAGTTTTGTTATTTATATTGCTGAACAATTCTTAGAAAAAAAACAATTATGGGGCTTTCGTCTCTTTCTTTTCTTAACAATAGCTATGGGAATTTATTTCTTATTTGGACAAGCTATTGAATGGAATGGACTAGAGTTTGGTTTTACTTCTGGTGTCTTTGGAGGAATGTTTTATCTGTTAACAGGGTTTCATGGTTTGCACGTTTTAACAGGTGTTTTATTACAAGTTATTATGTTAGGACGTTCTTTCCTTCCTGGTAATTATGATAATGGTCATTTTGGGATAATGGCAACGTCATTATTTTGGCACTTTGTTGATGTTATTTGGATTATTTTATTTGTCTTACTTTATGTCTGGCAATAGGGGTACAATTAAGAATGGAGAATTAAGAATGGATAATTACTCTGAAAATAATCCATTTTTCTCCTTAAAATAATATTTAAACTAACAGGGAAATAATTATGATTATTGATGATCAACATTATGATGTAATTATTGTGGGTACTGGTGCAGGAGGTGGCACTGTAGCTAATAGATTAGCCCCCACAGGGAAAAAAATCCTCATCCTCGAAAGAGGGGATTTTATGCCCTTAGAAGAACAAAATAGGGCCAATGTTGATGTGTTTAAAAAAGAACGATATCGAGCTTCTGAACGCTGGTATGATCAGGATGGTGAGACCTTTTCTCCTCAGACTAATTATGCGGTAGGGGGTAATACCAAAATCTACGGCGCAGCTTTAGTGAGAATGCGAGAAAAAGACTTTGAAGCAGTAGAACATCAAGAAGGTATTTCCCCCGAATGGGGTCTAAAATATCAAGACTTTGAACCCTATTACACCGAAGCTGAAAGATTATATATGGTTCATGGTCAAACTGGTGATGATCCCACCGAACCCTCTCGTAGTGGTGATTATCCCTTACCTCCCATTGAACATGAACCCCAGATCCAAACCGTTGTCGAGGCGATCGCCAAACAAGGATTACACCCTACCCCCTTACCCCTCAGTTTAACCCGTCAAGAGGATGACCCCACCGGAGACTCGGAAGTATTCGGGATTGTCCCCGCTTTAAAACATGAAAATGTGACCCTGAAAACCTCGGCACAAGTGGTCTGTTTAATTACTAATTCTTCAGGAGAAACAGTTAGAGCAGTAGAAGCAGAGATAAACGGTCAATCTTATCTATTTTTCGGGGATATTATTGTTTTAGCTTGTGGCGCAATTAATTCAGCGGCCTTATTATTAAAATCAGCTAACCATAAACATCCTAATGGTTTAGCGAACAGTTCCGATCTTGTTGGCCGTAACTTTATGAAACACCACCAAACTGCGATGGTGGAACTCAGTGTTAACTCTAACTCTGGTCAGTTTCTCCGCAGTGTTAGTGTCAATGACTTTTATTGGGGTGATGAGAACTTTCCCTATCCCATGGGTCATATTGAAAATACGGGAGGACTTCTCCAAGACATTATTTTTGCTGAGTCTCCCCCCATTTTATCGGTGTTAGCCAAAGGAATGCCAGGATTTGGTCTCGAACAGTTAGCTAAACGGTCTATTGGTTGGTGGATGTACACTGAAACCTTACCGAATCCTGATAACCGTGTTAGGGTCAAAGAAGGTAAAATTTATGTCGATTTTACTCCCAATAATATCGAAGCACACGATCGCCTTATTTATCGTTGGATCGATGTTCTCAAAGCAGGGGAGAAAAAGTTAGGGAGTTCGATGTTTGAAAAGTTAGCGATTTACCCCCGTGGAGAAATTCCTATCCAAGCAGTCGCTAACCAATGCGGAACCTGTCGTTTTGGAGAAGATCCCAAAACTTCTGTTCTGGATATCAACTGTCGCACCCATGACATTGACAACCTTTATGTAGTGGATAGTAGCTTTTTCCCATCCAGTTCTAGTGTTCCCCCCGCTTTAACTATTATTGCCAATGCGTTGCGGGTGGGGGATCATCTCCAAGAAAGACTCAAGGTGAAACAGTGAATGTAAAAGGTAAAAGGGTAAAACTAGCAAAAGTTTTACCCTTTTCATCGTTTCTCCTCAAGATATTTAATTGACTACTAAACAAATCTCCCGTTTTTTAAACAAAAACAAAGTTATTGCTGTTTAAATCTAAATTTGTTGTCTCTTTAACCACACCAATCAATTCATGTTCCATACCAGCAACCTGTAGAAAGATGGGTTGATCATTGCTACCAGAAGAGGAAGAACCAATGTAATAGTCCTCTACGATACCATGTAATTGAATGGTATCTTGAGACATATCAAATTCCCAAATTTCTGCATAGTCAAGTTGTCCATTGGTATCATAGAATGCTTCATTTTCATCTCCTAGAACAAAGATATCGGGATCGTAGGTTCCTATATGTTGATCGATCATCCCTGTAATGGGGTCATGAAATATAGCTTGTTTGTCTATAATATCAATGGTTGTGCTGGCATTTTCTCCTAAAGTAATTTCAGGATTATAAGGATCATCTATTAACTTCAATTCAAAGCTTTCTGTTCCTTCTAAAAATCCATCATTAGGTACTTCGATTAAGATGGTTTTCTCTGTTTCTCCATACATGAAATCGATGGGAATATTGGGAATATAGAAGTCACTCGATTCTTCTGCACTGCCACTGACTACTTCTAACATTGCGGTGGTGTAACTATCAGTATTCCCTGAACGAGTAACAGTAACTTCTAAGGGATTCATGATGGGATCTTCTTGTTCCATTGTTACATACTTACTTGAGGCAAATTCTAGATAAGTGGTTTGTTTATCGAGAATATCAATAGTCGTGCTGGCATTTTCTCCTAAAACAATTTCAGGATTATAAGGATCATCCATTAACTTCAATTTAAAGCTTTCTGTTCCTTCAAAATAACCATCATTAGGTACTTCGATTAAGATGGTTTTCTCTGTTTCTCCATCCATGAAATCCACGAAAATATCGGGAATATAGAAGTCCTCCCACTCTTCTGCACTGCCACTTACCACTTCCAACATTGCGCTGGTATAAGTATTAGTATTACCTGAACGAGTAACAGTAACTTCTAATGGATTCATGATGGGATCTTCTTGTTCCATTATTACATAGTTACTTGAGGCAAATTCTAGATAAGTGGTTTGTTTATCGAGAATATCGATGCTAGTGCTGCTCTTTTTTCCTAAAGCAATATTAGGATTATAAGGTTCATCTATTAACTTCAATTTAAAGCTTTCTGTTCCTTCTAAAAAACCATCATCAGGAACTTCAATTAAGATAGTTTTCTCTGTTTCTCCATCCATGAAATTGACGAAAGTATCCCAAACATAGAAGTCACGCCAATGTTCTGCACTGCCACTGACTACTTCTAACATGGCGGTGGTGTAACTATCAGTATTACCTGAACGAGTAACAGTAACTTCTAATAGATTCATGAAAGAATCTTCTTGTTCCATTATTACATAATTACTTGAGGCAAATTCTACATAACTGGTTTGTTTATCGAGAATATCAATCCTAGTGTTGCTATTTTCTCCTAAAGCAATTTCAGGATTATAAGGATCATCTATTAACTTCAATTTAAAGCTTTCCGTTTCTTCTAAAGAACCATCATCAGGAACTTCAATTAAGACTGTTTTCTCTGTTTCTCCATCCATGAAATCGACGAAAATATTGGGAATATAGAAGTCCTCCCACTCTTCTGCACTGCCACTTACTACTTCTAACATTGCGGTGGTGTAACTATCAGTATTACCTGAACGAGTAACAGTAACTTCTAATGGATTCATCAAGGAATTTTCTTGTTCCATTGTTACATAATTACTTGAGGCAAATTCTAGATAAGTGGTTTCTTTATCGAGAATATCAATGCTAGTGCTGGCATTTTTTCCTAAAACAATTTCAGGATAATAATAGTCATCTATTAATTTCAATTTAAAGTTTTCTATTCCTTCTAAAGAACCCTCATTAGGAACTTCAATTAACACGGTTTTCTCTGTTTCTTGATGCCAAAAATCGACGAAAATATTGGGAATATAAAAGTCATTCGACTCTTCTGCACTGCCACTTACGACTTCCAACATTAAGGTGATATTACTATCAGTATTACCTGAACGAGTAATAGTAACTTCTAATGGATTTATCAAGGGATATTCTTGTTCCATTATTACATAGTTACTTGAGGCAAATTCTAGATAAGTGGTTTCTTTATCGAGAATATCAATAGTTGTGCTGGCATTTTCTCCTAAAACAATTTCAGGATTATAAGGATCATCCATTAACTTCAATTTAAAGCTTTCTGTTCCTTCAAAATAACCATAATCAGAAACTTCAATTAAGATGGTTTTTTCTGTTTCTCCATCCATGAAATCCACGAAAATATCGGGAATATAGAAGTCCTCCCACTCTTCTGCACTACCACTGACTACTTCCAACATTGCGCTGGTATAAGTATTAGTA
>JBFRWG010000158.1:0-8319 GCA_051439445.1 Crocosphaera sp.
GGAAGAGGTTATCGGGGATGTCCCTAAAAAGGCATCTAGAGCCTCCCGTAGAAGCAGGAAAGCCTCGTAGTGATATGAGGAAGCCCACCCTGTACCGCCTAAGCGGTCAGGGTTGGGAGGATGTCACTAATTATTAGTAGTTTAGTCGGTAAATTTGGAACTCCTCTCCGTTCAACTTATGCTGCTTCTAAACACGCTCTGCACGGTTATTTTGAATCTTTACGAGCAGAAGTTTGGCGAGATAATATCCAAGTTACCTTGATTTGTCCAGGATATGTTAACACCCCTATTTCCTTCAATGCGTTAACAGCAACAGGAGAAAAATTGAATCAGAAAAGTGAGAATCAAGCTCAAGGTATTTCCCCCGAACAATGCGCTAAAGGCATTTTTAAAGCTATCAAAAATAATAAAGAAGAGGTTTATATTGGGAAAATCGAAGTATTAGCTATTTATCTAAAGCGGTTTTTTCCTAACATCTTTTCTAAATTAGTCCGAAATTTTGTACCTAAATAAACCACCGTTAACAATAGTAGTTTATTCATTACCCATACGGGAGAAAAAAACTATCTTGTAACCATCATATTTCAGCAATGTCAAAACAATTTGTTTTTCATCATCATACAGGTTACGGTCAACCTCATTATGATTTAATGCTTGAACAAGGGGAAACTTTAGCCACATGGCAATTAACAATTCCACTATCTGAAATACCAGACGAACAAGCAATTATGGTCCAAAAAATACAAGATCATCGCTTAATCTATTTAACTTATGAAGGAGCTATTAGTCGAGGACGAGGGCAAATAAAAAGATTAGATTTTGGTGATTATGAACTACTTATTAAGGAAAAATACCATTGGGAGTTTATTCTCAATGGACAACAGTTAACGGCTCATTATAAATTGACAAAAATTGACTTAGACAATCATTCTTGGAATCTCATAAAGTTTCGACAGTTAAGAATATAAACCATTAATAATCATTCATTATCCATTCTCGGCAAAAAGTTATTGTCTAACCATAATTTTAACTCAGATTCACTGTTAAAATCTAATTTTATGTTTTAATGATGAGGAATAATAGTAACCAACGTGGAGAAACAATCTTTGAAAACGTCGAGCGCACTTGTTTATTGCTTGGCTTGCCTGTTTTTGGTTTCAATGGATAGGGCTTCTGCACAGGCTGAGAATATTGTGGTTGATACAACAGAAGATAATGAAGACCCTGGCGATGGAAGTTGCACACTTCGCGAAGCGATTAACAATGCTAACCTTAATATCGATACCACTGACGGCGATTGTCTGGCTGGCTCTGGTCATTCCATAATTGACGTGATTACGTTTAATATCCCATTGGATCAGCAGACAATTACTCCTAATTCTGCACTACCAATCATCACTGAGGCCGTAGTAATAGATGGAACAACTCAATTTGGCTTTGAGTATGCAGGCACTTATTCATTAACTTGTCCTAACCCGACGGGTATAGCTTCTCAGGAGGCAAAGATTACAATTAGCCGTCCAGTAATTGAACTAAATGGTGCTTTGGCCGGCAAAGTTAGCGGAATTACCATTAACGCAAATGGAGTTGTCATTCGGGGACTTGTAATTAATCGATTTCAACGCTACGGGATCGAGCTATTAAATAACTCTAGCAGAAATGTCATTCAGGAAAACTATATTGGCACGGATATAAGTGGAACAAAAGCTAATGGTAATAGTCGAGGCGTAGTTATTGCTGGAGGAAAGGGAACCAACCCCAATGACAATATTATCCAAAACAACGTGATTTCTGGGAATACCTTTTTAGGGATCTTAGTCAATGGTGATGAGCGGGGCGACAGGCGAGGAAATTATGTCTTTGAGAATCTCATTGGCACAGATTACACGGGAAAGCAACTATTAGGGAATACTAAAGGTTCAAGGGGACATGGTGTAGTCATTGGACAGGGAAATTTTAAAAGTTTTAGGGAGCGATATTTTGCAGAAAACCATAAAGTTCGAGGTAACGTGATCGCTGGTAGTTATACAACAAACCTATGGCTCTCGAATTATGCTAGTCATAATTTGATCGAGTGTAACTATATTGGGACGGATCTGACTGGAACTGTCCCTAATGGTAGTTGTTGGGATGGTCTGCTCATTGGTGGTACACGCTCAAATGCTCTGGCACGATTGAATACAGTAAGATACAATCTGATTTCTGGCAATGCCCAATGTCAAGGAAATACAGAAGCTAACCTAACGCTGCAATGGGGAGCAACAGACAACACAATTGAAAAGAATTTAATTGGAACTGACATTACAGGAGAGCGTGAGTTGAGCAAAATCTTAAGCACCGATGGTATTGGCCTCAAACAACCAGCTAACCTAATTCGTCACAATGTCATCGGTGGTCATCGTCGTCATGGAATTCACATCTATCGAGGGCGTGGCAGGCAACCATGGAATAATCAAATTGAGAGTAACTACATAGGTATCAATGCCAATGGCATAAAGATAAATAATGGCGGAGATGGAATAGCAATTTTCTCCGATATTTCTAGTATTTTTCCTATCAATCGACAAAATATGATGAATATTCGTATTGCCCGAACCAGCATTACTGGTAATGTGATTGCCTATAACGGTCAAAATGGAATTCGTTTAGAAGCTAGAGGCGATGAGGCTGGTTTCAAGGCATCGCTTACTAATACACACATTGGGCAAAATACGATTCGCAATAATGAAGCAAATGGAATTCTACTTACTTCTATATCAACAGTTACTGGAGCCATCACTCTTTTAAGGAATAATACAATTACGACTAATAGTATCTTTGCCAACGGCGGGTTGGGGATCGCTTTCTCTGCAAACATACCTACATCTTATGATGTCTTTGTAAATGGGGAACAGGGACGCAAATTACCAACTCCACTTCCTACATCTAACGAGGCACGTAGTACAGACGAAAGCTCAAATGGCCGACCCAATTACCCTCTTCTCTTGAGAGCAACCTTAAAGGAGAAAACAGAGATTCAAGGAAAACTTTTGAGTATTCCAAACACTACATTTGTGATCGAGTTTTTTGCCAACAACAGTATTGATCCTTCAAATTTTGGGGAAGGGGAAATCCCTTTAGGTTCTATATCAGTAACGACTAATGCCATGGGAAAAGCTGACTTCACAGGTGTTTTCTCCTTCACGAATCCAAGTCAATGGATAACAGCAACTGCAACTGATCCCAGCGGTAACACTTCTGAATTTTCTAGGGGAATTCCCGTTGTTACCATTGATTGATGTTTCAGTTTTGAAAATTATGAAAATTGTATGACCCTGAGATGGAGTTTTTATTGCTTTTCTGACTCCATCTGACTCTCAACATTAGGTGGTAGTTGGGGAGTAGGTTCTAGGTTTAAGACTGGTCCTATCCCTAATAAAGCAGCAATGATTCCAAGAATTGCCATAACTATTTGAGTAGACAAGTTAATATCAACGTTTATCCTAATAGCTGACTTTTGTTGATTATCATTTTCTGTTTTGGGTTGTAAAAAACTAAACATAGTTGTTTGTTCCTCCTTTCAATTTTACTTCAATGTAGGCATCTGTTTGAGATTAAATCTCTTGCCCAACTGATCATCATCATAAGAGCATTAACAGAGAAAGAGAACATTCTGATCAATCCTGAGCTATAATGATCACAACTGATCAAAAAATGTGACAATATATAGGGATTAAGTTACAGATTAAATGGCAGATACTATCACACTAACTAAGAGCGATAGAAAGTATTTGCTCCAAAAATTTAACGAGTTCAAAGACAGTTCTCACTGTCGAGAGAATAAAAAGTGTCCCATCTTAGCTAAAGCTGGTAAGCTTAGGTTAAGATCACAAGTGCAAAAATATATTAAAAGACATCAACAAACAGGACTAGAATTTGTTCCGTTCAATGAGACTAAATTTCGTCTTGAAAGTTCTTGTCTAATTGAAGATCGGCGAAAGTATGAAGAAACTCTCACTATCAAACCAGATTGCGAAGATTTTATTTTAACTAGAGGAATTTATTATATCCAATTTGATAAAATATTAGAGCTTTTTGATCAGTTTGTTGTGCGTGCTAATGATCTTTCTTGGTCTACCTTTAGACGTTTTATTGGTAAACTAAAACCAAATCAAGAGCTTATGCCGATCAATAAAACTGCAGTGACATTCTTCTGCGCTGCCTTGGGTGTTAGGCTAGAAGAGTTAGAAAGATATCAAACAACTGAAAATCAAATTCAGTCATCATTTATAGAAAATTCTGCTCAACAAAAAAGAGAAATAGTTCATCAAGAAACAAGAGAAGAAAAATTGAAAATGCAACGATTTAACGAATGTTTTACTAAATTTTTTAACTATGATTCAGAATTAGCACATCTAGAAAAATTGGCTTTGAGTTGTAATCACAGAATGCAACTATACAGTCTGATTGGTGATGATCGAAGATATTTTCAATGGATGATAAAAAGAATAAAATATAAAATCCAAGAATGGAATGATTTAAAAGACTGTGTAATAATTGATGATATTTCGGTTACCAGTTGTAGCATAAATTTTAGTTGTGAATATCTAAAAACTAGGTTAGGAGAAAAAATAAAAATAAATAAGTTAAAACAAGAACTAAATCAGCGTAATATAATTATGATTATTAAAAACGTAGACTGTTTAGATCCATCATCGTTACAGGACATTATCATCAATCAATTTTGGAATCAACTAAAACAATCAGTTTCTCAATCAAGGGGTTTCTTTTTAATGATTTGGCTGAGTCAAAATAATCCCCCTTTTCTTAACTCAGATATCTTACAAGACATTCCTATAATTACTCTTAGAAACCAATTTAATAAGGAAGATCTTGTCAAAATCATTGCACAATTAGCCATTGCCTTCAATGACACAATTAATTGGAATGAAAATACAGTAAACTGGCTTTTAGAGCAAAGTCATGGAGGTAATCCTGAAAAAACATTTACTGCTTTCCATCAAATAATACATGGTAACTAAAATATGAATAAAAAACCATTAATTTACACAGGTAAAATTCAACCAAAACCAGGGATTTACTATGAACCCATTCAGCGAGAAATCTATCCCTATACGGCCGAAAATGACTTAATTGAGGTGGTAAATTTAGCCATTAATTTAGGGATGCCATTACTATTAGAAGGAGAACCCGGCTGTGGCAAAAGTCGTCTGGCTCATGCCCTAGTTTATGAATTTAATTATCGGAAAAAAAATAATCCGATTAAATATTATGAATGGACAGTTCAATCTACCAGTAAAGCTGAAGAAAGTTTATATCAATATGATTATCTTGGACGACTACAAGCAGCACAAATTGGTCAATTAATTAATGATTCTTCTACTGTTAAAAATGAAGATAAGAATAATGAAAAAGATCCTGCTAATCCAAAAGATTGGGTTAATTTACAACCATTAGGTAAAGCATTTAAACAAAGTAAAGATGATAAAGAACAGTCTGTTGTCTTAATGGATGAAATTGACAAAGCAGATCGAGATTTTCCTAATGATTTGCTTTTAGCTATTGAATCTCGTTGTTTTTTTATTAAAGAAACACAAGATAGAATTCAAGCAGATCGAGAAAAATCTCCTCTTATTATTATTACCAGTAATCAAGAAAAAAACTTACCCAATGCTTTTCTAAGACGGTGTATTTATCATTATATTGAATTTCCCAAACCAGACAGATTGATTAAAATCTTAACCGAACGTTTTACTAATGCAGAACAAGAGATTATCATAGAAGCTGTTAGCCGATTTATGCAAGTGAGAGAAGCACAAGAAGATAATAAACCTCCTGGAGAGAAAAAAGTTAGCACCAGTGAATTAATCTTTTGGTTTAAATCATTATTAAAGTATGAACCGGATATAATTAAAAAGAAACTGAAAGAGAAAAAGCTTCCTCACGCTGGTATTTTACTAAAAAGTCGAGATGATTTACAAGAATATGGAGAAGTTTAAATGAAATCAGAAATCAAAATTTTTATAATTTCTACTGTTTAAATGGGATTGAATATGACATCTCCTTTACTAGATTTATTTTATCAATTAAGAGATGAAGAAGGATTTTCTTTATCCATTGAACAATATAATCGTGTTAATTCTTATCTCATTCAAAACTGTGCAACTGATGCCAATATTAATGACATTGAAACTCTTAATCTAAATAATCCTCAACTGAAACGTCTTTGTCAAGCTTTATGGGTTAAATCTCTGGAACAAAAGCAGAAATTTAACGAAGCTTGGGAGCAAATGCTTCAGCTTCAGCAAGAAATTGACTTAGAAATTAACCGATATAAGATTGTTAACAATAAAAATAAGAATCAGACCCCAATTAATCCAAATCAATCTAAGAGCGATGGCGAAAGAACTCCTATCTCAGAACCTACTAATCAGCCACCGTTTCCTCCATCATCTCCTCCTCAATTAAATACCAAAGATTCACAAATTGGGACAGCCATTGAAACCAGAAAAAAATGGACTTCTTTGCCCAAAAATAACCCAGATTATTACCCTATTGGAATTGAAAAACTTCAAGAAAGTTGGGAACAATTGCATCCTTTACCCCTTGAAAGTCCTCGTCGAGAATGGGACATAAAATCCACCGTTATCGAAGCAGCTAAACAAGGATTTTTTCAGCGAGTAATTTACAAAAAAAAGCAACTATATCGTCGAGAAATTGTTATTATTATCGATCGCTCAGACTCAATGATTCCCTTTGCTGGTTTTGCTAGAATCTTGCTTAAATCTTGGCAAGATGCTACGTCTTATTATTTTGATAATGTAATTACCGAAGACGTTCTCACCTCAAAAAAAGGTTGGGACAGTCAATCCTTAAATCGAACTCTTCTCAATTACACCTCAGAATCTACCAGTTGTCTCATTTTCAGTGATGCCGGGGCAGCTAGAAAACGCTATGTCGAAGAACGATTCAGCGAAACTGAAAACATGATTCGACGGTTAACCCGAAGATTTAGCCGAGTGGCCTGGTTAAACCCCTTACCCTATCAACGCTGGTTCTGCACCACCGCCCTAGATATCGCCGATTTATCAGAAGATATCCCCAATTTCGCCATGTTTGGCTTAGAAAGCTCAGACTTTGACCGTCTCATTCCTTGGCTCAAAGAAGAAGCCATTCCAGCACGTCATTTTCAACCCGACTTTTCTCAACCAGAGGAACTCTATCTCTCTGATGATGACTTTTTCAGCCCAGAAGCTCAATTACAGTTGTTTGAACAAGATTATGACGCAAATACCTACGACTTAGCCACCCGCAGTGCCTTTCCCCTCAGTTTATCCCCCGATTTACTCTATTATCTCCGTCACCATCAAGACAAAGACCAACAACCCCCTTGGTATGCTGTAGCCGATATTCTCCTCTCCGGGTTAGTCCGTCGCGTCAATGGAGAACTTTACGAAATGTCCCCCGATATTCGTAACATTCTCCTCCAAAAATTGAGCAAAGAAGACCTACAAACCCTTGCACAGCAACTCCAGACCTATATTCAACAACAAATCGGCGAAAATAGCCAATTACCCCCCAACCTACAACACCAACAATGGTTATCCTTAGCCTATCTACAACCCAGTCAAGCGGTTGACGAACTGAAACAGGCCTTACAACAAGCGGTAGAAAACAATAACCGAGTCCGTCTGATTAGACTCACCACCTTACTAAAAAATCTAGAAACCGCACTGGAAGGGTATGAACCGTTATTAACCGTTACCGAACCCCTTGCAGCTTATTCACGAGGGGATTTAACCACCGTTAGGGAAGTTCTTAACCGTCCTCCTGATGACGAAAAAAACCTACAATTGGGCTTAATTGAAGAAATCCAAAATATTTCCCCCTTCAAATTAGAACCCCTCACCATTACTATCCCCACCCTACAATTTGTCTTTACCGAAGAAACTGTCTTTGTCGATAACAAAGGTAAAATCATCAAAAAACAACCCATTAAGGCCTATTATTACGACGAAATCTTAGAACAGAACAGAGAAGAAGAGAAAGAAGATAATTCCCCTAACATTCGTATGATTTATATCCCAGAAGGGCAATTTTTTATGGGGACTCCAGACGAAGAAATTGAAAGACTTTGTAAAAAGTATCGTCGTGACTATTTTAAGCGAGAGCAACCCCAACATTTAGTTAAACTTCCCCCCTTTTACCTCAGTCAAACCCCCATTACTCAAGCACAATGGCGGGCGATCGCCTCACAAGACAAGTTAAAAGTAGAACGGGATCTCGGACTTGAACCCTCAAAGTTTAAAGGAGACACTC
>JBFRWG010000159.1:0-5258 GCA_051439445.1 Crocosphaera sp.
TTAATGGTGCTTTGGGGATCATGCTCAAAGCTTTGTCGGATACGACCTTCACTATCAACTTTGATGGTGATGCCATTGTTGCACAATACGGGAATATACCATGTTGTGTCGCATAAATGTATCAGAACTAAAATAGTAAAAGCATATTCTAGAAAATACCAAGACAAGAAATGAACAGTCCGATCATTGTCATTGAATCTCTCAAAAAAAGTTATGGAACCGTCCAAGCCCTCAAAGACATCTCCTTTACCATAGAAGCAGGAGAAATTTTTGGCTTATTAGGGCCGAATGGGTCAGGAAAAACCACCACCATTCGCTGTTTATGTACCCTAGCCAAACCTGATGGGGGAAAAATTGAAGTTAAAGGCATTTCAGCCTTAGATAACCCTAAACAGGTGAGAAACCGTCTTGGCTATGTTGCCCAAGAAGTTGCCTTAGATAAAATGTTAACAGGACGAGAATTACTGCAACTCCAAGCAGCCTTATACCATTTACCCAAGCAAACAGCCCAAGCTAGAATTGAGCAATTATTGAGCTTATTGGATCTACAAGCCTATAGCGATCGCAAAACTGGCACTTATTCAGGAGGCATTCGTAAACGGTTAGACCTAGCGGCGGGACTACTACATCAACCGGATGTCTTAGTCTTGGACGAACCCACCGTTGGTTTAGATATTGAAAGTCGTTTTATCGTCTGGGACTTCCTCAAACAACTGAAAGCAGCCGGGACAACGGTATTGATTACCAGTCATTATCTTGAAGAAATCGATGCCTTAGCTGATAACGTGACCATTATCGATCAAGGTCAAGTCATTGCCCAAGGCACTCCATCTCAACTCAAAGATCGTTTGGGAGGCGATCGAGTCACCCTTCGTATACAAGAATTTTCTCCTGTCTCAGAAGCCGAAAAAGCGCAAGAAGTCTTAAAAAGATTGCCTTTTGTTGAGGAAATTATTATTAACCCCTCTCAAGGAAACGCTTTGAACCTAATCGTTCAATCAGGAAGCAACCCGTTGAGTAAAATTGAGCAAGCGTTAGAAGAGGTTAATTTACCCCTATTTAGTTTAGCCCAATCTCGTCCCAGTCTCGATGATGTTTATTTAGCTGCAACGGGACAAACCTTAATGGATGCAGAATTATCTGCTGCTGGGAGTCGGGACCTCAAAAAGGAGAAAAAACAACAGATGAAATGAGCTAAAAATTAATTATTAATGCTTCATTCTAAACTCTCCAAAAAACCGATCTCCTCTTTCAACAAACCCTAAAAAACCATCCCCTTGAGCATTAGGAAGTTGTCCTGGTTGATAGCCATACAGCCAGATTTTTTGTTTAATATTTTCTGGAAGTTGGACTAAATCCTTGTAGTGTGAATGGACGGGGGTTGGATATTTTGATGTTTCACAATCATGAAAAATTATATCAGCTTTTTGATAATATTTTTCAAGTTTTTCATAACATAATTGTGTATCACTGGTGAGAAAAATGGAAGTGTTATTGATGATAAAAAATAAGCCATAAGTTGGCATGGGATAAGTTGCATTATTAATATGGATGACTTTAACCAATTCAAAATTAATATTTTGCCAGCTAAAATTTCCCTCTTTACCAATAGAATAGAGATTAAAAAAACTATCTAACTTAGCAATTTCTCCTTCTATAAATCTCATACTTCCAGAAAGATAGCGATCCCAAATATCAGCAGCAATATCTTCACTAACATAAAGATTAGGTTGATTACAGTGAGGATCAAATTTAGTGGTTAATCCGACATATTCTAACCCTCCAGCATGATCAGAATGTAAGTGACTAATATAAATATCCGTAATATCTCGATGACAAAATCCTTCTTTATATAGGGAAAAGCGAAGATCCGAACCACAATCAATTAACAATTTTTCCCCTGTTTCAGTAATGAGAAATATATTAGAATGAAAATTATCAGTTCCCACGGTAAAAGCAGAACCTGAACCCAAAAAAAGTAGTTGAACCATTGTAATACTATAAATTAACTAAAAAAATAATAATCAAGATTTTATACTAACTTTTGATAAAGTTCTTCTAGTTGTTTACTAACATCAGGAGGTTTAGCCGTAAAACGAATATAAAACCCCCCATTGTCATTAGAATTATCTAAAACTTTAGCATAAATATCATCACTAATCACTTGAGACTGTTCTGAATTTAATAAATTACACTTAATATTAGTCATTGCTGTCATGGAATCTTGACAATTATCATTAGAATAGTCAATAACTGCTCCATTTTCTGATAACTTGACTAACTTACCATAATATAAAGTATTAGCGACATCTTTTCCATCCAAAATACTGTATTGAAGGAATAAAGGAGCAGGAATATTGACATAAACCTCCTCTTTTTTGGGTAAAAATAAATTATATTGATCTCGAAGTCCTGTCACTTCATAAATGGAAATCTGCTCTTTAACCCCTTTGGGTTGCACTTTTTTTTCGGACTCAATAACCACCATTTCTTCTACTTCCTCTAAAGTAGATTGAGAAATTAAAATTTGTCCACCCAAAGTATAAGATTCAACTCGATAAGTTAAATTAACTTGTGCGCCAACCACACCATATTTAGTGCGTTTTTCTGAACCAATATTACCTACAACCACTTCTCCTGTATTAATACCAATTCCCATCTCTAATTGTGGTAAATTCCATTGCTTCATCTGTTTATTGATAGATTCCATTGCTAACTGCATAGCAATAGCACAAGCGATCGCTCTTGTAGAATCATCTTTTTGAGAAGTTGGCGCACCAAACAAAACTAAAATCCCATCTCCCATAAACTCATCAATCGTCCCCTCATATCGAGTAATGATATCAGCCATACGACCTAAATAAAAGTTAAGAATTTTGACCACTTCTTCCGGGGACAATCTTTCCGATGTGGCCGTAAAACCCCGTAAATCTGAAGTCAGAATGGTAATTTTTTTCCGGTGTCCCCCTAAAGATAAACCTGATGGATTTTCTAACAAATTAGCCACAACTTGATCCGTAAGGTAACGACCAAAGGTTTTACGAATTTCTGCAGCCATACGAGCAACATAAGCGGTAATAGCAATAGTTGCTCCCACAAAAGCAAGAAAAGCAGGAACAACCGGCAACCACCATCCCTCTATAAAAGCAATATAGGTGCTTCCCATCAAAATCATCCCAGCAGCAAAAATACTCCCCCATCGCTTCAAAGAAAGGTGTTTAACCCCCTCCACATAGCGAAACCGCCAGGTAATGGTTGCGCCAATTCCAGCCCAAAATACAATCCAGAGCCATTCTAAAGAATCTGACCAAGTTTTGAACAGGGGACGATCCTCTAAGGAACTACTAATTATTTGACTGACTAAATTAGCATGAATTTCTGCCCCACTCACCGTTAAGTCCCTACTGTAGGGGGTAAAAAATAAGTCCTTGAAGCTTTCTCCTACTTTGCCAATAATAATAATGCGATCGCTTCCCCATTGGGGTGAGACTTTGTCTTCAAGGATATCAGTCATAGAAACAGTTTCAAAAGTGCCAGGACCCCCACGATAATTAATTAACAGTTGATAACCCCCCGCATCAGTACGAACATAAGCCCCATCATTGGCTTCTAGGGGTGAAAAAAGGGCTTTGCCGAGTTTCCATTGCTCCGTTTCTGCTATCATTTCTGGGGCGATCCCTTCTTTGTCAAGGTAATGTAAAGCGAGGTGAAGGCTAAAACTATAAATTGTCTCTCCCTCTATTGTCTGCAAGGAAATTAACCCCCGTCGAATGCGGTTGTCCCCATCAAAAATTAAATCATTGGCCCCCACTTGACCTTTTTCTTTTAACCCTGGCGGAGGGGCCACGGTTTCCCATCCCACTTCTCCTGCCACTTTTTGAATACCCACCAGATTGGGAGTGGTGTTAAATACCTCAAGTAAGGCTTCATGTCCTGGGGGAACCGGTAAGTCACGGTAAATATCTAAACCAATGGCACGAGGGTTTTGCGCTTTTAATTTAGTCAATAACTCTGCTAAGACTTGATCGTTAATAATAGATTCATTGCGTCGACTTAAATCATTTTCGTTAATACCCACAATGACAATGCGCTCATCTTTGGCTTCTTGGGGGCGAGATTTCATATAAGAGTCAAATAAATCCCATTCCCATCCTTGTAATAATCCCCCTAAGCGTAAAAGAATCACTAACCCTCCCACTGTTGGGGTTGTAATCCACACCCCTCGATTTTGCCAGAAAAAATGTTTGAATCGTTCCCACATGGATGTTGAAGATAATACTGTTATTGATTCGGTTGACAACAATCTAAAATAGGATGGTCAACCAATCTTTCTAACCCCACTGATTGTAAAAGTTCTCGCCATTCTTGGGGGTTTTCCTCTTTTATTCGTACCACTGTCTCCAGGGTTTCAAACCAAAGACTAGAACTCGCATAAAGTTGGGCTTGTTCAAGGGAAGACTTACTTTTTATTGCCCTCTCCAACTCAGGGTTTAATTCTACATATTCAACCGCTCCTGTGACATATTTATCTCGGTTTCGATAACGAGAATCACAAATGACCATCAAGGACCAAGTATAATTACCTGGCTGTAAGGCCAAGGTTTTCGGAATTTTTAAGCTAATAATCCCTGGAGTTGTTGGTAAAGGAAACTTAGTGTAATACACTTCGTTTTGGTTAGCATCCACCAGAACAAATTCTCCTTGAGTCGCTGTGGTTGTAGGAATATAAGTATAAAAGGTTGGGGTGTCTGTTGCTGTTTTGGCCTTATTTTCTCGGTTAGGCATCAAGGTAACTAAAGGGGGTTCGTTGTCTTCGTTTGTTAAACACATTTCATCCTCGCTACGGGTTCCCCCTCCTGTACTGTTTTCCGGTGCGCCTCTATTGCCTGTATTCGGAAACTTTAAGCTTATCAGAGAAGGTTTTAATAACGGGGAAGCCAGAGACGGCAACAACGGAGCAAGAACCCCTAAGAGGATTAGAGAAACTGACAAAGCCAGTTTTCTTGAGGGATTGATTGTTAAATTTTTCTTCATATTTCTAACCGAACCCACAGCAGTTTTCAATTAGTGTATCAAAATTTGGGTTAGGTGGATGTGGAGAATGTGGGAATAATTTTTAGTTCTTTACTGTAGAACAATGAAAATTTTCATTACATAAGAGTTAGTTAGTTAATTATACGACTATTTAAAAAATGATCAACTTAAGAATAATTTGACTATTTAGGTTATATTTTATTCTCTATTGTTTAACCTTATAC
>JBFRWG010000160.1:0-3763 GCA_051439445.1 Crocosphaera sp.
CTCTAGACCTTGCATGGATGCAATAAATCCCATAGGTGCAATATTTCCCTCCTCCATTGTGCATACATGACCCCTAATCTCCTAACTCAACACTTACTTCACCCCTTATGTATGTACAAACTCTCTCCTAAATTACTTCGACATCTCAACACCATCTTCAATCTGATTACTCATTCCGACATTACCCTTGATGTAAGGCTAACTCGAGCTTGCATACATTACCTGTAAAGTAGGGTTGGTTAGCGCGCCGCTTGCGGATCTCGTTGCGTGCTGGCTTTGCCAGATCCCTTTGGGATCGCTAATTTCATCATCTTCATAATCGTTTCAGAGTTCAATGAAATGGTCAAGCCAAATTCATCAAAGTTAACATTCAGAAACTTTTTCCAGAATTTTTTGATTATACTTACATTACCCATAAAGTCATGTCTGGTTATTTCCCTAATTTAAGAATGTTTGATGATCTTCAAATAGTCAAGCCAATTTCATTAAACTTAACATAATGAATGATGGATTTAAAGTTTACCTGTTGATTTTCTTCGCTAAATAGGAAAAACTTATACACAGATTTTATGTTAAGGGATAAAGAATGAATCACGGACAAAAAGCTAGTTAGTTGGGACATTAGAGATGAATAGAGAACTAGGAAGTCAATTATGCCCAAAAAAAACCGAAAAATAGAAAATATGGTCAGTTGAAACCCGAAAAAATCCTCATAAACAGGAAATAAAGGACAAACGGGGCTAGGAGCTTTGTTTCATGAGGGTTTAGGTCTGGTTCTATAGTTTAGCAGTTTAGCGATCGCAGGAAAGATCCGCTTTGCGGTGCGCTTAATAATTTGACCATCCAGAGAATCTGGATACATAAAAGTTGTGTAGAAGATTTTCAGGGAAATTAGGAATTATAAACACCCTAGTCAGCTTCGATTGAAGTTGCATACATTACCCGTAAAGTCATGTCTGGTTATTTCCCTAATTTAAGAATGTTTGATTATCCTCAAAGCGATCGAGGGAGAGATCCGCAAGCAGTGCGCTAACTTTCTCATATTCATAAGTGTTTCAGAGTCCAATGAAATAGTCAAGCCAAAATTATTTAACTTAACATCATGAATAATGGATTAGTAGGGCGATCGCAGAACTCTCCTTCGATCTCGAAGAGATCCGCAAGCGGTGCGCTAATTTCCTTATAATCATTTCAGACCCCAATAAGGTTGTCAAGCCGAATTCATTAAACTTAATGCTAACCATTTTCCCCTATAAAGTATGGTTGATTAAGGAAATCACTTCGAGACGGACTAAAAAGTAATTAATTAACTTCTCCTAAAGTCTCAGAAATCCCCTCAAGTATCAAGCCGAATACATAAAATTTAACATCATAAAAAACATAAAAAATTAGACAATTTTCCATTTTAGATTTGGGACTATAGTTGATAAATTGACTCTCGAAAAAGAACTTTTTATCCATGTTAAAATAGAGTCAATAATCAAATCATGATTAGGAGAGAACTGGACAAAACTTTTTAATAAAGACTGCTCTGAAAAAAACGAAATTACCAGAGATTATAATAACAGATATCCGCAGTATTTATGAACACTAATAATCAAGAAGAAGAGATTAGAATAATTGAAAAAACTATCCAACAAAAATAAATCAACTTTCATTTCATTTGAATTACCAAAAACCATGACGACTAAAGAACAAATTAACCAACAACTTAATCACTTAACCCAAGAACAACTTAACCAAGTTTCTGATTTCATTACCTTTCTAAAATTTAGGGAAAAATTAATTAATCCTAACTTTAATACAGAAAAAATAGCCAATCTTTATCAAGAATTCGCCGATGAAGATCGTAAACTTGCCGAAGAAGGAATCAATGAATATGCTGACTTATTAACTAAAGAAGATCAACCATGAAAATTGAACGAGGAGAAATTTGGATTGCCATCCTTAACCCTACACAAGGTTCTGAACAAGCAGGAATACGTCCTGTTATCATCTTTCAAGAAAACACAATTTCTCAATTTACGACAACTATTATCACTATACCTTTAACTACCAATTTAAGACGAAGTTCTTTACCTAGTTGTTTATTCATTCCACAAAATGAAGGGGGGTTAAATCAAGATTCAGTTGCTTTATGTCATCAATTAAGAGTATTAGATAAAACTCGTTTACGTCGGAAATTAGGAAAATTAAGTCTAACTCTGATAAATCAATTAGAAAGTATTGTCTTATTTACTTTAGGTTATCAGCAATAAGTCATGAATATTTTATAGGAAGAAATTCCCGAAAATAACAGAAATTGGACGGAGATAAAACAGAATTAGAAAGAACAAAAATTATTACTACTCCGGCATTTCCGGCACTTCTACCATTTCACTAATATCCACACTTTTCCTATTATCTCCTTCGGTTAATTCGTAAGTCTGATTATTATAATCTATTTCGTCTTGATGGGCTTCACACCAGGGGGTTATGGTTGAATACCTCCCCCCTACTAATTTATGAAGACTGCTAGGATTAATGAACCAACGCTGCGATAGCGAGGTTGCCACATTGGAGTTATGGTACTTAATTGCTAGGAATGCCCGCCGTAGTTTTTCGGCTGATGCGTTACTGTGACGAGTTCTTTTTAACTTCGATAAGGGCATCGACTGAAAATCCTTTTCTTGATGCCGGTTCCGTATTCCTTCCCTAAACTTAATCTCTTGCTTTACCAACTCACACACCATGGCCTTAAAATCGGTTTGACCGGTTTGTTTCATTACTGCCTCTAACCGCTTCACCCATTCTGGGGACAATCCTAATACTTCAGGGGTTATGTCTAATAGTACAGCTTCAGGGGTCGTTGGTTGAGATTGATGAGACAGAAACCTCATCAATGCCTTTTCATGGTCTGTTTCTATTTTTTCAGCAATCGCATTAATAATTTTCACCCCTGGTTGTCCCAACTTAATCCCTTGTCTTTGGCCCCCGACAGAAGCGATCGCCCCGTCTCCTATTTGATAATCTAGATAGTGCATGGCCGCATCTGCTTTCCCTGGTGTGGGTTCATGTCCATTAATGGCTTTGATGAATACGAAATCTTTGACTTGAGGAGGACAATAATAGAATACTGCGATCGCATCATATACCGCCCGTAATCTCTGAGGGTTTACATTTGTTTCTCCATTGATTCTGGATAAAGTGGGGACAATATCCCTAAAATTCACCTCTACTTGTCGTCTTAGGTTATTTTTATAGGATTCTAGTTCTAAATCGTTTAATTTGTCTGCTTTAAAGGTATTTCTCAGAACATTATACCCTTTTAGTACGGTATCGGCTTCAATGAGAGTGGGCATCTCATAAGCCCTCTTTTTCCCCCTGGTTTTAGCTTGTCCTTGGCTTAAAATCACCGTATAAGGGGAAGATGCTTCTAATACCGCATCTCTTAGGATTTCCCCTGGTCTTAACCCTACTAATAACGCTAAGGCTGCTCCTATGTCAGCGTAACTGGCATATCCTTCTTTTTCATAAGTGGCGATCGCACTTTCTAGTAACTCTCGGCCCCTGTTAACGATTAAGTCGGGTTCAGAGATGGTGACCACATTATGCTGTTTCCAGTCTAATGCTTCGCGTTGCAGCCCCAAGTTCAAGGCTTTTATGTCGTCAGGGGTATCAATTAAAGTACAAGCAAAGTGTTCTTTTTCTCCCTTGGTTGGGTGATTTATGCTGTTAAAGGGGGTTAATTTGTCTTGGAAGTGGATTCTAACGGCTTTGTGTA
>JBFRWG010000161.1:0-6631 GCA_051439445.1 Crocosphaera sp.
TAGTTTTTTGTGATTGGATTCGCCAGATTCACGACTTTTTAAAAATCCATTTAATAAAAAATCGCTTTTGATGCCAATTTCTTATTTTTTGTGTTTTGTTTTTTCTTCATGAATAATGCAGGTTAGATTGACCGTTTATAACAGTTTTCATATCAATAGACTAACAATTTCAATAAAAATCCCCCCCATACTTCCCACACTCAACTTCACTAAAATATTGATACACCCAATTGAAAACCGCTATTAGAGTCCTTCTATAGACTAATAGTGGAGGTAATGTCATTTGTGCAATAGACTCAAAAAACTGCATAAATTTTCTAAGTCATCTCTAAAGTGTAAACAGAAGAACCGAAGCGAATTGATTCAATGCTTTCAAGAGGTGTGTTGGAGTTGGACAAGTTATTACGATTTTTCTATTTATGTTCTTCTTTTCATTTTATTCAACCCTAATTTAAGGAAGTTATAACCATGCAAAAAGCTGCTCTAATTTTAGCCATCTCCATCATTCCCATGATTTCGACTCCGGCCTCTGCTCAAGTGGGGGAGATTTTCAAAGGAATTGGAACTATTATTGAAGGAATTGAACGAGCAGAAAGAGACGGAGGAATGGGTAGTCAAGGTGAGTTTTCTGAAGGGAGTTTTGAAGAACCTCCTCAACCCCAAAGTTATCCTCAACCCCAAGGTTACCCCCCTCAAGGTTATTCTCAACCCCAAGGTTATCCCCCTCAAGGTTATTCTCAACCCCAAGGTTATCCCCCTCAACTTCAACCAGGACCTGGTTTAGTACCTGTTTATCATCCTCAATCTCATCGCTACTACTAAGAGCATTTTTATCCCCCTACTACAGAAATGTGTAGCCGGGGGATAACTTCTTTGATTAACAAAAATACCATAGGGAGAGTATTAAAACCTCTCCCTATGGTATTTTTTTGCATAAGATCACTGTGATCAAATCTATTAAAGTAATGAACCCTTAAGAACATCTAAGATAAATGCGGAGATTAAAACAATGCAAGTTAAATGGAAAAAGTTACTTCTCTATCTATTTATTACCGTAATGTCTGAAATCTTACTTAACTTTCTAGGACTTGACGATTTAGCAGACTATAGCGAGTTTATTTTTAAACAATCTTCTTTAGTTTTATTAAGTTCCCCTACTTATTCTTAATCAGTAAAGTAGCATAGCTGTTGGAGATAAATTTTAGGGACTTGCGGGGACTGAAGTTGATTTTATGTTAAGTTTGACTATTTTTTGGGGATTTTAGCCATATATTGCTATAAATATGTTAATTTTAATTTAATCCAATTGGATTCACATTTGTCGTCCAAGTTGATGAAAATGGTATTATTGAATGTTTGTCCCTACCAATAAAAGAATAGACTAATGCGTTCCCGTCAAGATATCGTTGAATCGTTTTCAAGTTTTATTCAACTAGGTTCTGATGCTTTTCAGGGTTGGTTGACTGATCCGAAATTGCGTCGAAGTATGGAAGTTAATCTTAGAAAATTATCTGATTCAACAACCTCAGAAACATTTTGGGTAATTTTCTGGCATAAAAAATGGCAAGAAAAATCTTATCCTCTCAGTCAAGATCATCTCTGTGCTTATTTACAAGAATCCTGTTATTGGGCAGCACAAAGCACAGTTGGTAGATTTTGTAATCTACAATATAAATTATCCGATGGGTTTCAAATAGCGATCGCTTCCGTTGATAAGGTTTTAACTGGTTTTGATCAAGAAGTAGGTAACTCTCTTAAAAGTTATGGAAGTCAAATTTTTAGAAGTGTGATCACCAATACCTTAAGACAACGAAAAGAAACGGATATTTGCAGTGATTGGGCATTATTAAGAAAAATCAGTAAAAAACGTCTAGCGATCGCCCTAAAAACCGTTGGATTAACCCATCAAGAAATTGAAAAATATCAACTCGCTTGGTATTGTTTTCTAGAAATTTATACCCCCAATCAGGCCCAAGGAACTCGGCAACTGACTGCTCCCACCACAGAAATCTTTTTAGAAATCATTAAAGTTTATCATCAAAAAAGTAATTCAATAACCGATGCAAATCAAACAGCACTTACTCCTGAAAGACTAGAGAAATGGCTGCGAAAATGTGCTAAAGCTGTTCGTTCTTATTTATATCCTCAGACCACTTCTCTAAATATTAAGAAAGGGAATGATGACTCGAGAGAATTAATTGAAAATCTGGAAGCTTCAGATGAATCTTTAATAGATGAATTAATGATTAAAGAAGAAATCGAAAAAAGACAAAAACAGACATTAGGAATTGATGATTTTTTAAACAAGTCAATTAATGAGCTTTCTCCTGAAATAAAAAATATATTAAATTTTTACTATAGAGAGAATTTAACCCAAAAAGATATCGCAAAACAATTAAAAATGAAACAATATACCGTTTCTCGTCGGTTAACAAAAGGAAAACAATTATTATTAAAAGGGGTTACACAATGGAGTCAAAAAGAGTTTAATGTATCTTTAAACACCGAACGAGTTGAACAAATGAGTGGCATATTAGAAGAATGGTTAGGAAGTTATTATGCTGAACATCATTGACAATCTCCCGTTAACGTCCTTTCATCAGTGTAACGGTGTGCATCAAATAAGCGAACACTCCCTATTAGACTTATAGAGAAGAAAACCTAAATTTAGGATAATACAAGCTATGACTTTTTTATTTGCCGAACCGACTCAACTATGGTTAGAAATATCTTCTGATCATCAATCTTCAGCTTGGGAACAAAGTCAATCCCTTTGTCAGTCTACTTCTCAGTGGAGAGTATACATTAATCAACTGTGCAGAGACACATTCATTAGTTATCTAAAAGAAGAATACCCCCGGTCAAAAATTCCTAAAGTAAATTTTGAAACCCTCTTAATGTTATGGGATGTTGTTAACGGAAGTTTTGTCAAGATGGGGGATAAAAAAATCATCTTAGTTCCCACAGAAGCAAGTGATGATGAAGAAATATCGGTTCCCCAGGAATGGATAGATATACCGAGTTTTGTGGGAGATTATTATTTAGCGGTGCAAGTTAACCCCGATGAACAATGGATACGGATTTGGGGTTATACCAGTCATGAAAAACTAAAAAATCAAGGTCATTATGACCCCATCGAAAAAACTTATAGTCTTGATAAAGATGATTTAATTAGGGATATAAATGTTTTTTTTGTAGCTCAAGAATTGTGTCTAGAAGAAACCACTAGAGCCATTATTTCTCCTTTATCAAGCTTACCATCAAATCAAGCAGAAAATTTAATTGAACGGGTAGGAAGTTCTGATGATATATTGACCAGATTATCATTGCCTTTTCCCTTATGGGGAGCTTTATTAGAAAATGAGGATTGGAGAAAAAAACTCTATCAAAAGCGACAAAAAATCAGCAATAATAACCAAGTATTTATTAATTTAAGTCGTTGGCTAGAGGATGTTGTCGATAGTATTTGGCAATCACCACAAGAGCTTAATTTAGTTTTTGAAACCAGACGCACTATTGAAGAGAAAGAGGAACTAAAGAAACGAGGAAAAGTTATTAATTTAGGGGGCAGTTTTCTTGAAGAGCAAGCAGTTATTCTATTAATGAGTGTTAACCAAGAAGTGGATGAGAGAATGGGGGTTCGTATTCAACTTTATCCCCAAAGTGATCAAAGTTATTTACCTTCAAATCTAACTTTGACATTGTGTAGTGAATCTGGAGAAGCTATTCAATCAGTTCAATCTCGCTCTCAAGATAATTATATTCAAATTAAGCGGTTCAAATGTCAGATGGGATTTAAGTTTGGGGTAAAATTAAGCTTAGAAAACTGGAGTGCAACAGAATATTTTACTGTGTAAACTGTTGAGAAAAGTCACCAAAAAATTATTATAAATAAGGTTTAAATTGAGTATTTTAGTTGTTTTAAAATTAGGAAAAGGAGATTGGCGGCAAGGATTTTCTAATATCACTGTTCAATTATGGGAAAACCATAATCAGATTCCCCTACAATTTATTGGTCGTTTACCCCCTGCACCTGAATTAGAGCAAATTTATCAACATTGGCGCAAATTGTACAATGCACTTGGGGATAATCTCAGCTTTCGTCGTCAGTCTCAATTTTTGGACATCGAATTTGATGAAGAAGATGTTACCCAAGTTTCTGATGAAGAATTTTTTAGCCTCTCGGGCCAATTAAAAGATAATTTTAATCTTTGGCTTGATTCTCCTACATTCAGTCGTCTTGAGGGACAATTACGAACCCATCTTCACATTAATTCAGAAATTTGTCTGATTATCGAGACCGAAAATGAGCAACTGAGACGATTTCCTTGGCATCTTTGGCGTTTTTTTGAAGATTATCCCTACGCCGAAGTTTCTCTAAGTCCCCTAGAATATCGACGCATTCCCAAAGTTAAGCGTCAAAAGATTAATCAAGTTAGAATTTTAGCCATTTTAGGCAATAGTACGGGGATTGATGTTGAAAAAGATCAACAAATGCTCCAACAACTGCAAGGAGTGGAAATTGTTTGGTTGATAGAACCCCGACGACAAGAATTAGATGAGAAACTATGGGATGAGCAGGGATGGGATATCCTCTTTTTCGCTGGCCATAGTTGGACTAATCAGGAAAAACGAACCGGTTATCTCGAAATTAATCCCAGCGAAACTATTACCATTGAACACCTCAAAAATGCCCTTAGAGCAGCTCTTTCTCATGGGTTAAAGCTAGGAATATTTAACTCCTGTGATGGCCTGGGGTTGGGGCGAGAATTAGCCTCTTTATCTATTCCTCAAATCATTGTTATGCGCGAAGCGGTACCGGATCTCGTAGCGCAGCATTTTCTAAAAATGTTTCTCAGCGCTTTTAGTGGGGGAAAACCCTTTTATTTAGCCGTCAGGGAAGCCAGAGAACGATTACAGGGGTTAGAATCAGAATTTCCTTGTGGGAGTTGGTTGCCGATTATCTGTCAAAATCCCGCAGAAACATCTTTTTCTTGGCCAAAGTTAGAAGATGATACCGACATTATCACAATTCAAGATACTACTACCTCTCAACCATCAACAGTATTAAAAAAGTTCTATAAGTTTCGTTTAACCCGACTATTACTGATGAGTATTCCCCTAACTTTAGTGATTATGGGGATTCGTTGGTTAGGCTTATTACAATCAATGGAATTAACAGCCTTTGATATGTTAATGAGGCAGCGTCCCAGTGAGCCAGCTGATTCTCGTCTATTAATCATAGGTATGGATGAAAAAGATATTCGTCAATATGGCTATCCACTTCCTGATGATAAATTAGCTCAATTAATTAATACTATTAATGTCCATCAACCCACAGTAATTGGAATCGATATTTTTAGAGATATACCGGTTCCTTCAACAACATATCCTGGTTATCAAAAATTAAGTCAAGTTTGGCAAAATTCTGACAATGTAATTGCTATTTGTAGCAGTAGTAATGGTTCAGAAACCCAAAGTATTCCCCCTCCTCCTCAAATTTCTCGGCAACAAGTTGGTTTTGTGGATTTATACGATGATAAACAACCTACTAATGGTCAAGATGATACAATTCGACGTTATCTGTTATCAAGACGTGCTGGTTTACTAGAGGTGCCTTCACACTGTCAAACTTCCTATTCTTTGGCTTTACAATTAGCCTATCGTTATCTCAAGACTCAGGGAATTTCTGGAGTTCCCAATCAGGATAAAAATTGGCAGTTTGGGTCAGTAATTTTACAACGGTTACGCAATAGACATGGCGGTTACCAACGTTTAAATGATAGTGGCAATCAACTATTAATTAACTATCGCAATACTCCACAAATTGCTAAACAAATCCCCATTAGAAGTGTATTAGAAGGGCATTTTAATTTATCGGGAATTAAAGATCGTATTGTTTTAGTTGGGGTTACGGCAGCAAGTGTTCCTGATTTACACGATACTCCATTAGGAGAGATTCGAGGGATTTATATTCATGGTCATGTTATTAGTGAAATTATTAGTGCTGTAGAAGATGAACGCCCCTTATTTTGGTGGTGGCCGCAATGGGTAGACCTGCTTTGGGTTTGGGTTTGGTCATTGACTGGAGGATTAATTGTTGGCACAGTTCCTACACCCTTATATAAAGGAATAGCTATTAGTATTATTGTTATCGTCTTGTGGGGAACTTGTTGGTTTCTTCTAATTCAAGGGGTTTGGGTTCCTTTTATTCCCGCCTTGATAGGTATCATTATTATAGTGGTATATTTTTCTCAAGAACGAAAATCTATATATTAAAAAAGCTCTAATTATTCAGTATAATAAAAATGAATATTTAAGGATTACCTATTCATTTTTCTATCCCTTAGTAGATGCCACTCCACTCTCTAAGAATAGGTAAAACAAAGGTCAGGGGACGACGTTTTTCAATATTAACTTTTGCTGTAGTTGTTGTCCCTTGGGTCATTTTTTGTTGAGGACCTGAAGATGATGACCATTCATAACTACTAAAGTTATTACTATTAGTTTTTAGTTTTGCTTTTACTTCAATCAATCCTCCTTTATTGGCAATATTGTCGATAATTTCTGAATTTCCTACTATGTCACTAGCAGCTTCTTTTGTAATAGGAAAGGGTGCCACCTCTATAAC
>JBFRWG010000162.1:0-27372 GCA_051439445.1 Crocosphaera sp.
TCGATATCTCGATCAAAAAAGCTTATACTTCACGGGCATTTGATATTGCGACTAAAGAGTTAGCCGAACATAGTCAATCAGGAGGACAATTCTTCGGCATTCATGCCTCGAACAATGGCAAAATCATGATTTTTGCTGGGGGAATACCCCTTTATAGTGAAGGAAAAGTCGTGGGGGGAATTGGAGTTAGTGGGGGGTCCGGAGAGCAAGATCATGCCGTAGCTGAAGCTGGAGCAGCCGCATTTTAGTTGTTCAAACTCATCAAAAATATATGAGGTAAAATCAGGCTTAGAGGAGTCTATTTATTTCTTCTCGCTTGATTCTATCTTCATCGTTACAAGTGATTACGCAGTCCCTAATTTTCGATTATCAAATCCGTGCTATCTTACGTCGCAAACATCATAATCCTCCAATCTGGACAGATAACCATTGGCATGATTTTCAAATTACCTTACATCTTCGCGCTCAACGTGATCCATCTGATATGTATGGATTAGATATGGTCGAGATGGAACAGCGATTACAGGAATGGGGAGAGCGTTTACCGATAATTGTCAACGATTCTCCTCTGTGTCCTGGAGGAACGACTGAGGAACTCTGTTGCTATTTTGCTTCTATTCCTTTAGACAGTCATGTGACGTTAATTGGAGTTTCTGTCGCTGAAAATTCAGAACGACTCACTTATCTATCCATTAGCTAGAAATCAAAAGGTGAGTCGTAAATTTCTCTACGAACAAAAAAATATTGCTCAAAAAAATGCCTACTCTTTGGTGGAATGCCGCTAAGTTATTCTGCGATCGCTGATCCGAAAAGGATTTCAAGAGGATTTCATTTTAGTCCGAAAAACTGAGGGAGGTTCCTGCATTAATGGGTACTACCAAATCCGGTTTAGATACAAATATATATATCTAAAGAAAAAGCTAATGAACGATCTTTCGGTCATAAATAATTTTCAAGGTTGAGGAGGAAAAATCAGAATCATCTGTCTATAATGTAACCTATTATTATATGATTGGTTTCCTCATGACAAATCACGGGTCATATTACTTTGAAAATCCTTCTCCCACATTAGATAAAGAAGTTGAACGATTAAAATATCAAGCAGAATTAACTTGGGATAAAGAAGCACGAAATTTGTCTTGGTTTGGTGTACAAGATGGAATGTCAGTGGTTGAATTAGGGAGTGGAGGAGGTTTTATAACTCAAAAGCTTCTCCACTTTCTTCCTGATAGTTCAATTACCATTATTGATATTAGTCCAGTGATGCTTGAACATTCTAGAACATATCTTCAAAGTGAAAACCAAGGTTATGAAAGAGTGACCTTTATAGAAGCATCTATCACACATACTAACTTACCTGATAATAGCTTTGATGTTGCTTATGGTCGTCTCATTTTTCAACATTTACCTGATCCTATGACTGCTGCAAAAGAAGTGTATCGCATTCTTAAACCGGGAGGCAAAATCATTATTACTGATATTGATAATGAACTCTTATGGTTATCTCAACCTTCTATTCGTGAAGCATCCTTCATTTTAGATAAAACAACTGACATACAAGCTAAACTGGGAGGTAATCGATTAATCGGTCGAAAATTATGGTCTATTCTTCAACAAACTGGATTTCAAAATCTTGATTTAGAAACGATTCTCTCTCATAGTGGTAACTTTGACATAGAAGAGATGTTAATCCATTTTGATGCTTTTGTCAGTTTTCTAGAGAAATCATTAACCGAAGAAGAAGAACAAATTATTAACACATCGAAAGAGAAGTTAATGACTGCTTCTAATCCTTTCGTTGGGTTTTTATCTTTGATGGCCTTTGGAGAAAAACCTCATTAATTCGATTTAGCATCACTACCGAAATATTCTCGATAAGCACAAATTTTGTCACCAGAAACATCAAAAGCAACAGCAACTCTATTTTTATAAGGATGTCCCCACATTAAACCTTCATCTCTAAACTCAAAGACAACTGTTTTTTCATTGCTAGTAATGGAATCTAACGTAACTTTAAGACCTTCAGTGTAAGCATTCGCAACATAATCAAAAAATTCTTTTGCTCGTTCTTTACCCACATTTAAACCGTGAAATTCTCCCACAGGAAACCAAAAATAAAAATCATCACTCAGCATCTCTAAAAAAGGTTCCCATTCCCTTGTTTCTAAACCATGAGTAAACTTTTTAAAGGCTTTTTTACCAACTTCTAATGTATTTTTTTCCTTCATCAATTTTTACCTAATTGTTACTAAAATTCGGTTATCTTTATTCCATTAATGAAAAATTACCATAATTTAGTTAATATGTAAAGGATCAACATCAATTCTTAAACTAACAGTTCTAGGACATAACTCATACCAATTTTTAATATCAGGAATAATCACTCTAGCATTAGGTAAGAATTTAAGTAAAATTTGCCATCGATAACGTTTAGCTACTCTCATAATACTAGCAGGTGCCGGCCCTAATATTTCACAATCTAAGCCAATAGTTTCTTCTAAAAATTCTCCTAAATTTTCAGCCGTATTTTGAACTTCTAGAGAATCTAAACCACTTAATTGTACTAAAATTAAACGCCCATAAGGAGGAAAATTCAACTCTTCTCTTCGGGGTAATTCTTCCTTAATAAAGCGATGATAATCATGATTTTTAACCGCTTGAATAACAGGGTTTTCAGGGGAATAGGTTTGGATAATGACCTGTCCTGGTTCGTCTCCTCTTCCGGCCCTTCCTGCTACTTGTGTTAAGGTTTGAAAAGCCCTTTCTGCTGCTCGATAATCTGATAAATATAATAACCCATCGGCTGCTACAACACCTACTAAGGTAACTTGAGCTAAATCTAACCCTTTTGTCAACATTTGTGTACCTACCAAAATATCAGCTTCACCGCGAGAAAATTGGTCTAATAAGCGACGATGAGACCCTTTACGACGTGTGGTATCACTATCAAATCTTAAAGGTCTTAATTGCGGAAATTCTTGCTGTAATGCTTGAATTACTTTTTGGGTTCCACTACCAAAAAATTTAAAATAAGGTGAGTTACATTCAGGACATTTAGGGGGTTGAATTTGGGTATAATTACAATAATGACAGCGTAATAATTCTGTCGCCCCTTCGTGGGTATAATGATAGGATAAAGACACATCACAATCAGGACATTCCATCACATAACCACAACTTCTACAAGACACAAAGGTACTGTGTCCCCGACGACTGACAAACAAAATTCCCTGTTGATTTTTTTCTTTTAAGCTGATCAGTGCATCTTGTAAAGAACGACTAAAAATAGAGCGATTTCCTTGCTTTAATTCCTGTCTCATGTCTACAATTTTTACAGGAGGTAACGGTCGAGATTGTATCCTTTCAGGTAATGATAGATAATGAGAATTGGAGGATAATAACTGAGGGTCATTAACAGAATTCCAAGTTTCTAAAGAGGGGGTTGCAGACCCTAAAATAACGGGACAATTTTCTAATTCTCCTCGCCATTTTGCAACCATTCTTGCATGATAGGTAGGAGAGATTTGAGTTTGTTTAAAACTTGAATCATGTTCTTCATCTAAGATGATTAAACCTAAGTTTTGTAAAGGGGCAAAAATCGCTGATCTTGTACCAATAATAACTTTCGGTTCTTTAGTTAACATTTGTCGCCAAGTGTCATATCTTTCTCCGTCCGATAAATCACTATGATAAACATATACTTTATTACCAAATCTAGCAACAAATCTATCAGTTAATTGAGGGGTTAAGCCAATTTCAGGAACGAGAACTAAAGCTGATTTTCCTTGTTCTATTAAGGGAGCAATTGCTTGTAAATAAACTTCTGTTTTTCCTGAACCTGTTACGCCATGTAATAAAATCTCTTGATAATTTTCTGAGTTATTAATGATTTTTAATGCTTCAGTTTGTTGTGAGGTTAAAGTTTTATTTTTATCTCGTTCTTGTTCTTCTGTTTCGAGAAATCTTAATCTTTCTCGATACTCAACAATTAGACATTGTTTATCTTGTAATGTGTCAATAATAGAAGAACTAACCCCAGATAATTTTAATAGTTCAGTCAACCATAATTCACCCCCTTGTTGTCGTAATACTTGTAAAACGTTTAACTGTTTTAGAGTTAGATTCGCAGGAAAATTACTGACCACTAAAGTCACTGCTTTTTGCTGTTTTATTTTGGTATTTTTAGGGGTTTCTATATAACTAAAAGCCCATTCTTTTTTTATTAATTCATTAATTCCTTGACGAGCATTTCTCACTTTACGCTGTAAATATTTAACACTGTAATCTCCTTCTTTTTGAGCTAATAATAATTTAAGGATTTTAGCAGCAACAGGACGGCAAAATGTTTCTGCACCAGTGGGAATATTGTCTCTATTTAAACGAATACGACGTTGAGATTTTTTTAATAATCCTGGTGGTAAAGCTGTTTTAATTACCGTCATTAATTCTGTATAATAATACTGAGAAACTTGTTCTAAAAGGGTGCAGTAGGTTTTAGTAAAAAATCCAGAAGCAATGACATCATAAATACTTTTAACTTGATTATAATCAAGATCATCAGGAAGAGAATTAGTATAGCGAATAACAATTCCTCCTAAAACTTGTCTCCCAAAAGGAACCGTAACAATATCCCCAGGTTGCACAAAAACATCAGAAGGTACAGTATAAGTATATAATCTATATAATTTTTGTTGGTTATAATCTACTCCTTGTTCCTGTGGACAGTCAACCAAAACTTCCACCCATTGAGGTGAAGAAGTTTCAACCCGATAGAAAGATTTAGGTTGAGCAGCGACTAAGCTTCCAGAAGAGACAGACATAGATTTAAGTATTTAGAAAAAACAATAATTACCCCTAAATCTAACATAAAATTATAAGATAAAAAGACTGAGGGGAAAAAAGAGGTTTAAGTCTCCCCTTTCAAGGGCATAAAAAGAAAAAGCTTCCTTGTTTCAAACCTCCAACTTGAGGGGTCGGTAATTCGCGCATTCGCTCATTCTAAATTCGCTCATTCTGATTGACTGATATAATAGTTAAACTTATGGTTTTTTATCTAACTATTTATCTCTTGTTGACTTAATGCTATTATGAAAAAGTTATTAAAAAACTTATTGGTCAATCGTCCTCATCTCTGGGGATTTCCTGTGGTGTGTGCCGTTACCCTTCCCATAATTATTACTCGTTGGCAACCCTCGACCCCTCCATCACCAGAGGAACTGCCAACAAACCCCTTACCGCCCCTCAGTCAACTACAACCGACTCAAAATAACTCACAAATAACAACAGAAAAATCAGAGATTCAAACCCCTTACCTCAAACAACCTAAACTTAAAGTCCCTCAAGCCAAAAACACAGCAGTAACCCAGAAACCCACCCCTAAAACCACTCAAACCCAACCGCCTCCCCCTTCTCCTAAATCTCTGGCCCCTGCCCCCCCTAACTACCAACCTCCCCCTTTAGAGATTCGAGTGGCCATTCTACGAGATGCTCCAGGAACCACTTTAGGGGTATCTGGACAAGGTATTGTCAGCGATCGCCATAACAAACAGCTTAAAACCCTACCAGGTGGTCAAGGCTGGAAGATACGTCCTAGTGGCAGTGCTTTATCCTTTGGGGGAAAATCATTACCTGGAGTCGTTTGGGTTCAAGCAGCAAAAGGTGGTTTGATCTATGTGGGCGATCGCTGGTATCGGGGTAAGATTCTCTTGGTCTCTCAAGGCAATAGTCTCTTAGTGGTCAATCACGTTGACTTAGAAAATTATTTGTATAGTGTGGTGGGTAGCGAAATGCACGCCAATGCCCCTACAGAAGCCCTCAAAGCCCAGGCGATCGCCGCTCGGTCCTATGCTTTAGTTCACATGATCCGCCCTGCCAGTGCTTGGTATGATTTGGGGAATACTCAGCGTTGGCAGGTATATAAAGGGTTAAACAGTGAGTATAATACCGGTCATCACGCGGTACAAAGTACCACAGGACAAATTTTAAGTCATCAAGGGGGTGTCGTCGAGTCCTTGTATGCAGCAACGGATGAGATTGTTGCCCGCGCCCACAAAGGAAGGGGAATGAGTCAAACAGGGGCTTATAAGTTGGCTAGAAAAGGTTATGACTATCAACAAATTTTAGACTATTATTATCCAGGAGTTGGTCTAGCCAGATTAGTATTAAGTAATTAAACAATGAGGGCATAAATAGTGATTTTTCCTTCATTTATGCCCCAAATTATTCATCTAAAACAACTATTTAGCAACTAGGCTAAAGTAGGAACAACGTCTCCAGGTCCTTCATAGATAGGAGGGACAGGATAAGGATAGGGATAAAGTACAAATTCCTGGGTTGAAACGGCCTCTAAAGCATTAATGTTCTCTGAAGCAGTACCAAAAGTACCCATGACATCAAAGCTGGTATCCCATAAATGTCCACCATGTTTCAAGAAACTGCTATTTCCTGTACTTTGATCGTAAACAAAAATTTCTCCTCCATCTAAACCTTTGATGGGATCGATACTGAAAATAATTTCATCACCAAAGACCATCATGGCATCTAGATTAACTGCTCTGAGGTCTTGATTAGTAACCTTATTCACAGCTTTGGTGATTTCTTCGTTAGTGAAGATGACATTATTATTTTGATCAAAGACTGCACCACTTAAAACTTGACCCGTGAGAGGATCAATCATGGCATCTCCATACACTGAATAATAATTGGCATCAGAGAAGTTATCAGGTCCCCAAAGTTCTAGTCCATCTACATCCTGAACCCCTGGATCTCTGCCTGGTCCAGGTGCATCAATTTGACTAGGTTGTGCCCAAATTCCTCCTCTTGGACCAAAGGAGTTGGCTGGAAGTTCAAAGAATATTTTGTCATCGAAAGTTGTGGAAAAGACTAAGGCCGCTTTGTCTTCTAGGACTTGCTTAAAGAAAGCATCTCCAGAATTGGCCATAGCATCAACTTGACCTAATGTGCTATAGTCCCTGCCATCTTGGGTGGCACCAGTTCCATCCCATAATAAGGTTTGTCCAGGATCCGCTGTGCCAAAAGTATCTTTATCCGCATTATTAGAATATTCTTTTCCTGTGACTTGAGTAGGAGAAACTGGTCGAGTAATAGGAATGGGTTCTGGATAGGGAAGTGGAATGGGTTCTGGATAGGGAAGTGGAAAAGGTTCTGGATACAAAGTTAAAGAGTCTGTTCCATCAAGCGAAATCTCCTTTTCTAAAAGTACAGTTTCATCATTGGATAGGTTAAATTGAGACATAAAACTTTTCAATTGTTTACTAAGTTTAGTAAAGCGTAACAAGTTTATATAAAGCTTATTATCAGTTTATAGAATATTTAAGAATTTTCTCTATAATAGTTGGGTCCTCTAGTCTCTGGCGATCGCCGCGTTCCTAATTAATGTTCTTCCCAACTCTTCCCAACTTGTATAATCATTCCCAAGTAAACCGTCTTATACAAATAATTAGTAACAATACTAATAACATTCTTAGGTTACTAGGTTCAGGAATACTTACACTCAATTGTTGTTCATTGATGGTCAATTCTAATAATTCTTCATCGGATATTAAATCTAAAACTTGTTCATTTTCTTGACTGTTTTCATTACTATTACCAATGACTTCAAGGAATTGACTATTAATTTGTGTGGCTTCTATAATAGTATTATTCAAAATTTCATTGATAAAAATATCAATAGGAAACTCAATATTATTGTTTTTAAAGGTTGATAAATAATAATTTGGGGATACAGTATAAAACTCCATAAAAGATATATTTTCAATAGATTGATTAATGCTTTGGATGATATAATTATTCTCGCTATCATCAATAAATGTCTCTTGAATAGTCAACTGTATGGGATTTAATAAATTGTCTTCTGTGAAGGGATTTGAATTGGATTCAAAAAAAATAAAAATATCCAAAGTTTGAGTAATACTTTGCCCAACAATATTATTGTCTCCAAAAAGTAAAGCATCTTGTGAACTAAATTGAAAAGAATCCAATAACTGACTTTCTAATAGTTCACCCAAAAATTTATCAATATAGTTTGGATCTGTTATTTGCTCTGATAGTTCTAATAAGAAAAAATCAGTTAAATGTTGATTACTCAGTTGCTCACTGACATTATTATCTCCTTGAATAAATGCTTGTTGTTCATTAAATTGAACTCCATTTAAAATATTATCATCACCGATAAAATCATTAACGGTAAAATCAGTTAAGCTTAACGGCATCAAGTTGGAATTAAAAACATTTTGATTAATTACTTGAGCAACTTCATTATTAGGATTGTCTAAAAATGTTCCTTGAATATTTACATTAGGAATCACCGAAAACTCAATGTTAGGAACATCAACAAAATGAAGATTTATAGTTTGATTTAACTGCTGAGTAACTTGGTTAAAATCACCTTCAATATAAATTTCTTGAAAACTACCTTGAGGAATTTGTGCTTTAGTCGAAAGATTATTGATTCCACAAAAGAACGTGGGAACTAAAACAAGTAAGCTAAGTATTTTATTCATTTTTTATGCATCATGGTTTGCACTATACCCTTCTTAATTTACTGAAGATGTTTTGAGATGTCAGTGGAAAAAAAAGGAATTTTGCTGTTAATTTTGGGAACTTATTAGCAAAATTCCTTAATAATAAATAGAAAAAAGTAGAAGTTTTAGGATTTATGTGGAAAGTTAACCGAAAAAAAGGGTTTTAATCCTGCAACTTTAGGAGTCATACCAAATCCGGCTCTAAAACCTATCTTATCCGTAATTCTAAATTCTAAATTCTAAATTCTAAATTCTGATCTGACTTATCCCAAATATTCTGAGAAAAATTGTTTTGTTTTCTCCCACGCATCAGCTGCCGCTTCTGGGTTATATCGTTCCCCTGATGGGTTGGCAAAAGCATGATCCGCATTAGGATAAAGATAAACCTCAACTTGTTTATTAAGAGACATTAAAGCCCTTTCAAACATTTTAACCGTCTCAGGAGAAGGCCTTTGATCTAACTCTCCAAAAATGCCTAAAATGGGCATTTCTAAAGGTTTTAAAACATCTGGATCGGTTTCTAAATCTCCACCATAATAAATAACCGCAGCATCCAGAGTATCAGGAAACAATAAAGCCGTTGTTAATGATAAACTGCCCCCAAAACACCAACCAATTGAAGCAATTTTTGGGGCATTTTCTTCATCTTCTAAATACTGATAAGCTAACTTCAAATTACTCTTAAGGCGATCGCTATTATTCCGAGCATCAGTAACTAACTCTCTGGCTTTTTCAGGGGTTTTTGCCCACTCCCCTTGATACATATCCACTGCTAACGCTGTATACCCCTCTGCTGCTATTTTGCGAGTCATCGCCTTAATATTCTCATTCAGTCCCCACCATTCATGAATTACGATAATAGCGGGTAAAGGTTGATTTTGGTTCTTAGGAGAGGCAAGATACCCTTGAATCGGTTTCCCTTCCAAGTTACCATAAACCACCATCTCTGCAGTCACAGCATCATCCTGAGAGGGGGCGTGGGTTAAAATACCTGTAGGTAGAGGTCTTTCCTGGCCATGTACTTCCCACATATATTGTGCATAATTATCTTGAGGAGGTAACATTGTATCAGTGGCAAAAAGATTGGATTGCCAACCCACCACCACTAAAAAAGTTCCTAAAATAAGTCTAATAAATAAACCCATCAATAATCCCAATCAACAACTTTTTTAAGGTATCATAATCGTTAAAAACTTGCCCTTTGCTCCATTGTTAAATTTTCCTGGTTAATCAACCTTGACTCAACAAGAAAACCATATTCAACAAACTCGCGCTAGTCTTCAACAAGCATTATCTTGGTATACTAGCGTTCGTCGTCATTGGAATTATCCTCCTAACCTAGAATTACAAGCTGCCGTCAAACAAGATTTACAAGCTTTAAAAGCAGCTTTAGACAAAATAGAAAATAATGTTATTAAAATTGCTACATTTGGTTTAGTTAGTCGAGGAAAATCAGCCGTTATAAACGCCTTAATGGGTCAAAATATTCTGGATACGGGACCTATTCATGGCGTGACAAAATGGCCAAAAGCAGTCCGTTGGACTCCCCCTAGTAATAAACTTAAAGTGGAATTTATTGATACTCCTGGACTGGATGAAATAGAGGGAAAAGAACGGGAAATTATGGCGCAAGAAATTGCCAATGAAGCAGATTTGATTTTATTTGTTATTTCTGAGGATATTACTCGCACTGAATATGAAACTTTAATAGATTTAAGGAAAGCTTTTAAACCGATTATTTTAGTTTTTAATAAAATTGATCTTTATCCTGAAAAAGATGCTCAGTCCATCTATGAGGAATTACGAAAACTGGGGCAATCTTCTCCTATTAATGGTCAATTATTGATTGCTCCCCAAGATATTGTTATGGTGGCAGCTTCCCCTCAACCTATTCCTATCTTAGTTAAATATCCTGATGGGAAAACTGCCGAAGAATGGGAAAAACCTTCCCCACAAATAGCTCCTTTAAAAGATAAGATTCTGACGATTTTAAATCAAGAAGGTCATTCCTTGCTCTGTTTAAATTCCTTACAGAAAGCAAAAAAAGCAGAAGAAAACATTGCCCAAAAAACCCTTAGAAATCGTCAAAAAGAAGCTGAAAAAATTGTTTGGAAATATGTTAAATATAAATCTTTAGCTGTTGCTATTAATCCTATTGGTTTTTTAGATATTATCGGGGGAACTATAGCAGATTTAAGTTTAATTAGAGCATTAGCAAAATTATATGGATTACCAATTACCAATTATGAAGCGGGAAAGTTATGGCGTAAGATATTATTTAGTTCTGGAGGATTAGTATTAGGAGAAGTTCTTAGTGGGTTAATCTTAGGTTTAGGAAAAACGGCGTTAGCTGCATCGAGTTTACTAGAAAACCCTGGAATGTTAACCACTTATGGAAGCACCGCCATGATGCAAGCTGGTATTGCTGCTTATGGAACCTATATTATCGGAAAAGCAGCCCAAGTATATTTAGAAAAAGGCTGCAGTTGGGGATCATTAGGGCCAAGTATGGTGATTAAAAACATTGTCACCCAAGTCGATCCCAATACCATTATTTATCGGCTTAATCATAGTACCAACTAAATCAAAGATTGTAGTTTGGCCTATTCTTGTCACCTAGTTGTTATCATTATCATCCTCATTTTTATCATCTTGATTATTATTATTATTAGAGTAGGAGTTGTTGCGAGAAAAAGAACGAGACGTTTTCTGACGAAACTGACGAGCATAAGCTTGATTACGTTCTGCTTTTTCTTTTTTCAAATTACGACGTTTGGCCACAAGATATTCCTCGATTAAATATTGACATAGTTCGTAAAAGTATAGTCAAATATAGACAGACTGAATTTCATTGCAGAAATTACCTTCCCTTTTACTTTGAGAGATTAATTCTCCTGGGGTGAACTACGCACCTCTCTATCCCATAGCTATTATCTTGCTGCACGTTCTGGGGGTGATTCTGGATCACCGGGGTCGCACCGCTAAACGCATTTGGGAATGCTTTTCTTTTCCTCTTGTAAAGATTATCTCCCTGATTCAATTTCTGCTTGGTCATAATACAGAGGCTTGGACGTAGGTTCTTATGTATCTAGAGGTAGCGTGTCAGTCCAGGAATTTCACCCTATTGAAATCAGATCACTGACTCTTGAGGCTATATTGGCTTTTACATTTTAACCTAAAAGTTCGATGATCTCAATATGCACCCCAATTGCGGGACAGAAAAGGTCATACTTGACTATATATGATCTCGGCGGGGTTTTAGACCGAGGATTCTTGAATAATTTTGGGGGAACTAGGCTTTTATTCACGAGGTCTTGCCTTGTTAACCCTAAGGGTTCTTCCTAGCCATTCTGCCCCGTTCAAATCATCTATCGCTGCAGTTTCTTGGTCTTCTGTTTCCATTTCCACAAAACAAAACCCTTTCATTCTACCAGTTTCCTTATCCACAGGCAAATAAACCCGTTTAACTTCTCCGTACTCTTGGAAGACATCCCTCACATCAGCATCTGTTACCTTAAAGGGAATGTTGCCAACATAAATTGACATGAGAATTTTCTCCTTAAATCTTAGGGTTACACAGAAACAAAATTACCGAGAGCAGTTGGCCAATATGAACCTCGGACAAGAGCTACAGGATACTGACAACAAACCGATGCACCGATTTTTCTCCTCGTTTTCAGTAATCATATTAGCACTTTCATTCTCATCGGAGCAAATTGTCAACAGAAATGATAGATTGGATCGAGGATACCTCTACTTTTTCAGGAGAAATCCTGTCTAAGCAAGTAACCTCTGTGAACAAAGAATCCCCCGTTACAGGGTCAGCTTAACGGTGGTAGTGTCAAGGTGTCTCTTGATTTGATCTTGGTTTTGAAGGGACTATTGCTGAGGAAATTAAGTTATGTCACAAGAAAACGCTTCTCCCATATCTTCCAATCTGTCTAATGATTCCGATTCCTTAAATAATCAATTATCCCAAGAACAACTCATTAACGCCCTAGAAACCACAATGACTAAACTCGATGTCATTGTTAATTATCTTAATGAAAAAACCATAGAAACTTTACCGAGTCAAGAAATTTTAGAAACATTAATCAATAGCACACAGACAATTGCGAATTCTTTAGAATCTCAAGATGAGGTATCCACTTCAGCAACTTCCGTGTCGGAAGTTGCTGAAGAAACGGAAGAATGGGAGGAAACTCTAGAAACAAGTGAAGAGACTCCCACCATTGAACAGGAAGAAACCAGGGAAACTAGACCATCTGGGGGCAATGGTTTATCTAGATGGGGAATAATTGGAGGAATAAGTATTATTCTTGCTGTTTTATCCGCATCATTTTTCTTTTTTAAATCTTCATTACCTGATTTTGAAATCCCCCAAATTAACGCAGAATTACCACAACCTGAAGTTGTCGAAACCCCTCCTAAGTTAGATGTCCCTGAGTTACCTCAACCCATTAAAAATGCTCCCCCATCTCAACCCAAATTAACCCCAGAACAAAGTTTAATTGCTGCGATTCAAAAAGAAGTAACAGCCTTAACGAATGAATATTCTGAGGACTTAATTGGGAAAATTGAAGCGAATTTTTTAAGGAGTCGTCTGATTGTTACCATGGAAGAGCAGTGGTATAGTTTATCAAACCAAGAACAAGATAATTTGGCCACGAATATCTTAACGCGAGCAAAAAGTTTAGACTTTCGTAAACTAGAACTGGTAGATACTACTGGAGAGCTAATTGCTCGTAGTCCACTGGTCGGCAAGGGTGTTATCATACTGCAAAGACACCATTAAATTAAGGATTTTTCCACTTAAACTATGCCAGATTCAATTATGTATCAAGAGGATGGTTTTGTTGTCCTCGAAACTGACCAACCTGAACAAATTTTAACCTCTGAGGAGTTATTAGAAAAACTGAAAATGATTCTCTTAACTCGTCAGAATGATCTCCCCAGAGAATTACAAAAATTTACAACCGTAGAAACTCAGGCCCAATATTTAATGGAGAATTTCTGTGATCTGGATATGGGAGCCGATAGCTATCTACAATGGTACGTGATTCGTCTGGAAAAATAATCTTAATCGATAGTGTTAATTGTCGAAAATTGTGTTAGTGTAACTTGGAGTATTTTTTAGAAAATCCACAACCCCTATGGAAGACTTGTGGTTTCAACCATTTATCTGGACAGATTACCGATTAGCCGTTTTATTTACGGTCATTATCCCCTTGATTCTAAGCATTTGGGCATTACTTAAACAAGTCGATGCCATTGGGCGTTTATTCATTATTTATTGGCGAGTTGCCAGTCTGTTATTGATCACTGTTTATTTATTGGCCCCTGGATGGGTGGGAGAAAACACCCCATTTGAGGCTTTTTGCGGACAAATGGGCTTTATTACTGCTCTCACCGCTCGCATTCTCATCCCCATCTCTTTATGGTTTTGGGTTGATTTAAACGATGAAATTAAAGATTTGCCCCAGAGTTTTCTAAAATTGATGGTAACCTCATGGCGTTGGGCCATCACGATTTATGGTAGTATCGGCGCAATGGTTCGAGTTCCATTTTTCTCCTGTGCTGTCTCCCAAAACAGCTTAGAAACCCCTTTTTGTCAGGTTTGGATACAAGCACCAGTAGGCTATTGGTCTATTATTCATGGCGATGCTACTCCTGCTTTTATGGGATTTTTGGGACTTTTGGGATTATCTATCTATGTTCTTTATTTTGCTTATTTTCTCTTAATTCGTCTTGGAAAACAGGGAAGATCGGCTTTAGAACAGTAAATCAAAAGGTTTAATTGATTTTATGTTCAATTACAAGGGTTGAACGAATCCATGCACCGGTGGCATCATAATTACGGATGAGTCGTTGACGTTCTCTTTCATTGACTAACCAACCTACTTCTAAAAAGCAAGGTTTTCGTAATTCTAACTTTAAGGGATTATTGGTAGAGGTTCCATCAGGTAACAATAAAATTTGTCGGGGTCTTTCTCCATTAAACACAATCTTATTATCTTTGATTTTACCCTTTGATGTAATGGTCTTTCCCGCAAATGATAGTTGTTGTTGGATAGTATGATTATCAACTTTTTGGACTTCTAGGGTGGTTTCAAACTTGTCCATTGGTCGAAAGTCAGGATAAGCAGTGTAAGCGGTTCCTTGCCATTTTCCTAATAGTTGCTCTAGGGTTAAAGTCGGATGTTCTTGAGCATGACTATCCTTACGAAACTCTCGAATTAAAGTAATATGAGAAAAGTCATTTTGACGATTATAGAGTAACACACAACGCAAACGGCGATCGCCTTTAATAAAGCCAAACTCTGAACCAAACTCAGAAAAAGGTGCGAGTTGTAGGGAACCTTTAGAAAAGGTTCCTGTATCAAAAAAGATCAGTTGTTTCCCCAAAGTTCGATAGTCTTGTTCATAGTCTTGCGTAGGAGTTTCTTGATAACTATTTCCTGGGAAACGACGGAGACGAAACTTAACTAATTTATTGTCTTCTAATGCTTCTAAATTGATAATAGACAAAGTAGAATCAAGTATGTCCCCTTGAGGAGAAATTTTAGTAAAAGATCCTCGCCATTCTCCGAGATTTTTTAAGAAGTTTTGCCAGTTATTTTCAATCATTATTAAAAACGATTTTCTATTTTTCTTGTTTATTATACTAAAGAATTATATAAATGAAAAGTTAACGGTAAAATAATCAGTTGAGTTAGATTTTTGACTTAAAAATTAGTGTCGATTTCATAAATTTCATTGATTAATATCCAAAGACACTTGACTGGAAAGTCATGAATATTATTATTTTGAAATTCGATAGATTGACTTCTAATCCAAGCATTTGCTACTGTACGAAAGCGTGTATCTTTATTTTTATTAACTTTCTCAGCTTCTTCAATATTATTTTTACGTTGATCTGATGAAGCTGTTAAATAAAGACATTTTCCATAAACAGCAAACATAAAATTAAATCCTATATGTCCATGAGATAACCATCTTAAAGTTTCAACATCACATTGATTAGTCATATTCAAATAGTTTTCAAATTGATCAAATAGGTTTTGAATTCGTAGTCGATCCAGCCTGAATTTCTTCAGGATCTTCTCCCATTCTTCTAAATTGATTGTAACAGATGTAGAGGTGATATCTATACATTGCCAATCTATTGATTTAGAAACAAGTTTAAGTAAATTTTCTGAGAAACCTGCTAAACTCAAAGCACAAGCGATTCTAAGGATATGAGAAAATTTGGCTTCAAAAATTTCAAATGCTTCTTGATAAAAATTGCTGATTAAATAATCATTAAATGCTTCTTTTAAGGTTGATATTTCAAAAAAATAATTTTCAATTGAATGACCTCTACTCCAAATTAATCTATTATTGATTTGGTGAGTTTTAAGATTATCATTTAAACGATTACTATATTCAAATTCTCTAAATTCTCTATCAACAAATCCTAATAATCTATTACTAACATTTGATGGTTCTTCAGCAATTAAGTTACATATTTCTTCTATTTTAGCTCTATTTCCTAGTTCTCCTTTTATTCGCTCTGCAGTTTCAATACTAATATCTTTTAATAAAGCTAATTTGTCTGGTGGAATCTGAATTTTATTGCTTCTTAAAAAATTACGAATAAGAGTAAAAAAAGCCTCATCATCAGATCCTTCTAATAATAAATAACTATCCTCTGAAATAATTATTTCAGCAACATAATCTTCAAGAGTTACTTGTAATCCGTTCATAAAGTCGATACCTTAGCTAAATTTTTACAAAGGAATACTGTCAAAATAATCATCTATTATATAGGGTTTATCTTCTTCAAAGGTATTAGTATTTATCCTAGGGTTTTCTGTTGATTGTAGTTCTAATTTTATCATTTTATCTCGATATCTAGATGCAATTACAGGAGAATGAGTACAAATAATTAATTGTTTTTCACCAAGTTGTTTAAGCATTTCTGGTAATAATTTACGTTGCCAATCAATATGTAGTGAAATTTCTGGTTCATCAATTAAAACAATTCTCCCATCTGTCATGTGACTGGCAGCATAAATTAAACCGACGACTTGTCTTTCTCCAGATGATAAAACTTGTAGGCTATTAAGGGCTTTTTCCTCACCTATTTTAACCCCTAATTTGGATCTACTTTGAGGTGAACTTGTATACCCTATTTTTAGTTGCTTTCTATCTAAAAATTCATTAACAGATTCAAGATAAGTTTCAATACTAGAATAAGCTTGGGTTTGTGCATCTAGTCTTTTTTGAAGCGAATCCTTATAAACTGATAAAACTCTACTAGCAATCGTTTTGTATTGTGGATCTGATTCAAAAGATTGTAACTGTTCTATTAATTTCCCATAGACATTATCTGAGTTATCAAAATTAACTTGAAAAGGTGAATTTTTCAATTTTTCTGAAAGTTCTGTTATTTCTTTAATAATCTCTTCTGGATCTTTTTTGTTATTATCTGTATCCGATGATTGAGAAATAGCTTTTGAAAATTTAATAAATGCTTGTGAAAGCAAGTTTCTATCAAGATTGGCAATTTCTAATTGAGCTTCTGTTAATTCTGAATTAATATGTTCTTCTATTTCTATAGGAGAAGGATACTTAAGTTTAGGGACAAATTTTCCAAATAGAATACGAGCTAATTCCGTTGACCTTTGTGAACTTCTTAAAACTTTCCTAAAGTTAGGTGAGGTTCGAGCAAAACGTCTAAGTTCATCTTCATCTAATGTAACCCATGCCTCAATCATTGTTCTAAAAGCAGGAAAATAAGTTGCTTTTAAATCAATATCTAGTTTGTTTCTAGCCTTCAAACCTGCACGAGCTGCCGCCTTTAAAGCAGCTTTTCTTGGCTCTTTCATTTCTTCCAATAATTCTGAAAAATGGTAAGAATCTACTTTATCTTTGTTAATAAAGATTGTGGTTAACGTATCGGAATTAGAGCTTGACCAATGTTCTTGATCTATTTTTATTTGTGTGTCATCATCTAAGGTAATAAGTAATTCTTGAAAGCTTAAATACCCAAAACGTCTAAAATCTTCATTAACTGCATTAGCGAGAATATGTAATAAAGTCGTTTTTCCTGTACCGTTAGTCCCATGAATAATATTAATGCCATCTTTAAAATCAAGATTGATATCAAATCTTCCATGTATTCCACTTGCTTCTAAACGCTTAATAAATCGAGACATAACCTTGACTCCTATGACAGTCTCAAGAATAGATCATAATTATGATAACTCAACCTCAAGCGTACTCAATAAAAGGTTGAGGTAGTCTATCTTTATCCAAAACAACTTAAATAACTCTTTCATTTCCCCCATCTAAAGGAACTTGTGAAGCTGTTGTTTTCTCAAATAAACTATCACACATATTAGCAGCTAACTCGGCCACATCATGACTGGTTACTTCCACTTTTAAGACATTATTAGTCTTATATTCTTCCACCGTTAAACCATAATTTTTTGCCCTTGCTGCTAAAACTTCATCAGTCCAAATCCCCGTATCAAACACACCATTGGGATGAATAGAATTAATTCTAATTTTATCTTTACCCCATTCTAAAGCAGCCACACGAGTTAATTGATTTAAGGCAGCTTTCGAGGCAGAATAAGCGGCAACTCCAGGTCCTGGTGCCGGCACATTTTTTGAGCCAATCACCACCATTCTACCCCCTTTAGGAGCTAATTTTAAGAAGGGGTGAACCTCACGCATTAAAACTAAGTTAGCATCGAGATTAATACTCATGATGCGTCGCCATGCTTCTGTCGATAGGGTTTCAAGAGAACAAGCAGGGGGGAAAATACCAGCATTAAGAATCACCATATCAATGCCCCCAAACCGTCTTACAGCCGCTTCTAAGGCTTGTTTTATAGCGGTTTCATCGGTTAGATCGCAAACAATACCGCAGAAGTTCGATCCCTTATATAAGTCGGCGATCGCCTGATTGATATCCAACCCAACTACAGCCGCCCCTCGTTTTAATAAAGACTCCACACAAGCTTTACCAATACCCGAAGCGGCCCCCGTAACAATGGCCACTTCTCCTGTAAACACAGGAGGTTTGCCCCCTTTAGCTAGTTTTGCTTGTTCCAGTTCCCAATATTCCACATCAAAGATATCTTGGGGCGGTAAAGCTTGATAACCCCCTAAAAGGGTCCCTCGTTGAATAATATCAATAGTATGGTCGTAAATATCAGCGACAATGGCCGCCGCTTTCGGATTTTTGCCAATGGTGCATAATCCCAGTTCTGGATCTACAATTACCCTAGGAGCCGGATCAAGCATGGTTTTCTCTCCGTTTGCCTGGGTTACATGGGCCTTAAAGTAGCTTTGATATGCTTCCACATATCCCTGTACGTCTCTTCCTAGTTGGGGGATTCTTTTGGTGCGAATGACGTGATCAGGGGTAGCTGGACCTTGTTGAGAAATGGTAGTAATGTCTTCTCGTTGAGCAAAGCTGAGGGTTTTTGGCGTTTGTTGTAGGGAAAGAATAACAGGAAAACCAGCAGCAATAGATACCTGATGACGGAGTTGGGCTAAACTATGACTTAAAGCTGTTTCAGGAGCGTTTACCGCAGTTTGAGGAATATTCCAAGCTTGATGATGCTGTAGATAGTCTTCTGCTTCGCTGACTAAAGCGATCATCCGTTCATAAGATTCTTGAGCGGTTTCTGCAAAGGAAAAGATCCCATGATTCATCAACACCATCCCAATGGTATTATCTCCTTTTTGCTTCTCAAATTCTTGGGCGCACAGACGGGCTAAATCGAACCCTGGCATAATGTAGGGAATAATGACCATGCGATCGCCGTATATTTCTTCTATGCGTTTTCTTCCCTCTGGAGTGTTAGTTATGGTTACAACCGCATCCGCATGGGTATGATCTACATATTTGTAGGGTAAGATAGCATGAAGAATAGTTTCCACTGAAGGGGAGGGAGCATTGGCCCGAATCATCTGAGTTTTCAACTCATTAACCATCTGGGAGTCTGATAAACTTTGTAGCTGGGCTAACTTTAACAAATGAGGCATTCTTACCCCAGAAAACCCTCCTTCTTCGATGGTAGCTAAGTCCCAACCACTGCCTTTAACGTAGAGGATGTCTTCTGTTTCACCAACGAGATTTTTTTGCTTAATTTTAACTGAGGTATTGCCCCCACCATGCAAGACTAAGGAAGGATTTTGCCCTAATAATCGAGATGTGTAAACTCTGAGGGCTAAATCTGTTTTATATTTAGCTGCGTCTTGGTCATTCCACAAACTTTGCATCAGATATTTTGGCTTAAAACTCCACTGTTCACCTTATCATGTTACTGGGGTTTGCTGAATGTTTGTTATACAAGGTTTGAAAAACCCCGACTTTATTTCAAAAGTCGGGGCATTCATCAATGTTTTATCGGGTTTTAGCTCTCAATCCCGTAATACAAAGCGAGATAACTAATAATCTCGTTGCTATGGGGAACTAATTCCGGTAAGTAGGTTTGCAAGGATCGACGCACTGCATCACCAAAACGACTAAGATCCTGAGTGTGATTACGAACAAAGGGATCAAGCTTTTGGATCAGTTGCCAGTTACTACTGATATTCTGAGCTTTGAGGGTGCTTTCTAGAGGGGCAGCAGTGGGATCGGGGAAGTCAGGAAGAATGCGACTAACAAAGGTTACCCGATGGAATACCCGCCAACAGGGGGGCTTTTTGTCTGACTGGTTGGCTTGACTTAAAGCCACAGCATTAGGATGATCGCTGGCCAACCAAATGGGATCAACTACTTTGCCAAAGAGATCCTCAAAGTTGCGTTCGGAACTATCTAAATAGAAAGTTTTGAAGCGATAAGCATCCACTTTGCCGGCTGCGGTAACAGCATTGCCATTCTCATCAAACACAGGTTTCCACTCATTGTTTTCATCAGGAGCGGTCTTTTGTAAATCTCCAGGCACATCTACTCCAACCTCAATACTAAAGGATTTTTCCGTATCCTTAGCTTTGGTCTTGGTGATGTTAAGACCACCACCCATTGAAGCTTCAAATGCGAGGTTAAAGCCAATACTAAATATCTCCACATCTACTGCCAAAGAGCCTCCAACCGCACCACTAAAGTTAAAGGAACCGCTACTGACTTCGCTCTTAACATCAGTGGTTTCAGTGGTTTCGGCAAAGAAGCCTCCATCAGCAGTCCAAACGTAGGTATTAACCAGATTTCGTTTAGAAAATTTCTGGGGGATTGCCAAGGAAGTTTTGGTGTCTAAGGCTTTACCCATAACCGCACCGAAACCAGCAATAGCACCGGTGGCTGCAAGAGGTCCAGCCAAGAGTCCGGCCGCGACACCGGCTGTAGCACCAATAATTTCTCCTGTATTGGCAATCTCCGTTCCCTGACTGGCATAGTAGTTGAGTAAGCGTTGCTCTTCCCGTTGGATACGCTTCTGGATAGCGTAGGCTTCCTTGGGTTTGTAGTAGCTGTACTCTCCATACTGACGTGCATTGGCGTAATCAGGGTCAAGAACAACAGAACCGTTTTCATCGTAACCAACACGACCATCGAGGGTTCCCTGCTTAGTATAGCGGGGATTGATGGGGAAGGAAATAATGTTCCAGTCAACAGGGATATCAGGATTAGGAAGCATTCGGAAGGAGACTAAAGCATTGTTGTGTGCCAGACGTAGGGCAAAGATATCGGCTGTCTGAGACTGTACTAGGGCAAAACCCATGTTTCCAGGTTGAACACGCCGTCCAATGGCCGGATTAAGCTGTTGTCCAGACTCTGCACCTTCTAAGGTACCTCCTAGTGCCACAGACATACTGCGAGTGCGGTTAATGCTGGTTCCTAAGCTTTCTTCTTGGGACCATTGATTCGAGAGTTCAAAGTTACCTGACACCCCGACATCAACTTGAGCTTCAACTAATTTTTTGGCGGTTCCAATACCGAGGGGGGCGGTGATCAGCAAATCGTCAGACCCTGTAGAATAGGAGGCTGCTGCCTGAAAGCCCATATCAAAGCTGCCCTCTTTGGAAGCAGACAGGTTATAGGTGACGGTTTCGCTCTCTACAACCTCAATGTTGGAGACGTTCTCAATTACGTTGTAGCGGGTACTGACAATCCCATCAACCAAGTTCTCACTGGGAACGGGAGGGACACCTTCGACATAACCAATGACTTGGGGATCAAACTGAGCTTGGCCAATCCATTCCGTGACTAAATTACCTACTTTATAACCTGTGACTAACTGCCACTGACCGTTTTGTAGGTAACTATAACACCGCTTGAGTACACCGCCCATGTTACCCTGGTTGTCTCGCTGTAAATCGGCGTACTCTACCACACCAGGGGTACTATCAATTTGTTCGTGGAAGTCCGTTTCTACACCAGCTAAGGCAGAACGAACGACGGCGGTATCATTACCAATGGGGGCAGTAGAAAGGAAGATCCTGGGGCGTGCTGCTTCATTACTGGGTAAGGAGAGGTGGTTGCCCCGTAGCCCATTGTCTCGCAGTTCGGTGGTGTCGGCGCGGGTAGAGAGGCCATCAAAAGTGTAATAAGCTAAGAGATCCTTTGTCTCCCCTTTGAGACGGGTAAATAGGTTATCCCCAATTTGTTCGTCGGTGCGTAGGGTGCGCCAGATGCGGACTTCTTCTAATATTCCTCGGAATTTATGGGTTTTTGAACCACCGGATTGATAGCCGGCCATACTAAGTTGGCTATTACCCCAGGGTAGGGTTCCCATGTTTTCGGCTGCTAGAGGTAAGCCATTTAACAGCAGGTTAAAGGGACTCCCTTGGGGATCTGGATTTTTCACCCAACGGGCCCCTTTCATTTTGCCGTGGTTGCTGCTTTTACTATCTGTGGCAACGTTACCTTCTTTGTCTTCTAGCTGCCACCAACTGACTAAACCCGATTCACTCCCGTGAATCTTTTTACCTAAGTCTTTCTGGTTACGGGCCGTACTCCAGAGGCGAACTTCAGAGATAATGCCTTGGAAGTAGTGTTTTTGACGGGGAGAGGAGGAACAGCGACCAATTTCCAGGGGTTCATCGTTGCCTAAAGAAGCCTCCCCATTATAACGAGTGGGTTGATCTCCTTGTTGTACCCCATTGATGTAGAGAGCGATGTCCATCCATTCTTCTACATCCACAGATTCTAGTACCTCAATATTTTTGGTTTGGGTATTCCCATCCGCATCTTCGTAAGAAATGGTTTTGATCCCTGGATTTTCTTTCTGGGTTCTGCCTTTCTTACGAGTGACAGCAATGCGATAAAATTGCCAAGGGTTGAGGGTTTCATTGGAGTAATAGGTGTGATCTCCTCCATCAGCATCTTCAAAGGTAAATATCAGCTTGTTATCGCTACCGATAGATAACTGATACGGCACACTTTTTAAGTTTTCTCCTAAGAAACCTTTGCCGATGATACCCTGATGAATGCCTGTGCGCTCAAGTTGCAGAAAGACTTCAATGGTCAAATCTTCTGCAATATCCAACATCTGGTTATTGCCACAGTCGAGGTAGCTTGCGCCATTAAAACGAAGACCATAGGACTGACGGAAACGCATAGCGATATGATTCCAACTTTCGGCAGAGATGGTTTCTTTACTCTTGAGGAAACGCTGTCCTTGATGATTCTCAGTTTGGCCCTGACTGACACCAGCGATGACGTGATAGGTTTTTGGGTTGGTTTGACCCATCACTTCTTGTAAGGCCAGGGTATAGGCTGCATCATCAGAGTTATGGTGCAAGATCCGAGCCGTATAATCAATGGTATCACTGGGGTTAACCCAAGTTTCTACGGTTAGATCGGATTTCATGGCAGTTTGGGACAGCAGTTCGGTTGGTAAAGATAGCAAATCACTGTCTGTACCGAAGTAGTAGGCACGTCCTGGTGCATTGGCACTCCAAACGCTATCCCGTCCAGAAATTATGGTGGCTTCTCCATTGGTAACATTTGCGCTATCGTTGCTCACTGAGGCCAGCACTTGCAGCGATCGCTTTTTAATACTATATGTTGCCGGAACAATGGTAGCGGTTACGGTTTCGGGTCGTTCTCCTGTCCCATTGAGGATATCTACCAATTTTTTCGGGTCACGGGGTAAATTATTCCAGGTTTCTGTGATATTGCGATCGCTATTGGTAATGACTAGATTACAAGTATCGTCACTACTGCCATCACTAATGGTGGCACTGATGGCGTTGTTTCCTGCAAAACGAGCAAACAGGGTCACGCTATTATCAGGAAACTGTAACCGAGTCCGAGCGACTAACGTTTGGAAATAGGCTGCCATAAACTGCCCAGACTGATCCCGGTAGTAGAGCGTTAACTCTCCGGTTGCTCCATCTAACAGGGTTGGGGTATTGGTGGCACTGGCAAACTTCATTAAGTTACCATTAACCGTCAAGCCAGAAGTATCAATATGAACCAGTCTCATTGGCAGTCGAATTTCCGTATTCTGTCCACCAGAGAGAGTTCCTAAATCTTCAAGCTTTTGACTAAGCTGAGTTTCTTTTTGACTTCGGAGTAGTTCTTTCTCGGCAAGTAGTTCATTTAAACCAACTTTCTCAATTTGGAGTTGGAATTTGAACAGAGTTGCATTTCCCTGCAAAAACCCCTTAGACAGACCTTGTGTCGGAGTTGGATTTGATACAGCGTTAAACCAGCCGTAAAATAAACTCCTTACTCCATTCAGGTAGAACAGAGGATTTCCTGCATCATTTCTGCGCTTTAGTTCATAGATATTCTCACGTTTGTGTTCTAACACCCAATCATTTTCGAGATTTACGGAAGAAGGAGATGGATAGCCAAATTTTAATTCCTGTTCTCCTACGTTCTCTCCTAGTGTTCTCACAGGTAGAGATAATGGTTTCATATTAGGATCTGAGCGATTGACAATCGTCAAACCCTGGGAAGTGAACTCAAATTTCCATTGACTAGCTAGAAGATTAGGATTTGTTGAAGAAGTAACTGTCCCATTCTGAGCTTTATGGAAATAACCGATTATTGCTCCATCTTGAGTGTATATCGCTTTGAAAGTACACCAAAAATTAAAATTGCTCGAGCTAATAGGCTGACTAATCTGAGTTCTCAGTTCGGCAATTTCGTCCCCTAATTCCTCAATATCATCGGTAAGAGTGCGAATTTCTCCTTCTAAATTCGTAATTTCTGTTAAATTACCACTGGCTTCGGGTTTTTCCAACACTGGCAGGGTAATAGCATCGGGCAATCCTGCTAGTCGTCCTTCGCGAGAAATGGCCACATCGATCGCTGCTACGGAGGGATCATTGCCACTGCTGTCTGTGGTTGCTGCTGTCACCATGACACGGGCATTTTTCTTCATGGGTTTACGGTTGTTGTCGTACCCTGTTGCTTGTTCTTCCTGCTGATAATACAGTTTGGCCGCTAAAGAACCCACTAGAGTACGTCCGGTGAGGGAAAAACTACTGCGACGCATTCCTGCATGATCACCGAGGTTCGCTTCCGAAGCTACCCATTGAGCATTACCCTGAATCGTGCCATCGTAACCATTATCGGTTTGGTCAAACGCTGTTTTACCTGCCCCTTCATCGAATCGCCAGTAAGCGACTAAACCCGGTTCATTACCGATAAGACGCATCAAATATTGGCCAGTAATATCGTAGCCAGTGCGAGCATAGTTCCAGACCCGTAGTTCATCAATTTCTCCGTCAAATCCGCGAATTCCTCCACGATTTACCCCAATACGAAATAGATCGAATTGCAAAGACATGGCTACTTCTTCGGCAAAGACTTCTTGACCATTGATGAAGGCTCTCAAGGTGGTGCCATCGTAGCTAATGGCCAGATGATGCCACTCCGTATTGATGGGCGCAAGAACGAAACTATTGCCTGAGTTGTTTTGCCTATAGTTTAATCGGTAATTACCTGAACCATCACTCTCTAGTTGAAATGAGTTGTCTACCGTTCCGCTTTGACTGGAACTGAAAACGCTACTATGTTCTGGTAAATTTTTCTGTGCCGGACGCAGCCAAGACTCAAGGGTAAACGCCGTCGGTTGCCAAGGTTGGGACAAGGGAACATCGACATAACTGCTCCCATCAAAAGCTAAAGCCGTTTCTGCATGATTGGTAGATTGAGACACCGGAATTAAAGGCGCACCAGTGAAGGGGTCGTTTCCTGGTTCCCTTTCTAAGACGGCACTTCGATATTTGGGATCGGGACTGGTATAAAGTTGGGTTCCTTGGGGGTTAAACAGTCCATCTTCGGCTACTTCCAGGTTAAAGGCATCAATACGCCCAGTGTCGCTATTATGGGCAAAAAATTGCCAGCGTTTGATCCCATTCACTTGAGTGGGCAGTTGCAAAACGGTAAACCCACCGTTGCTTAAGTTACGGATAAAAGCCAGTTCTTGGGTGGGTTCATAGAAGGGGTTGCCTTCCATATCTTTTGACCCTAAACCGTCCGTTTGACTAGCTGGGTTGGTTTTATGGCGACTGCGTTGATAGCGTACTTCTCGGTTGGGAGATAATCGTTTCCCAGAGAGAATAAAGCGATCGCATAACAGGGTACTCTCTACCACAGAAACGTTGCTACCATCGCTCTGTTTTTGTAGGTCGTTACGACTGGAATCTCCTGATACAGCCCCATTATTGAGCTTATAGACAGCATCGGGGTGATTATTAGCGATCGCCTGTCGAAAGACGAAAATATGTTGATTATCGGAAAAGACTTGGAAGGGCGCATCGGCCGTTAAACGGGCGGTGGTGGAGAGAAAGGGATCAACCTCTTCGGGTAATAAGAGGGTGGGATCGGCTGCTTCTTGCCTCGTATCCAATTTCACCACTGGCATTCGGGTGGCACCGACAATACTGTAGCCCACTTGCTCTATTTCACAGGGAAAGCTTAATTGAGACGGGTTTTCTGGCCAATAAGCCACATCAAACTCCCCTTTGTTACCCTCGGTATCGTTTAAGTCTAGTACCGCATAAAACAACCGTCGTTGTTCATCCATCGCAAAGGCTATGGGGGTTCCTTTGTGGGTGATCATCACCGTATGTTGGTAGGTGCGATCGCTATAATTCTTGATCAGTTTTTCTGCAAGATTGCTTTTCATCATGGAGCGTCTAAATAATCATCAGGACTGTATCATGAAAAACTTGGGAATTTTTTGCCAGAAAAGTTAAAATAAAGTGAATTTTTATACAGTCTTATGGTACAAACGCCCACGACACCCATTACCGCTCCTAAAAACTTACTCAAACTTACTCATCTGAGTAATCGCAGACCGAACAGCGTTGTCTGCTAAGGTCAGGGAATCTCACCCTGAAGAAAAAGTGCCAATGGGCTTGCTAGTCACCCCCGTCTGTTTTGAAATAGACTTCGATGATAGCGTGACCTTTTCTACGCTGTGAGCGTCCCTATTCGAGAAAAAGCGATGTCTGGGTATGCCCTGACACTTTTTCTGGTATTTTCGCTCCTAACTCCAAACGTGCTTACTATCATCCACTGGTTCAAGTAAGGCGGACTTGGCTGACGAAGGTAATCTTTCTGATAGTCTTAAAGCACGACGGGCTAAAACTAACCCACTAGCCACAGAACTATCAAGTCCATACATAGACATAAACTTACTGATGCCAATCAAACTTGAATAGGCAGGATTGAGACAAATTAATTCAATGCCCATTCTTTGACAGCGACTGGCTAAAATTTGAGGGAATTTACTATAAGCAAAATTAGATAACATTCTCGCATATTTAGCCCCTTTTTCACCTAAAGTTCTTTTCTTTTTTTGAAAGTCTAATTTTTCTATTACTAGAGGACATTGATATTTAAGGGCTAAGTCGACTAAGACTTTGC